>JAKOVR010000038.1 GCA_029782025.1 Actinomycetes bacterium | reverse complement strand
CGCGAACAATTCGCACCCACGGGGGATCGCACCGGCCGGGACCGGAGCCGGGTGGGGTGGTCCGGTAGGATTGCCAGGTCATGAACACCATCTGGCCGGAGCTCGAACGTCTGTTGCCCAACGTGGCGAAACCGGCCCGGTACATCGGTCTGGAAGATGGATCGGTCCAGCCCCATCACGATCCGAGAAAGGTGGCCTGGCTCCTGGCCTACCCGGACACCTACGAGGTGGGCCTGCCCAACCAGGGCCTCCAGATCCTCTACGAGATCCTGAACGAGCGCCCCGACGCCGTGGCCGAGCGCACCTACGCGCCCTGGACCGACCTCGCCGCCCTGCTCCGGGCCAACGGCCTGCCGCTGTTCTCGGTCGACACCCACCGTCCGGCGGGGTCGTTCGACCTCCTGGCCTTCAACCTCTCGGCTGAGCTCGTCTACACCAACGTCCTCGAGTGCATCGACCTCGCTGGCGTGCCGGTGCGGGCCGCCGACCGTCGCCCCGAGCACCCGCTGGTGATCGCCGGCGGCCACTGCACCTACAACCCTGAGCCGCTGGCCGACTTCCTCGACCTCGTCGTCCTGGGCGACGGCGAGGAGGTGGTGAGCGAGATCACCGAGGTCGTGCGCGACTGGAAGGCCAGCGGCCGCACCGAGGGGTCGCGCACCGGTGTGCTCCGGGAGCTGAGCCGGATCCCGGGCGTCTACGTCCCGTCGCTCTACGACGTCACCTACGAGGGCGACCGCCTCGTGGCCGTCACCCCCCGGTACCCGGAGGTGCCGGCGCTGGTCGAGAAGCGCACCATCGCCGACCTCGCCGACTGGCCCTACCCCAAGCGCCAGCTGGTGCCCCTCACCGAGGTGGTCCACGACCGGCTCAACGTCGAGGTCTTCCGCGGCTGCACCCGGGGGTGCCGCTTCTGTCAGGCCGGCATGATCACCCGTCCGGTGCGGGAACGGCCGGCCGAGCAGGTCCGCACGATGGTGGCCGAGGGGCTGCGCCGCACCGGCTACGACGAGGTCGCCCTCACCAGCCTCTCCACCGCCGACTACAGCGGCATCGAGGCCGTCGTCCGCGCCACCGTCGCCGACCGCCCCGACGGCAACATGGTCACGGTCTCGCTCCCCAGCCTCCGGGTCGACGCCTTCACCGTGGGGATCGCGGCGGAGATCCAGAAGGCCCGGCGCACCGGCCTCACCTTCGCCCCCGAGGCCGGCACCTGGCGCATGCGCCAGGTCATCAACAAGCTGATCACCGAGGACGACCTCTTCGCCGCCGTCGACGCCGCCTACTCCCAGGGCTGGCGGCGCATGAAGCTGTACTTCCTCACCGGCCTGCCCACCGAGACCGACGTCGACACCCTCGGGATCGCCGACCTGGCCCGAGCCTGCGCCGCCCTCGGCCGGAAGCACACGAGCAGCGCCAGCGTCACCGTGTCGGTCGGCGGCTACGTCCCCAAGCCCTTCACCCCGTTCCAGTGGTTCGGCCAGAACACCCGGGAGGAGCTCGGCCGCAAGATCGGCCTGCTCCGCGACAACCTGCGCCGGGACCGCGGCGTGACGCTCAAGTGGCACGACCCCAAGGCCAGCGTGATCGAGGGGCTCATGAGCCGGGGCGATCGCCGCCTCGGGCCGGTGATCGAAGCCGTCTGGCAGAAGGGCGGCGTGTTCCAGGAGTGGTCGGAACACTTCGACTTCGGCTTGTGGCACGACACCCTCGAGGCCCACGGGCTCTCGCTCGACTGGTATGTCCACCGCCACCGGGAGGAGGACGAGGTGTTCCCGTGGGACCACCTCTCGGCCGGGCTCCACCGCGACTTCCTCTGGCAGGACTGGCGGGACGCCCTCGAGGGCTTCGGCCTCCCGGACTGCCGCTGGACCCCGTGCTACGACTGTGGGGCCTGCACCGGCTACGGCATCGAGCACGTGGTGGCCTCGGCCACGCCGCCGGCCGGTGGGAGCCAGGGCACCGGGCAGCCCATCGAGCTCGGCCCCCGCCGCCAGACCGGCACCGGCGCGGGCTCCGGCTCCGACGAGCACGCCGGTACCGGTGTCGTCCCGACCGCGGTCGCCGGGGGAGCCGCATGAGGGTGCGCTTCCGCTACCGCAAGGAGGGCAAGGTCCGGTTCACCAGCCACCGCGACGTCGCCCGCCTGTGGGAGCGGGCGCTGCGCCGGGCGGGGCTGCCGGTCGCGCTCACCGAAGGGTTCTCGCCGCGGCCGAAGGTCCACTTCGGTCTGGCGCTCTCCACCGGACACGAGTCGCTCGGCGAGTACGTCGATGTCGACCTCCGGGCCGACGACGCCGACATGGTCGACCTGCCCTCCCTGCCATCCCTGCTCACCCCGCTGTTCCCCGTCGGCATCGTCGTCGAGTCCGTGGCCGAGGCCGACCGGCGGGAGGACTCCCTCCAGCAGGCCGTCACCGCCTGCCAGTGGACCATCGAGGTCCTCGACCGCACCCCGGCCGAGGTGGCGGACCAGTGCCGCCGGCTCCTCGAGGCTGACCATCTCCCCATGACCCGGGAGCGCAAGGGCAAGGCCGTCGTCGACGACATCCGGCCCTACATCCTCGCCCTCTCGACCACCGGCTCGGTCATCACGGCCGAGCTGGCCACCCAGCCTCGGGGCCTGCGCCCCGCCGAGTTGCTGGCCGCCTTCGAGCCGCCAGCCACCGAGGGCCGGGTGTGTCGCACCCACCAATGGATCTCACTCGATGGGCAACGCCGCGAGCCTCTGGCCGCCGCGACCCCGTAAGGACCCCCGATGCCCGAGTCGACCGACACGCCGACCGAACCCCGCCCCCCGTCCGACAACCCCGCCCGGTCTGCGCCCGACAGCACCGCCGCCGCCGGCCCGCCGCGTGGGGCCGACCGGGGGACCGACCGGGGGAGCGACGGCGGGCCGCCCGACGCTGAGGGATCGGGGCGCGATGGCGGGGCCAACCGGCGCCGCCGCGGCTCACGCGGCGGCCGGGGCCGGGCCCGCCCGGCGGGCGACGGCGAGGCTGACGGCGTCGGCCCCGACGGGTCCGGCGGTGGTGGTCCCGACGGCGCGGGAGGGGCCGACCGCACCTCCCCGGCCGAAGCCGGCGTTCCGGGCGATCGCCCCTCGACCCGACCACCGCGGGCGGCCGAAGGCCGACCGCCGATCGGCGACGGCGCGGCCCCGGGCAAGCCCAAGATCGGCGACACCCGCCCCGCACCCGTCGGCGCGCCCGCCGCGGCTCCGTCGACGGCGCCCGGCGGCGAGGGCCGGAGCGGTGGCGAGGGGGGCGGCCGGCGTCGCCGGGGTGGCGGCAGCGGCGGTGGCGGTGGCGGGAGGACCGGCGGCAGCGGGAAGACCGGTGGCGGTGGCGGTGGCGGCGGCGGCCGAGGAAGCGGCGGTGGTCGTGGTCGCCCGACGCCGGTGCAGCCCGTCCAGGCCGCGGTCGACATGACCCCCGTCGAGCTCGACGAGGAGGACCTCAACCGCCGGCGGGGCAAGGAGCGCAAGGGCCGGCCCCTCGGCCGCTACCTGATGGTGGTGAGCGTCAAGCCCCGGGCCACGCAGATCGCCGTGCTCGAGGGCCGGAACCTGATCGAGCACTACGTCTCCCGGCCGGCCGACGACGTCTTCCAGATCCACGGCAACATCTACCTGGGCCGGGTCCAGAACGTGCTGCCCGGCATGGAAGCGGCGTTCATCGACATCGCCACGCCGAAGAACGCCGTGCTGTACCGCGGCGATGTCCAGTACGACAAGGACGACATCGAGAGCGTCGGCGGGCAGCCCAAGATCGAGGAGATCCTCCGGCCCCGCCAGACCGTGCTCTGCCAGGTCACCAAGAACCCCATCGCCCACAAGGGGGCGCGGCTCACCCAGGAGGTGTCGATCCCGGGCCGGTTCGTGGTGCTGATCCCCAACAGCAACACCTACGGGATCTCCAAGCGCCTCCCGGACCAGGAGCGGCGCCGGCTCCGTCAGATCCTCGACCGGGTCCGCCCGGCCGGCCATGGTCTGATCGTGCGCACGGCGGCGGAAGGGGTCACGGCCGAGGAGATCGAGCGGGACGTCCTCCAGCTCGCCCGCCAGTGGGAGGAGATCGATCGCCTGGCCCGCACCGTGCAGGCCCCGGCCCTGCTCTACCGCGAGCCCGATATGGCCGTGCGGGTGATCCGGGAGGAGTTCAACCAGGACTACCGGGGGGTGGTGATCGACGATCGGGCCCTCTACGAGGAGATCCACGCCTACGTGAGCGCCATCTCGCCGGCGTTGGCCGACCGGGTGCAGTTCTACGACAACGACGTCGAGCCGCTCTCGATCCTGGAGCGCTACCACGTGCACGAGCAGCTGGTGCGGGCCCTCGACCGGAAGGTGTGGCTGCCCTCAGGAGGCTCGCTGGTGATCGAGCACACCGAGGCGCTGACCGTGATCGACGTCAACACCGGCAAGAACGTCGGCACCACGAACCTCGAGGAGACGGTGTACCGCAACAACCTCGAGGCCGCGGCCGAGATCGCCAAGCAGCTCCGGCTCCGCGACATCGGCGGGATCATCGTGTGCGACTTCATCGACATGGAGATCGAGGCCAACAAGCGGGCGGTGATCAAGGCCTTCCGTGAGGCCCTGGCCCGCGACAAGACCCGCACCCAGGTCTTCGACATCAGCGACCTCGGTCTCGTCGAGATGACCCGCAAGCGGATCGGGGAGGGGTTGCTCGAGTCGATGTCGATCCTGTGCGAGCCATGCGAGGGGCGGGGCATCCGGATCGACGAGGAACTGCTGGCCTGACCGGGCCCGCCGGCCCGGCGAGTTGTCCCCAGGGTCGGTCCATCGGTAGGCTTTCGCCCCTATGTATGCCGTGATCCGCACCGGAGGAAAGCAGTACCGCGTCGAGGAGGGCCAGCGCCTGGCCATCGAGCGCCTCCACACCGACCTCGAGTCGGTCGTCGAGTTCTCGCCGGTCCTCGTCGTCGATGGCGCCACCGTGCTGGCCACCCCCCAGCAGCTGGCTTCGGCCAAGGTGTCGGCCAAGGTCGTGGGCGCCACCGCCGGCCCCAAGGTGATCGGCTTCACCTACAAGTCGAAGGCCAACGAGCGCCGGCGCTGGGGTCACCGCCAGAAGTACGACCTCATCGAGATCACCGGCATCGCCAAGTAGCGGGCCCGAAGAGCAGCGAGGAAGACATGTCGAAGACCAAGGGCGCAGGCTCCACCCGGAACGGCCGTGATTCCGAGTCCAAGCGGCTCGGGGTGAAGCGGTTCGACGGCCAGGCCGTCCTGGCCGGCACCATCCTGGTGCGCCAGCGCGGCACCCGCATCCACCCCGGCGAGAACGTCGGCCGTGGCGGCGACGACACGCTGTTCGCCCTGGCCAACGGCAAGGTGAAGTTCGGCAGTCGCAAGGGCCGCAAGCTCGTCGACGTGCTGCCCGACGCCTCGTGATCGCCGGCGGCTGAGCGCCGCCGCATCGACCAAATGCCGCGCCGCCCCGAGGGGCGGCGCGGCCGCGTCCGGGCCCGTCGGTCGTGCGTACCGGGCATCCCTGGACAGGCGGAGAGCGGTGGGCGCGCAGCTGGTCACGCGCCGTGCGACTTGGCCACCAGCTGCAGGCTCGAGAGGCGCCGCATTGGCAGATCATGCAATGGAAATGCATGAGAAAAACCCGAGATCCAGGGTGTACGTACCACTGCTCGCCGTGGTACAACTTGGGTATTGCCAGGCGGTCTGATCCCGCATCGGAGCAATCGCAGCAGGGAACCGATTGGTTATGGGTCAGACGGCCTAATTCCGGCCGGAGAGGAAGAACATGAGGGGCAGCGCCAGACGGAGCGAAAGGACGACAGCGTTCAGTCCGAGAAATCGGCGGACGTGTTCCGTCGACCTTGGTGCCACCATGGTCGAGTACTCGCTCATCGTCGCACTGATCGTCGTGCCGTCGATCCTGTCGATCAAGTTCGTGACGGCACAAGGGTCGCGGCAGGTGGTCAACCAAGCGGACTGCGTTGCCACTCGCCCGCCACCCCCGGCCTGTCAGATCCCGGCCCTCACCACCACCACCACGCTGATCCCCCCGCCGCCCACGACGGCGCCCCCGCCCCCGCCCCCGCCGCCGCCAGCCCCGACCTTCGGCTCGATGTCGACGTCGTACACGCCGTCGCCCGCCTCGACCACGGCCAACGAGACGGTGACGTACAACGTGACCATCACCCAGAGCGGCTTGGGAGTCGACGGAGCATTGCTCCAGGTCCAGGTCCGTGAGTACGCCCCGGGTCTGGCCAGTCCGGGGTACCTGGAGAGCCTCTTCCCGTGCACCACCAACGGTTCGGGAACCTGCACGTACGCGTACACCACGACCTACTTCGATGCATCGAAGGTCGAGTTCATGGTGGTGTCGGCCGACACCAACCCCGCTCCCGCCTACTCGACCTCCGCGGCCACGAGGACGCTGCCGTGAGGCCGGCCGAGCGGGTCAGACCTCGCTGCACGGCCGACGACGGTGCCGCCCTGATGGAGACGTCGATCATCGCCCCCTTCTTCCTGTTGGTGGTCTTCTTCCTCATGGAGGCCGGGCTCGTGTATCGCGACTATCTCGCCACGGGGGACACGGTGAGCGACGCGGTGAAGTTCGGCGCGATGCAGGGCGGAAAGCTCACCCCGACGGGAGCGTCGGCCGACTTCACGATGATGACGGCCATCCGCCAGGGGCTGGCCAACATCCCCCAGTCGTGGGTGCAGCGGATCGTCATCTACAAGGCGAACGCCGCGAGTGCCGGCACCCCGGTCGCCCAGGTCCCGGCGGCCTGCAAGACGGGGTTGTCGAGCACGACCTACAAGTGCAACGTCTACAGCGACACGTTCACGGCGTTCTACCGGGCGCAGCAAGGCGACAGCACCTACTTCTCGTGCGTCTCCGGCCTGCCCGAGCCCGCGTGTGGATGGCCGCCCACCGCGGCATCCCGCCCTGACGGGCCCAAGAACGCCAACATCGCCTACGTCGGTGTCTACGTGAAGGTGAGTCGGCGGATGATGACCGGACTCTTCGGCCGTACCTTCACCTTCGAAGTGGCGGGCATCCAGCGGGTCGAGCCGGGGCAGCTGACATGAGCGCCACCTCGCAGGTGTCCTGTGCCCCTCGCCGCCGTTGTCGCGGCGACGACGGGGCCGTGATCGTCGAGTTCGCGCTCGCTGCTCCGATCCTGGTCATGCTCTTCTCGGGCGTCGTCGACTACGGCTTCGCCTACCGGCAAGCCAACCAGATGGAAGGCGCCGTGCTGGTCGCAGGGCGCGTCGTGTCCCAGCAGGCCAAGGCTCGCCTCGCCGACTTCTCGGCGACGCAAGCGCTGTCGTCGGGGCTGTCGTCGCTGCGGAACACCACGGTCCATCGAGCGATCATCTGGAAGGTCGCGGCGGGGGACACCAAGCCGGTGCCGCCGGCGAACTGTCTCACCGTCAACGTCGACATCGGGCTGCCCTGGGCGGTGCGAGGCGTGTCCGGCGTGTGCAACGTGTACACGGCCTACCAGATCAACGTGTCGAACCTCTCGGGCTTCCCGTCCGGCGCATCGGGGTCCGTCACCTGCCCGGCCACCGCGTGGGACAGCAACTGGTGCCCACTGGGCCGGGTCAACACCGACGGGTCCGGCGACTTCGTCGGGGTATGGGTCGAGATTCGCACGACGGCGCTCACACGGATGATTCCCGGTGGGAGCCTCACCATGTCCCGCGGAGTGGTGTACCGCCTCGAGCCGCCCTATATCGGGGGTTGAGATGATCGATGCTGATGGTTCGAAGGCGGCCGATGCCGGTGGCCTCGGGATGATGCGAGGCGACGAGTCCCGCCGGTTGGGAGGGGACCAGGGTTGGGTGCTCATGCTCACCGCCCTGCTGATCCTCCCGATCATGGCCTTCACGTCGTTCGCCGTCGATCTCGGGGCTTGGTATGCGAGAGCCGCGCAACTCCAGCGTTCGGCCGACGCCGCGTCGTTGGCGGCGGCGCCACTCCTCCCTGACACCGCCAAGGCCAAGGGGGCCGCGTTCAAGACCCTGGTGTTCAACGGGATCTGCACCTCGGCATCGGTCACCACGGGGACCAACCCCACCTGCGTCGTGGCCAAACCGAGCTACACCGTGACCGCTGCGCCGGTCCCGGGCTCCACGACGTACTACCAGGTCAACGTGACCGACGCCTCGGCGCCGCAGTACTTCAGCCGGCTGTTCCGCTCCTCGGTGAGCATCGGTCGGAAGTCGACGGCCGAGCGGATCAAACCGGTGCCGATGGGGAGCCCGCGCAACTACCTCGGCACCCGCCAGGAGTTCGGCACCGGCAACGGGGCGCCGAACTACCCGGAGAACTTCCGGCTGGCCATCTCCGGCTACTGCACACGGCAGGAGTTCGGGGATCGCATCGCCACCTACGCCGACAACAACGGCGCCGATGCGGCCCACCAGTCGTGCATCCCGGGCACCCCGGCGGGCGTGAAGGCCAACCCGGAATACAGCCCCAACGGCTACTTCTACGCCGTCGAGTTCCCTGCGACGGCTGCGGGTGCGTACAAGGTGCAGTACCGGCTGATGTGCCCCGACTTCGACGGAACCATGCGGGTCAACTTCCGGGACAAGGGCTTCGCCGATCCGCTCCAAGCGCCGATCACCGCCACCGTCGATCTGACCAAGAGCAGCCCGTGCAGCGACGGGAGCACCTACGTCGATCTGGCCACGGTCACCAACCCGCAGGCCGGCGACACCTACTACATCCAGATCTACCCACTGCCGTCGCCATCGTCGAACGTGGCCGATCAAAGCCACATGATGTTCGCCCTCCGGGTGCGCCAGCCCGGCGGGTTCACCCGGTGCACCGGCGACAGCACGACGGCCAACGCCCAGGACGTCTATTCCGCGAGTTGCCCGAAGCTGTACGCGCTCCAGCACCTCGGCATCTATGCCGACGTCGGCGGCGCCAACCCCACCTTCTACCTGGCCAGCATCGGGCCTGAGCACGCCGGCAAGACGATGTACGTCGAGCTCTTCGACCCCGCCGAAGGCGCCAACTTCATCCAGCTGCTCGACCCCAACGACGTCCAGCAGACCTTCGAGGCCGAGATCGGCTGCAAGGACGCCACCTACGTGTCCGAAGCCGGCGCCTGCACGACCGGTGAGATGGCGCCGACCGGTGGCCGTGGCCCCTGGACCGGCCTCACGCAGATCGACGTGAGTGGCACCGGCCAGATGACCTGGTCTCCGTGCAGCAACCGGACTCCCTCCTCCGGCACTCCGCCGATCGGCCGCCCCGCAGGTTGCATGTTGACCCAGAACGGCAAGTACAGCAATCGGCACGTCCGCCTCAAGGTCACCCTGCCGGCCAACTACGGCTCGGTCTACGGGACGAAGACCTGGTGGAAGATCCGCTACGTCGTGAGCGGCAGCATCGGGGATCGCACGACGTGGACCGTGCGCATCAAGGGCGATCCGGTGCGGCTCATCCCCAACCCGTAGGTCCTCCCCCCCAGCGCCGGCCGGTAACGTTGCTGGGTGTCCCAGTTCGTCGACGAATGCAACCTGAACGTCCGCGCCGGCGACGGCGGTGCCGGGTGCGTCTCGTTCCGACGGGAGGCCCATGTCGCCCGGGGCGGTCCGGACGGCGGCGACGGCGGCGACGGGGGCGACGTCTGGTTGGTCGCCGACCACAACGTCGCCAGCCTGCTCTCCTTCCGCGATCACCCGCACCGACGCGCCGGTGACGGGACGCACGGGCAGGGCAAGGGTCGCCACGGGAAGGCGGGGAGCGACCTGTTCGTGCCGGTGCCCGTGGGCACCACGATCGCCCGATTCGACGGGACCGTGCTCGGTGACCTCGTCGCCGACGGCGACCGGTGGCTGGCCGCCCGGGGCGGTCGCGGCGGTCGCGGGAATGCCCGGTTCCTGTCCAACCGCCGACGGGCGCCCGGGTTCGCCGAACAAGGTGAGGTGGGCGAGGAGCGGTGGCTCCACCTCGAGGTCCGCCTCATGGCCGATGTCGCCCTGGTCGGGTTCCCAAACGTCGGGAAGAGCACGCTGATCAGCGTCATGACCGCGGCCCGACCGAAGATCGCCGACTACCCGTTCACGACGCTGGTCCCCAACCTCGGTGTGGTGCAGCGCGACGACGGCGCCGAGTACACGGTCGCCGACATCCCCGGGCTGGTCGAAGGCGCCGCCGACGGCCGGGGGTTGGGGATCCAGTTCCTCCGGCACGTCGAGCGGGCGCGGGTGCTGGTCCTCCTGGTGGACGTCGCCGTCGGCGCCCCCGCGCCCAGTCCCACCCACCAACTCGCCGTGCTGCGCCACGAGTTGGGCGCGCACGCGCCGGAGCTCCTCGACCGGCCGCAGGTGGTCGTGGCGTCGCGAGTGGACGTGGCCGATCGGCAACGGTTGGAGGAGGCGCGGTCCGTCGGCGCCGAGTTCGAGGTGTCCGGCGCCACCCGGGCCGGCGTGGCGGAGCTCGCCGATGCGTTGGCCGTCCTGGTCGCCGCCCACCGAGCCTCGACCAAGGTCGAGCGCTCGTACCGCGTGTTCGAGCCGGACGCCGAGGGGTTCACCGTGGCCCGTTCCGATGACGGGTCCTTCGTCGTCGATGGGCGTGAGGCCCAGCGGGCGGTGGCGCTCTCCGATCTGACCTCGCGAGACGCGCTCGACGAGGCCCATCGTCGTCTCGTCAGGCTGGGAGTGCTCCGGGCGCTGGCCCGTGCGGGGGCGGCGGCTGGCGACACCGTCCACATCGGCGGGCTGACCTTCGACTTCGTCGACGAGAACGGGTGAGTCCGGGCGGCGGCGACCGGGGGCGCGATCGTTGCCATCTACGATCTGTCTCATGAGGATCATCGCCAAGATCGGGACGTCGTCGTTGACCGACGACGACGGCGACCTTCGCCGCGATGCCATCCAGAAGCTCTGCGACGAGGTCGCCGATCTCGTCGGCGTTGGGCATCAGCTCGTGGTCGTGACCTCGGGGGCGATCGGTGCTGGGCTCCCTGCGCTCGGTCTCGGCGGCGATCGTCGCCCTCGCGATTCGGTCACCCTGCAGGCGGCTTCGGCGGTCGGTCAGAGCCGGTTGATGCACGAGTACGACACGGCGCTGGCTCGACACGATCGAGTCGCCGGGCAAGTGCTGCTGGCGCCCCTCGATTTCCGGGATCGGCGCCAGTATCTGAAGGCGAGGGCCACGCTCGATCGGCTGCTCGACCTCGGTGTCGTGCCCGTGGTGAACGAGAACGACGCGATCGCCGATGACGAGATCCGCTTCGGGGACAACGACAGGATCGCCGCCCTCGTCGCGCACCTGCTCGACGCCGACCTGCTGGTGCTGCTGACCGACACCGACGGGCTCCTCACCGCCGATCCCCGCCGGCACAGTGATGCGTCCCTCATCGAGGAGATCATCGAGGTGGATCATGTTCTCGAATCGCTTGCGGGGGGTGCCGGGACGGCGAGGGGGAGCGGCGGCATGGCGTCCAAGCTGGCTGCGGCGAAGATCGCGTCGTGGTCGGGTATCCGCACGGTGATCGCGTCGGCAGCGCGACCGCACGTACTCGAAGGTGCGATGCGCGGGGACGCTGGCATCGGAACCGTCGTCCAACCCCACGCTCGCCGGCTCCCGGCCCGGAAGCTGTGGATCGCGTTCGCTGTCGCCGGCAACGGCACCGTGGTGGTGGACGACGGCGCGCGCACCGCTCTCCTCCGAGGCGGCACATCGCTGTTGGCCGCCGGGGTGGTCGGCGTCGAAGGCACCTTCGACGAGGACGACGCCGTCGAGATCGCCGACCTCTCCGGGACGGTGTTCGCTAAGGGTCTGAGCCGGATGGCGAGTGGCGCGGCGCGGGAGCTGATCGGGACCCGGAGCGACGAGCGGGAGGACGGCTCACCGCTGATCCTCGTCCACCGGGATGACCTCGTCATCGTTCCCTGATCCGCCCCGCGCGTCACGATGGCGCCGGTCACCGTCCGGGGACCGGTGGTGCGATGTTGCTGTCGCCATCTTCGTCTTCGTCCGACTGCTCCTCCTCTCGGTCGATCACGATGCCGTCATCTACTACGACAGCGCCGAGTGGCGGCCTGTCGACGGCAGCGCGTCCTGGTCGTTCGTGAGCCTGCTCGGGCACGCGTGGCGACCTCCGGCGGTCCCCGCGTTCTACGCGTTGTTCCCCAGCGACGGCGCCCGCGTCGTTGCACAGGTCATCCTGAGCACGACGGCGTGGTGCCTCCTCGCGTTCGCGCTGCGGGGCACCCTGCGGCGTCGGACGATCCAGCGATCGGGTCTGGCCGTGGTGTTCGTCTTCGGGGCATCGACCGGGGTGACCAACTGGGACCTGGCAATCCTGGGGGAGTCGCTTGCCCTGTCCTCCGCCGCCCTGACGTTGGCCGGCTGGCTGCGATGGGCGGTCAAGCCCACAGGGGCATCGGCGGCGCTGGCGCTGGGAGGGACGGTCGTCCTGATGTCCTGTCGCCCGCAGCTCACACCCATCGTCGCGGTACTGGCGGCGTCGTTGCTCGGCGCGTCCGCGATGCGACGTTCTGTCGTCGGTCCGCGACGCACGACCGCCTTGATCCTCGCCGGTGGCCTCGGGCTGGCCAGCGCGTGGGTGGGCGTGGTCGTTCGCAACACCGAGGTTGCGGGATCGTCGCGGCCGGAAGGAATCGGTACCTTCGGACAGAACATCGTGATGGTGCTCCGCAACCGGGTGTTGTACGACCAGGAGGCAGCCGCCTGGTTCACGGACCACGGCATGCCATCGACCGAGGGCATCGTCGTTCCCTCCCACGACGACGGTGGTGTCCAGCGGTCTTTCGACGCCTACCGCGCCAACCCGGCGCTGCAGGAGTGGTCGCAGGATCGAGCCAGCCTCCTGCTCCTGCGGTACTCGCTGGAGCGCCCGGACCGGTTCCCGGCGCAGTTCGTTCGTGAGCTGCCGTCGATCCTCGCCCCCACCCGAGCGGAGATCACGTACGCCGCAGTTCCCGAACTGCTCACGACGCCGGTCGACAGCGTCGTGACCCCGAGCGCCGACGCGTTCGGAGTGGTTCCGACCTACGGCCTCCTCTTCCTGGCGGCTGCGGTCGCCGTGACCAGGCCCATTCGGCGGCCGGTGGATCGGAGGGTGCTGGCCGTCGCTGGCTGTGCGCTCGTGGTTTCAGCGACCGCCCTCTACCTCGGGTGGCTGGTGGCACCGATGGAGACGGCCCGACATGCCGTTCCCTTCGGCGTGACCACCCGACTGTCCTTGGCCGTGGTGAGCCTCCTCTACCTGGACCGAAGCGGGTCCCGGGCGGTGGCGTGACAGAGGCGCGGCGACGCGTCAGGCCGGCGGCGCCCCACCGGGGAGGAGCCGGCGTAGGCGGTGGACCTCGGGGATACGGAGGGCCACGGCCGCGGCCGCGAACACGGCGAGGCCGGCGCCGCCGGCGGTGAGCACCCGGAGCCAGGCCCCCCCGCCGTGGTCGGATCCGACCAGGGCGGCGATCGGCAGCACCACCCCGGCCATGGCCATCGCGGCGACCGTGGTCTTGACCACCATGGGCAGGCTGCCGCGCCACGGGAGCGGCCCGGCGTAGCGGTCGAGCCACGCCAGGGCGGCAACCGCACCGATGGCGTACGACAGCCCGAAGGCCAGAGCCAGGCCCACCGCCCCCCACGGGCCCACGAAGAGCAGGCACAGCCCGAGGAACAGACAGCTCTGGCCCAGGTTCACGAGGAAGGGCACCTTGGTGTTGTGGTGGGCGTAGAAGCCCCGCATGGCCAGCATGTACAGGCAGAAGCCGGGGAGGCCGGTGGCGAAGGCGGCCAGGATGGCGCCGGTCCGTTCGGCATCGGCGGCGCCGAAGCTGCCCCGCTCCAGCAGCACCGACACGGTGGCCGGCGCCACGAGGAGCAACGCGACCGTGGCCGGGGCGATGAGGAGCAGGGTGAGCCGGCACCCTTCGAGGAAGCGCAGGCCGAACCCCTCCTGGTCGCCCGACCGGACCCGCTCGGCCAGGTCGGGGAGGAAGGCGGTGATGACCGAGGCGGCGAGGATGCCGTAGGGGAGCTGGAAGAACTGGTAGGCGTATTGGTAGTTGGCCAGCTCACCATCGCCGTGCCCCTTGGCCAGGCGGAAGATGGTCCAGAACAGCACCTGGTTGGTGGCGACGTAGCCGAAGGTCCAGCCCGACAGGGCCAGCATCGACCGCACGATCGGGTGGTGCCGGTCGAAGCGCCACTGCAGCCCGAGGCGCATCCGGGCCACGGCGGGGGTGAGGAGGAGGGCCATCAGGACGATGCCGGCCGTGGTGCCGAGGCCGAGCAGCAAGGTGGCCGCGGTGTCGGCATCGACCGAGGCGGCGGTGGCGTCGCGGCCCATGCGGGCCAGGAAGAAGAGGAACACCGCCACCGTGACCACGTTGTTGACGGTGGGGACGAACGCCGCGGCGGCGAACCGGCGGTGGGCGTTGAGGAGACCCGAGAGCAGCGCGGTGAGGCCATAGAAGAAGATCTGGGGCAGGAAGCACAGGAGGAGGTTGAGGGTGAGGCGGCGCTCCACCTCGCTCTGGCCGAAGGCCACGGCGATGATCGGCGCGGTGAGGAGCGAGAGCGCGGCCAGCCCCAGCATGGCCACGCCGAGCACCGTGACCGCGGCGCTGGTGGCGTCCCGGTCGCGGCGCAGGCGGGCGTCGGCCAGGGCGGGCACGATCGTGGCGGCCAGCACGCCGCCGGCCAACAGGTCGAAGAGCAGGTTGGGCGCGGTGTTGGCGATGCCGTAGGTGTCGGCCAGGCCCTTGCTGGCGCCGCCCAGGGCCGCGGCCTGGGCGATGGTGCGGATGAGCCCGGTGACACGGCTCGACAGCGTGCCGGCGGCGACGACGGCACTGGAACGCAGCAGGCGCGAGCTGCTGTCCGGAGCGGGGGCCACGGCGCCAGGTTAGGGAGCCGGCGCCGGCCCGCCGGGGACGCCCGGCGCCGCGGGAGGCGTCGCGGGGGCGGGCGCCGGGGCCGGCGCGCCGTCGGTCGCGGCGGGGTCGGCGACGGCCCGGCGGAGCGACTCGAGGTCACCGACCACGGCGACGACGTCGGCCAGCACACCCCCGAGGTCGTCGGCCGACGGGGCGTGGGCGGCCAGCTCGATGGCCCGGGTGACCGACTCGCCCAGGCGGGCGTCGAGCAGGCCGAGCTGGGCGTCGGTCGAGGTGATCACGTCGTCGAGGCGGCGGGCGCTGTCGAGCTGGGCCTGGACGGCCTCGAGCGTCTCGGCCAGGGTGCTCGCCGTCGGGGCGGTGCCGCCGGCCTCCGAGGCGTCGCCGGTCCGGGCCTGCAGATCGGCCCGCTTGCGCTCGAGCGTGGCGACGTCGATCCGGGCGCGGGCCTCGGCCAGGGCCTGGCCCTGCTGGGCCACCCGCCAGCACTCGTCGACGCCTTTGGCGATCCGGTCCTCGATGCCGGCGAGCTGGTCGCGCACGGCCCGGTTCCGGGTGGTGCGCAGCGCGTCCTGGTAGAGCCGCCGGGCCCGGCGGGCCTCCCAGACATGGGACCGCCACGGGTCCTGGAGCTGGAACGGGTCGATGCCGTCGTCGTCACGGCCGGCGATGGCGCCGACCCCGATCCGGGCGCCCCAGGCGACCACGGCGAGGGCGACAGCCACCGGGATCGGCCAGCCGGCGGCCGCGCCCACGGAGAACCCGGCGGCCGCGGCCAGGATGGCCAGCGGCGAGCTGGCGGCGCGGAGGGCGGCGGGGGCGCCTGGCCGGTCGGGCATCGCCACGGTCACGGACGTCAGTCTGCCCCAGGCGGGACCGCGCCGGCGGTCAGAAGTTGGAGATCACCTGGGCGAAGACCTTGGCGATCGACCGCGGGTCGCTGGCGTTGTAGGCGGCGCCGTTGGCGGCCTCGGCCAGCGTCCGCAGCACGTTCTGGTCGGCGTCGGCGCCGTAGCCGATGGTGAAGAGCCGCACCGGCGTGGCCGTCTCCCCGCGGGCCTGGGCCTGCAACGTCGCCAGCAACGTGTCGAGCTGCTTGCTGTCGTTGCTCGGGTCGCCGTCCTCGTTGAGTCCGTCGGTGAGGAGCACGACGGCGTTGATGCGGCTGGTGTCGTAGCCCTGCGCCGCGGCCGTGTACGAGGCCAGGGCCACGTCGTAGAGCGGGGTGCCGTTGGTGGGCTGGAGGTTCGAGATGGCGGTGCGGAGCTGCTCGCGCACCGTGCCCAGGCGATCGACCGGCACCAGGTCGAGGTAGGTGGCCCGGCGGTCGGGGCCGAGCAGGGTGGAGAACACGCGCAGGCCGACGAGGTCGTCGTCGGTGAACTCCGACAGCGAGTCGAGGGCGGCGTCCTTGGCCAGGTCGAGCTTGGTCTTCTTGCCGGCGCCGGGGTCGCCCATCGACCCGGACACGTCGAGGACGAGCAGCACGCGGGCCCCCTTGCGCTGGTCGTGCCAGCGGACCAGCAACTTGCCCATGACGGCGGGAGGCGGGACCGGGAGCAGCGTGGCCGGCTGGGTGGGATCGACCCCGTTGGTCAGCGAGATGGGGTCGGCCAGCGGGACCTGCGGGTTGCCGGGGCGGAAGCCGTAGGCGAGCGCCTTCTTCTGGTTGTCGGCCTGCTGGACGAAGTCGCTGAAGAGCTTGGCCGCCTGCTTCTGCTCGGGGCGCACCCACGGTGCGTCGAGCACGAAGAAGGGGTGGTCGGAGAAGAGGGTGCCTTCCTTCGGGTAGATGGCGACGAGCGGGATGCGGGGCGGCCGGGGCTCCTCGCCGGGGCTGGCGATGCCGTCCGGATTGCCGGCGTTGTAGTCGATGACCGACTTCTCCTCCACGGCGACGGCCGACGCGTACGCGTAGGGCGCCCCGCGCTGGTCGGAGCGGTACCAGTTGTTCAGGAAGGTGAGGGTGGTGTCGCCGTAGTGGACGACCAGCGACTCCACCTCGCGGTCGAAGGCCTGGACCTCGGCCCGGTCGAGGTCCTCGGAGGTGAGATCCCGGGTCTTGCCGGCGGCGGCGTAGTTCTGGGCCACGAGGGCGGAGAGCCCGCTGGTGGAGTAGTTGGGGTTGGTCTTCCCCAACCGGAACGGACCCCACTCGGGGTGCCCCTTGGCGGCCCACCCCGCGGGATCGCGGGCGAGGGTCAGGATGTCGGACCAGCCGATCGGCGTGCCCGGCCACCCGAGGGCTTCGGCCATCGGCTTGGGCATGGCGATCACCAGCGGGGTGTTCATGAAGGGCGTGCCCTGCCCGGCCATCGCCTTCTGGCCCTTCTCGCTCAGACGCTGGTCGAGGATGGCGCCCCAGGCGCTCCCGGCCGGGGTCCACACCACCGGCCGCGGCCCTTCGGTGCCCTCGTCCCAGCCGTTGGCCAGGAGGCCCATCGCCTCGCCCGACGAGCGTCGCTTGGGGTCGACGAACACACAGGCGCCGTTGACCTCGAGCCGCTTCTGGTTGAACTGGCGGGCCAGCTCGGTGATGAAGTCGACCTTCTCCGGTGAGGTGGTGAGCGGGACGACGAGGCAGCCGGTCGGGTCGCCGGCCGCCGATCCCTCGTTGGAGGTCGGGCCCTTGCTGGTGCAGGCGGCGCCGGCCAGCGCGAGCACGCCGACGAGCGCGGCGACGACCCGCCGGGGGGTCGACCGCCTGGTGTCGGCCCGTGTCATCGTGCGGCCTCCTGCCAGCGGGCGCGGAGCGCGTCGAGCACGCCGGCACGGGGCAGCCCGTTGCCACCGGCCAGGGTGATGTCGGTCCGGGCCCCGCCGGGGGCCGCAGCGGCGGTGGTGCGCCAGCCGGCGGCGGCGAGCGACGAGGCCACGGGCGCGTTGCCGGCGATGCGGAGCAGGGCGTCGTGCTGCGGGGAACGGAGGAGCGGGGCCATGAGCAGATCGGCGGTGGCGGCCGGGGAAGGGTAGAGGATGACGAGGCGGTCGCGGTCCCGGCTCGTGGCCACGGCCGCCGCGGCGTCGGCTTCGGTGCTGCCGGTGAGGTCGAAGGCCGGACGCCCGACCGACAGCATCCGGTCGAGCGGGGTCTGGGTGCTGTTGGATCCGCCGGCCCGGGCGGCGTCGGCCGCGCCCCGGGCGAGGGTGCGCAGCCACGCCGCGAACGCTTCGTCGGAGAAGTCGTTGGCGGCGACGTCGGTCCGGCCGAACCAGGCCGCGGTCGCCTGCCCCGCGAGGAGGAGCCCCGTGCCGCCCCGGGCCGGGTCGGGGAGGCCGATCTTCACGTCGCCGCCGGGGCGGGGGTCGGTGCCGACATCGCTCCACGGTCGCCCGGCCACCTCGCCCACACAGCGCCATCCCGGATCGCCGCCGCAGCGCGAGCGCAGGGAGGCGGCGGCGTCGGCCCATGCCACCATGACGAGCGGACTGCGGCTCAGCACCGGCGCGTCGCCGAACAGCGCGGGTGCGCCGGCCCGCTGGCGGGCCTCGTCGACCATGGCCGGCCACGGCGCGGCGACGATCCAGCCGTCGACGCCGGCCGTGGCGGGATCGAACCCGGAAGCCGCCAACCGGGCGGCTGTGGCCGCTGGGTCCTCGGTCTGCACGACCAACCCCGGGGTGGTGCCGGCCAGGGCGTCGCAGGCCCGGCGGAGCTCGGTGGCGCACACGACCGTGGCCCGGACGGCGGGGTCGGTGCCCTCGGACGAGGACGGCCCGGACCGCCAGGAGCGGATGGCGAAGGCGGTGGCGATCATGAGGGCGGCACCCACCACGGCCAGCGCTCTCCGCATCGCCGCACCCTACCGGCTCCGTGCCCTTCGCCGGGGGCGCGGCCGTTACCCTTGCGCCCATGGTTGCGCACGATCCTCCGGCATCGATCCCCGCGCTGGCGGCGCGGGCCAAGGCGGCGTCCCGGGTCGTCGCCACCGCGTCCACTGCGGTGAAGGACCACGCCCTCCTCCTGGCCGCCGACCTGCTCGAGGCCCGCGCCGACGACGTGCTCGCCGCCAACGCCGTCGACATCTCGCGGGCCGAGGCCGACGGTGTCAGCCCCACGGTGGTCGACCGCCTGCGTCTCGACCGCAGCCGGATCGCCGGGATGGCCGGCGGGCTGCGCAACGTGGCCACGCTGCCCGACCCGGTCGGGGAGGTGATCGACGGGTGGGTGCGCCCCAACGGCCTGGCCATCCGGCGGGTGCGGGTCCCCCTCGGGGTGGTGGCGATCATCTACGAGAACCGCCCCAACGTCACCTCCGACGCCGCCGCCCTCTGCCTGAAGTCGGGCAACGCCGCCTTCCTCCGCGGCTCGGGGGGCGCCATCGCGTCCAACACCGCCATCGCCGCCATCCTGCGCGACGCCGTGGCCAAGACCGGCCTGCCCGCTGATGCGGTCCTGCTCGTCGAGGACACGAGCCGCGAGGCGGCGGTGGAGTTCATGCGGCAGCGGGGCCTGGTCGACTGCCTCATCCCGCGGGGTGGCCCGTCGCTGATCCAGTCGATCCTCGACAACGCCACGGTGCCCTACGTGATCGACGGCGACGGCAACTGCCACGTGTACGTCGACGAGTCGGCCGACCTCGACATGGCGCTGGCCATCGTCCAGAACGCCAAGACCCAGCGCCCGTCGGTGTGCAATGCGGCCGAGTCGTTGCTCGTCCATCGGAGCGTCGCCCCCGCCTTCCTCCCGCGGATGGCCGAGGCCCTCGAAGGGGTCGAGCTCGTGGCTGACCCGGCGGCGCAGGCGCTGCTGCCCGGCGCGGCGAAGGCGACCGAGGAAGACTGGGCCACCGAGTTCCTCGCCCTCAAGCTGGCGGTGCGGGTGGTCGACTCCCTCGACGCCGCGATCGATCACATCGCCCGCTACACCTCCGGTCACTCGGAGGCGATCGTCACCTCCTCGCTGGAGAGCGCCGAGCGCTTCACCCGCGAGGTGGACGCGGCGGCGGTGCTGGTCAACGCCTCGACCCGGTTCGTCGACGGCGAGGAGTTCGGGTTCGGGGCCGAGATCGGCATCTCCACCCAGAAGCTCCACGCCCGAGGGCCGATGGGGCTGCAACAGCTGACCACGGCCAAGTTCGTGGTCCACGGCACTGGGCAGGTCCGCACCTGACCCGCCGGCCCGGGAGGGTGGCGCCGGTCAGGCCCCTTCGGACGCCGGCTCGCTGAGATCGACCACGGCGGGAGCCTCGGCCCACACGACGGCCAGCAGGTGGCGGGGGCGGTCGATGCCCTTGAGGTGGTGCAGGCCCCGGTCGGTGGTCGGCACGTGCTCCTTGAGGTGGTCGACGACGGCCTCGGTCACGAGGATCTCGTCGCGGGCGGCGGCGTCGGTGACGCGGGCGGCGAGGTTCACGACCTGGCCGATGAGGTCGTCGTCGTCGCCGTCGTGCACGACCTCGCCGGCGTGGATGCCCACCCGCAGGTGCGGGGTGTCCATGCGGGCGCGACGCTTGGCCGAGCTGCGCTGCAACTCCACGGCGCAGGCCACGGCGGCGTCCGGGTCGTCGAAGCGGATGAGGAACCCGTCGCCCTGGGTGCTCACCTCCCGGCCGCCGTGCCGATCGAGCTTCCCGCGGACGAAGTCCCGGTGGGCCTTGAGCTCCGCCGCCCACGCCTCGTCGCCGACCTCGGCCGTGAGGCGGGTGCTGTCGACGAGGTCGGTGAACATGACTGCCACCCAGTGCCGGGCCGACCGGTCGCTGGCCCGGCGACGCGGATGGTCGGCGGTCGACGCAACCGATGCATCCGACGCGGCCGCCGCCTTCCGGTCACGCCGTTCGGGTGCGGCGTCGGCTCGCGGCGGTCGCGCCGGGCCGGTGACGGCCGGGAGGCGCGGTCGCCGGTCGCGGTCGGAACGGCGGGCGGCCTTCACCTGCCGCTTCACCCGCTTGGCCGCCTTGTCGCCGTGGGCGGCCCGGATGGCGGCGACGGCGGCGCCCTCGAGGACCGTGCCGTCGAGGATGTCGAGCACGGTGCGGTGGACCTTCTCCCGTGCCCGGCGGCGGGCCCGCTCCTCCCGCCAGCGCGCCGGCAGGGTCACGGCGACGATCCCGACGTGGATGGCCAGGCCCGCCCCCCAGAAGACCAAGACGTACAGCGGCCAGTAGGCGGCGGCGCGGGCGTCGCGCCAGCTGGAGAGGTAGCCCCCGATGAGGGCCGGGTCGCCGCCGCCGAGCACCCAGAGCGCGACCAGCAGCACGTTGACGACGGCGAAGACGATGGCGTGGACCGCCGCACCTGTCATCGCCCGATCCCCCGTGCCGGCATGGGCCCATCGTAGGTCCGGGTCCTCCGGCCCGCCGAGTGTCGGCCCGGCGCCAATCAATTGACCGTGCGGTCAAGTGAGTCGGTAGGCTCGAAGGATGGCCTTCCGCTTCGATTCCGTCCAGGATGTCCGCGACCGGCTCCGCAAGGTCGACTACCTCAGCGACGAGGGGATCGCCGGCGTCGTCTACCTGGCCGACCGCCTGGGCAAGCCCATCCTGGTGGAGGGCCCCGCCGGCACGGGCAAGACCCAGCTGGCCAAGTCGGTGGCCGAGATGACGGGCAGCCGGCTCATCCGCCTCCAGTGCTACGAGGGCCTCGACGAGAGCAAGGCCCTCTACGAGTGGAACTACAAGAAGCAGCTCCTGCGCATCCAGGCCGAGCGCGACGCCGAGCAGAGCTGGGACGACATCTCGAGCAACATCTTCGGTGAGGACTTCCTCCTCACCCGCCCGCTCCTCGAGGCGATCCGGGCCGACGATCCCGTCGTCCTCCTCATCGACGAGGTCGACCGGGTGGAGATCGAGACCGAGGCGTTGCTCCTCGAGATCCTCTCCGACTACCAGGTGTCGATCCCCGAGCTCGGCACCATCACGGCCAAGCAGATCCCGCTGGTGTTCCTCACCTCCAACAACACGAGGGAGCTGAGCGAGGCACTGAAGCGCCGCTGCCTCTTCCTCCACATCGACTACCCCGACATGGACCGCGAGAAGGACATCGTCCTCACGAAGGTCCCCGAGGTCACCGAGGCGCTGGCCGATCAGATCGCCCGCATCGTGCGGTCCATCCGCCAGCTCGAGCTGAAGAAGTCGCCGTCGGTGAGCGAGACGCTCGACTGGGCCCGCACCCTGCTGTTGCTCGGCATCGAGCAGGTCGACGAGCAGGCGGCCACCTCCACCATCAACATCCTGCTCAAGTACCAGTCCGACATCGCCAAGGCCATGCGCGAGTTCGCGTCCGACAAGGACGGCAAGCGGGCCGGCTTCCCGAAGATCGCTCCCTGACCGGGCTGCTGGCATGACCGACCTCGATCTCCCGGAGGTGCCCGAGCTCACCGGCCGGCCCCTGGTCGACCTGCTCGAAGGGTTCATCCGCGAGCTGCGCGAGGCGGGGATCCCGGCCAGCCTCACCGAGAACCTCGACGCCATGCAGGCGGTCAAGCACATCCCGCTCGAGGACCGGGAGGCGTTCAAGTACGCCCTCGGCGCCACGCTGGTGAAGAGCAACGCCCACTGGCGCGCCTTCGAGACCGTCTTCGAGGTGTACTTCTCGCTCCGGGGCCGGCAGTTCGCCATCGGCGACGACGCCGAGGAGGCGCCGGGCGAGGACGACGAGGACGGGGCGCAGGGCGAGATGCCCGGGCAGGGCGGGATGCAGGGCTCGGGCTCGGGCGACGCGCTGTCGCCCGAGGAGCTGGCCGAGATGCTCTACCGGGCCCTCATGGAGGGTGACGACGCCATGCTGCGGGCCCTGGCCCGCCAGGCCGTGAAGCGCTACGCCGGCATGGAGCCGGGTCGACCCGTGGGCGGCACCTACTACCTGTACCGCACGCTGCGGAACCTCGACCTCGACAACATGCTCGAGCGGATGATGGCCAACGCCCGGGAGGAATCGCCGGGCCCGCTCACCGGGCTGGAGGAGCGGCTCGAGCGCGACGAGTTCGAGTCCCGCATCGAGCAGCTGAAGAAGGAGATCGAGGCCGAGATCCGTCGTCGGCTGGTGATGGACCGGGGGGTGGAGGCGATGGCCAAGACCCTCCGCAAGCCGCTGCCCGAAGACGTCGACTTCATGCACGCCTCCCGCGAGGAGATGGCGTCGCTGCGCAAGGCCATCTACCCGCTCACCCGCAAGCTGGCCGTGCGTCTGGCCCGCAAGCGCCGCCACGGGCGCAAGGGTCCGCTCGACTTCCGCAACACCGTCCGCCACTCGCTGTCGTACGGCGGCGTGCCGGCCGAGCCCAAGTTCCGCTACCCGCGTCCGGCCAAGCCCGAGATCTTCGTGATCGCCGACATCTCCGGGTCGGTGGCGGCGTTCGCCCGGTTCACGCTGCACCTGGTCTACGCCATCTCCAACCAGTTCTCGAAGGTCCGGGCCTTCGTCTTCATCGACGGCATCGACGAGGTCACCCGCTTCTTCGAGGGGGTGGAGGACATCGGCCACGCCGTGCATCGCGTCAACACCGAGGCCGACGTGGTGTGGGTCGACGGGCATTCCGACTACGGCCACGCCTTCGAGGTGTTCTTCAACAAGTGGGGCAAGGACATCGGGCCCAAGACCACGGTTCTGATCCTCGGCGACGCCCGCAACAACTACCACGCCACCCAGAGCTGGGTGCTCAAGGAGATCCGGCACAAGGCCCGGCACCTGTACTGGCTCAATCCCGAGCCGGCGTCCTACTGGAACACGGGCGACTCCGTGGTGGGGGAGTACGGCATCCACTGCGACGGCGTGGAGGAGTGCCGCAACCTCCGCCAGCTCGAACGCTTCGTCGACAAGCTCGTCTGACCGGCCGTCCTTGGGTGCGTAAGGGTGCGCTATGCGCGCCCTTACGCACCCAAGGGGTCAGGCCAGGAGGAGGGGGACGCGGACGGCGGGGGCGCCGGCGGCGCCCGTGTCGAAGGTGAGCCAGGCCGGTCCGCTGTAGGTGGTCGGAGCCGGGAGCGTGACGGTGCCGGTGGCGCGGGCGTAGGTCTTGTCGCGCGGGATGGGGGCGACGGTGAGGGTGCCGGTGGCGAGCGGTGGACCGTCGCCGCCCTCGAGCCGCCACGTGACCGCGGTGACGGCGACGGGCACCGTCCCGGACACGGCCAGCGATCCCCCCGACGCGATGGTGCCGGGCAGGGGCGCCTCGACCAGGATCGGCGGGGCCTTGTCGGCCACGTCGGCGCGGTCCATCGGGGGGACGCCGGTCGCCCCGTTGGGCTGGCCCTCGATCAGGAAGCGGACCTTCTTGACCTCGGGGAACTGGGTGAGGGTGAAGACGACCTGGGCCACCTGCGGCCGCGTGTTGTAGGTCTCGAACGTGCGGCTCAGGTCGACGGTGGCGATCCCGTCGGCGACGCCGAACCCCCGGATCTCCACGTTGGTCTGGAGCTCGGTGGTGAAGCCGTTGTCCTTCTCGACCTTGTTGGGGCGGCCGAGCAGGGCGTCGAGGGCGGCGCGGGGGCCGTCGGTGCCGGGTGCCAGCGGGCGGGCCTGGCCGGCGGCCACCACCTTGTCGCGGATCCAGTAGGGCACCACGACCGGCGCCGCTGCCGGGGCGGTGGTGGTACCGGCGGTGGCCGGCACGGAGGAGCGGCCCGGCGGGGGCACGGTGTCGGCGCCCGACGAGGCGGGGCTGTTGCTGGCGCACCCGACCAGGAGGAGCCCTGCGGCCAGGGGGACGCCGGCGGCGCGGCGGATCGCGCCCGGGAGCGCGGCGGTGCGATGCAGGCGCGGCGACATGGGGGAGGACCCTACCGGGGTCACAGGGTCTGGAGGAGGTCGTCGATGGGCGCGAAGAGCTGGGGGCGGTTGTGCTGGTCGCGCAGCAGGATGCCCAAGCGGCGGCTCCGGGCCAGCAGCTCCCGGGCGGCGCGGCCGGGCCACGGACGGGGCAGGAGCTCGGGGGGGAGGAGCGGATCGACGTTGAAGCACTCCTGGAAGCGGGTCGCCATCAGGAGCGAGCCCGGGAGGAACTCGGCCTCGGTGAGCAGCCGCCGTTCCTTGCGCCACGACTCGAGGAGGTCGGGGATCTTGCCGTACTGCTGGCAGAAGGCGTCGTACCGGGCGGCCACGTCGTCGAGGGGCCACAGCCGGGCGGCGATGGCCCGAGGATCCCGCGTCCCGCCGACCTCGAGGTCATCGGTGGATGCGGTGGTGACGTGCTCGCGCACGCCGAGCTGCTCCGCTTCGGCCATCGCGTCGGCTTCCCAGCGGTGGGGGGACACGTACACCCCGTTCTGGATGGCGGCCCCGCCGAGGTCGAGCAGCCGATCCCGGAAGCTGTCGCGGGCGGCCCGCTTGGCCTCGGGGATGGCGAAGGCCACGATGCGCCAGCGCCGGTCCCACCCCTTGCCGGCGGCGTCCTGGTGGTACGCCAGCCGCGTGCGTTCGAGCGTGGCCGAGATGGTCCGCACCCCGAGGTCGGTGGCCCGGAACGTGGCGTCGCGCCCCTCGCCCCGGCGCACGAAGAGGCCGTCGGCCACGAGCCGGCGGAGGCAGCTGCGGACCTGGTCGGCGGTCTGGCCGCAGGCCTCGGCCACGGGATAGAGCTCCTGGGCGTGCAGGGTGCCGTCCCGGTGGGTCATGCCGAGCACCAGCACGCGGGTCGGGATGTCGTGGCCGGGGCCGTCGAATCCCGGAACGGTCGTGGTGGTCACGACCGGATAAAACCAGGACCGGACCGGCCTGGTCAAGGCGGAGCGGGGGGACCGATCGGCCCGGCCCGTGAGCTCAGAGCATGTGCAGGCCGCACTCGGTCTTCTCGCGGCCCACCCACCGGCCCGAGCGCGGGTCGTCGGGGTCGGTCGGCTTCTCGGTGCAGGGCATGCACCCGATCGACAGGTAGCCCTCGTCGATCAGCGGGTTGTAGGGCACGTCGTGGTCCCGGATGTACCCGGCGACGTCCTCGGAGGTCCAGGTGGCCAGCGGGTTGACCTTGATCAGCCCCCGGATGTCGCGCCCGACGATCGGCGCCGCGGCGCGGCTCGGTGCCTCGTCGCGGCGCAGGCCGCTCATCCAGGCGCTCTTGCCGAGGAGGGCGCGGTCGAGCTGACCGACCTTGACGGCCGAGCAGCAGTTCTCGGGGTCGACCTCCCACAGGGCCTCGTCGTGGTGGGCCACGGTCATCATCTTCAGGTTGAGGCCGTAGCGGCGCCGCACGGCTTCGACCGTCTCGAGGGTCTGGGGGAAGTGGTAGCCGGTGTCGATGAAGACGACCTCGATCTCGGGGTGGACCCGCACCGCGAGGTCGATGAGCACGGCGTCGGTGAACGAGGCGGTGAGGGCCAGGTGCGGGGCGAACTGCTCGACCGCCCACTCGATCACCTTGGATGCGGGCTTGCGCTCGAACTCGTCGCTGAGGGCGGCGAGGTCGGCGTCGGTGAAGTCGTCGGGCGACGTGATGCCCCGGTGCTGGTAGGTGGGTTCGGAGGCGATGGGGATCGTGGTCATCGTGTTCTTCCTCGGGGAGCGAGCGGCCGGACGGTGTCGGGGCTCAGGTCGCGCACTCCGAGTCGCCGACGATGGCCTCGTAGGGGCCGGTCTCGCCGTAATCGACGTAGAAGTCGGGGGCTTCATCGGGCGTGGGGAACGAGTCGAGGTCGCGCAACCGGTCGGCGATCGCCTTGGCGCCGCCGACGCGGTCCATCCAACCCCGGAACGACTCGCCGGCTTCGCGCTCCTCGGCGAAGCGGCCGACGACGCGCACGGCGGCCTCCGGGGCGCTCTTGGCTGGGAGCCGGAGCGCCTTCTCGCCGAAGTGGATCTGCTCCTCGCCGACGTAGCCGCCGAGCAGCAGCTGGTACCCGGGGGCCGACGTGCCGTGCACCCGACGCTCGGCGCCGAAGAACCCGATGTCGACCGCGTGGTGCTGGCCGCAGGAGTTCGTGCAGCCGGAGATGTTGATGCGGACGCCCCCGACCTCGGCCAGCCCGGCGCCTTCGAGCGCATCGCCGATGGCGTCGGCGAGGCCGCGGGACTGGGTGACGGCGAGGTTGCAGGTGTCGGCGCCGGGGCAGGCCACCACGTCGCGGGCCAGTTCGGCGCCGGGCCGGGCCATCCCGATGGCGTCGAGGCGCTCGTGGAGCACCGGGAGCTGGGCCTCGCTCAGCCCGCGGAAGGCGATGTTCTGCCGGTTGGTGACGCGGACCTCGAGCCCGAGCTCGCGTTGGACGGCGGCCAGGGCCCGCAGCTGCGCGGAGGTGACGTCGCCGAGGCGGGCGTAGGCGATGGCCGAGACGGTGCCCTTGGCCGCGCCGCGCACGACGTTGGCCGACTCCCACTGCTCGAAGGGCCGGGTGCCGCGGATGGCCACCGGGGTGCCCTGGCCGATCGGGGTGGGGGCGACGCCGGCGGCGCGGCCGGCCGGCGCGTCGCCGAGCTTCTCGACGATCTCGGGGATCCCGCCGGGCCAGGACGAGGAGGCCAGGAGGAACTTGCGGGTGGAGAGGATGCGCTGCTGCACCTCCTCGAACCCGAGCTGGTCGACGACCCACTTCAGCCGGGCCCGGAGCTTGTTGCGCCGGTTGCCGGTCTGCTCGAAGACCCGCAGCACGGACTCGATGGTGGGGAGGAGATCCTCCCGGCTGGTGAACTCCTCGAGCGCCAGCGCGGGGTGGGGCGTGGCCCCGAGCCCGCCGGCGATGTAGACGCGGAAGCCGGGCTCGACCGTGCCGTCGTCGTGGGTGCGGGTGGTGGCGACCACCCCGACGTCGTTGAACATGGCCTGGCCGCAGTCGGTGCTGCAACCGCTGAAGTTCACCTTGAACTTCCGGGGCAGGCGCTGGGCGAAGGGGTGGCGCAGGAGGTGCTGGAAGGTGGCCTCGGCCCACGGCGAGATGTCGAGGGCCTCGTACGGGCAGGCGCCGGCGAGGTGGCAGCCCATGACGTTGCGGACGGTGTCGCCGCAGGCCTCGCGGGTGGTGAGCCCGACGGAGGCGAGCTGGCGCATCACCTCGGGCACCTGGCGCAGTTCGACGAAGTGGAACTGGACGTTCTGGCGGGTGGTGATGTGGCCCCAGCCGCGCGAGTAGGTGTCGGCCACGTGGGCCAGCATCTCGAGCTGGTCGGGTTCGACGGTGCCGTAGGGCAGCTTGATGCGGACCATCTGGTTGGTGCCGCCCTGACGCTGGCCGTAGATGCCGTTGTTGAGCCGGAACACCCGGAACACGTCCTCGGGGAGATCGCCGGCGAGGTACTTCTCGAGCATCACCTCGAACTTGGCGATATCGGCGGCGGCCGCGGCATCGATCTCTCGGAGCACCATCAACTCCCCCGGGGGTGGGTCGTGCGGGTCAGGCAGGGCGGGATTCGCTTCGCCGGTCGCCGGTCCAAAAACCGACCAACTGGGTCAGGATTAGATTGTGCCAATCCCGACCGGATGGGTCAACATTTGGGGGAAGGTTTCTCGTCACACCGGGCCGGCGCCGCCCGCCGGCCGAGGGGCCCGGGTCAGGCCCGGAGCAGCTCCGCCACCCGGTAGGCGAGGTCGAGGGACTGCCGGGCGTTGAGCCGGGGATCGCACATCGTCTCGTAGCGGGTGTCGAGTTGGGACTCGAGGATGTCCTCCGAACCGCCCAGGCACTCGGTGACGTCGTCGCCGGTGAGCTCCACGTGCACGCCGCCGGGCCAGGTACCGACCTCGGCGTGGGCGGCGAAGAACCCCGCGATCTCGGCCAGCACGTCGTCGAACCGGCGGGTCTTGCGCCCGTTGGGAGCGGTGAAGGTGTTGCCGTGCATCGGGTCGCAGGCCCAGACCACCGGATGGCCGCTGGCCTCGACGGCCCGCAGCAGCGGGGGCAGGAGGTCGGTGATGCGGTCGGCGCCCATCCGGGAGATGAGGGTGAGCCGGCCGGGGACACGGTCGGGGTCGAGCGCGTCGCACAGGGCGACGAGGTCCTCGGCGGTGACCGACGGCCCCACCTTGCAGCCGATCGGGTTGTGCACGCCCCGGAGGAACTCGACGTGGGCGCCGTCGAGCTGGCGGGTGCGCTCGCCGATCCAGAGCATGTGGGCCGAGCAGTCGTAGAAGTCGCCGGTGATCGAGTCCCGGCGGGTGAGGGCCTCCTCGTAGCCGAGGATGAGCGCCTCGTGGCTCGTGTAGATGTCGACCTGGTGGAGCTGAGGCTCGTCGTCGGTGTGCACACCGCAGGCCTTCATGAACCGCAGCGCCCGATCGATCTCGTGGGCGAGCTGCTCGTAGCGTTGGCCCTCGGCGCTGCTCGAGACGAACTCCTGGTTCCAGGCGTGGACCCGGTTCAGGTCGGCGAAGCCGCCCTTGGTGAAGGCCCGGACCAGGTTCAAGGTGGCCGCGGACTGATGGTAGGCCGTGAGCAGCCGATCGGGGTCGGGCCGGCGGGCCTCGGCGGTGAAGGCGGCGTCGTTGACGATGTGGCCGCGGAAGGACGGGAGCTCGACGCCGCCGACCTCCTCGAGGGGGGCCGAGCGGGGCTTGGCGTACTGGCCGGCGATGCGACCGACCTTCACCACCGGCACGCCGGAGGAGTACATGAGGACCACGGCCATCTGCAGGATGACCTTCAGCCGCTCCCGGATGGTGTCGGCGCCGAAGGCGTCGAAGGACTCGGCGCAGTCGCCGGCCTGGAGGAGGAACGCCTCACCGGACGCGACCTTGGCCAGCGCTCCCCGGAGCGAGCGGGCCTCTCCGGCGAACACCAGCGGGGGGTAGCCCGCCAGCGTCTTGGTGGCCCGATCCAGCGCACTGGGATCGGGCCAGTCGGGCTGCTGCTCGGCCGGGAAGTCGCGCCACGACGTGGGGGTCCAGGGGGCGGTCACCGGAAAAGGGTGCTCCATGTGCCGAAGGCGCACCAAACCGGTTCCGGGGTGCGGTTCAGGCTGCGTCGATCCCGACGATGTCGGGTGCCTGCTCCCGCACGGCGGTGACGGCCCGCTTGACCATGCGGCGGGCGGCCTCGGCCGTGACACCGAGCTCGTCGCCGACCTCGCGGTACGACCGCTTGCGCCCGTCGGCGAGGCCGAAGCGCTGTTCGACGGCCCGGCGGGCCCGGGGTTCGAGGATGGCCAGCAGGTCGGTGATCATCTGGTCGTCGACCGCCGACATGTAGACCTGCTCTGGACCGGGCTTGTCGTCGGCGATGAGGTCGACCAACTCGTTGCCGTCGTCGTCGCCCACCACGCGATCGAGGGAAGTGGGGGTGGTGAGGCGGTGGAGCCACGCGTTCTCGTCGTCGAGCTCGTCACCGTTGCCGGACACCTGGCGCAGCGCGGCCCGGAGGCTGGCCGACCGGTCGCCCGGGAGGCGGACGAGGCTGGCCTTCTGGTCGAGGGCCCGGCCGATGGCCTGGCGGATCCAGAACGTGGCGTAGGTGGAGAACTTGAAGCCCTTGCGCCAATCGAACTTGTCGACGGCGTGCTCCAGGCCGATGTTGCCCTCCTGGATGAGGTCCAGCAGCTCCATCCCTGAGGGGAGGGGGTAGCGCCGGGCCACGCTGACCACCAGGCGGAGGTTGGCCCGGATGAACCGGTCCTTGGCCGCCGCGGCCTCGCGCACCGCCCGCTGGAGCTCACGGCCCCGCTCGCCGGCATCGAGGCGGTCCTGGGCCTTGCGCCCGGCCTCGATGGTGCGGGCCAGCTCGCGCTCCTCTTCGGCCGTGAGCAGCGGCACCATGCCGATCTCGTTGAGGTACTGACCAACTGAATCGCTCATAGCCTGTCCGTCCAGGTGACTCGTATGCACTTCCGTGATTGGAATTGCACTCGTGTAACGGCCCCGTACCAGGCGGTGTTCCATTTCCACCCGTGACCTTGGTCACCCGCCGTGCCGCCGACCCGGGGCAACGACCGAGGCAGTGTCGACAGGAGGGAGAACCGGCCCCGACGGGGCGGTGTTCCCGCGTTCGCGAGGAACCCGCACATCCGTAGACTTCGGCTGTGACCGCCAAGCCGGTCCGCCGGATCGGCGTGTTCGGCGGCACGTTCGATCCGCCCCACATCGGCCATCTCGTGGCGGCCCGCAACGCCCAGCACGCCCTCGGCCTGGACGTGGTCCTCTTCGTCGTCGCCGGGGAGCCGTGGCAGAAGGTCGGTTCCCGGGTGATCACCCCGGCCGCGGACCGGGTGGCGATGGCGTCGGCGGCCGCAGCGCTGCTCCCCGGCGCCGAGGTGTGCACCCTGGAGGTGGAGCGGGGAGGGCCGAGCTACACGGTCGAGACCCTCGAAGCGCTCGGCCGGGTCCACCCGGGGGCGGAGTTGGTGCTGCTGGTCGGGCGGGACGCGGCCCTCGGCATGCCCACCTGGGAGCGGTTCGAGGACGTCTGCCGCCTCGCCACCGTGGCCATGATCGACCGGCCGTTGGCCGACGGGGCGCCGGCCGAGGATCCGCCGTGGGTCGTCCACCGCGTGCCCATCCCTCGCCTCGACATCGCCAGCACCGAGCTGCGGCGCCGGGTGGCGGCGGGGGAGCCGCTCGACTTCCTCGTGCCACCCGAGGTCGTTTCGATCATCGCCGATCGGTCCCTCTATCGTGGGCGACCCCTATGACGGCCGGGCCCGGATGACCTCCGACGACACCGATCCGACCGGGACCGTCGAAGCGGGCCTGGCCGCGCTGCTCGCCGCCCAGGACGAGTTCGAACGGGCGGCCGCCGCTGGAAACGACCCCGCGGCGCACCGCCCGCCGCCTCGCGCCGCTCGCTCGGCCCGACCGGGGGACGCGGGCGTGCTGTCGGCCCGGCGGCTCGTGGTCGCCGTGCCGGTGGCCATGCTGGCGCTCGCGCTGCTGGCGGTGGCGCTCTTCGCTCGCGGGTGGGACGAGGTCCGGCGGGGCCGGGCCGGACAGGTGGTGAGCGAGACGCAGGACCCCACCGCTCCGGGGTGGGAGGCCCTGACCACCAAGACCCCGACCCTCCTCGTGATCCAGACCGGGGCCGACGGCAAGCCGACGGGGTTCGCGGTGCTGGCCGTGTCGAGCGAGAAGACCGCGGGGGTGCTGGTGATCCCGCCGAACGGCTCCTTCGGGATCCCCGGGATCGGGCAGGTGCGCTTCGACGACGCCTACACCTCGGCCGGAGGCATCACGTCCAGCAAGGCGGCCATCGAGCTCCTGCTCGGTACCGGGCTGGGCGAGGTGGCGGTGGTGGACGCGGTCACGTGGGGGGCCCTGATCGGACCGACCGCGCCGATCGAGGTCGAGAACCGCGATGCGGTGAAGATCGACGGGAAGGTGGCCTACCCGACGGGGCCCCTGGCGCTGAAGCCCGAGGACGTCGGGCCCTACCTCTCGGCCGGCAGCGGTGGTCGTGACGAGGTCAACCACCTCCTGCGCATGGAGATGTTCTGGCGGTCGTGGCTGGCCAAGATCCGCCAGACCGGCACGGCCGACCAGCTCCCGGGCGAGTCGGGCTCGGGGTTGGGGCGATTCCTCCGGGACGTGGCCAGCCGCAAGGTCACGGTGTGGTCGCTGCCGTCGAAGCCGATCGCCACCGGTGCATCGACCGCGTTCGCGGCCGACGAGGCCCAGCTCGGGGCCGTGATGACCGAGCTCGTCCCGTTCCCGGTGAGCCCCCAACCCGGGGTGCGGCTGCGGGCCAAGCTGCTCGACGGGACGGGGCGCTACGATCACGGCATCCGCGTGGCACCGGCGGTGGTGGCCGCCGGCACGGAGTTGGTGGCCATCGGCAACGCCCGGAGCTTCGACGTGTCCGAGACGTTGCTGGTGTACTTCGACGACGAGCAGAAGGCGAAGGTCGAAGCGCTGGCGGCCAAGCTCGGCATCGGGAAGCCGACGAGATCGCAGTCGCCCCCGGTCGGGGTCGATGTCCAGGTGATCCTGGGTGCCGACGCCGATCCGCTGGTCAACCGGTCGGGGCAGTCCGTGGTGACGAGCCCGGCCACGGTGGTGGGCACGACGATCCTGGGAGGAAAGAAACGTGGTTGACGGCATCGACGGCGACACCGGGCCCGCGGGCCCGCGGGCCAAGCCTTCGCGGATGGAGATCCGCACCAAGGGGCTGGCCGGGCGGACCGAGCGGGTCCGCCGGGAGGTCAGCGAGGACCAGGTCCGCGACTGGATGCTGGCCGCGGCCCGCGCCGCGGGCGGGAAGACGGAGCGCCCGACCGTGGTCCTCGACGTCGGCGACGTCCTGTCGATCACCACGTGGTTCATCATCACGAGCGCCGGCAACTCGCGGCTGGTCAAGACCATCGCCGACACGGTGGAGGAGGCGGTGGACCTCGCCGACGGGCCCAAGCCCCTGCGGATCGAGGGGCTCGACAGCCTCGACTGGGTGGTCATGGACTACGGCGACTTCGTGGTGCACGTGTTCTCCGACGAGGCCCGCGAGTACTACGAGCTCGAGCGCCTCTACCGCGACGCACCCGTGGTGCGGTGGGAACCCGAGGGTCAACCGGAGGGTCGACCCGGGCGCGGCTGAGCGGGCCGGCGCCCGGTCCGCCGGGCGGCGAGGAGTCGGGCCGTGGGGCCCGACACCGGTGCGGCGAGCAGGGCGGCGACGAGGTCCGTGATCCGGCTGGTGAAGAGCTGGTCGTCGCGGCGATGCGACGCGGCGGCCCGGCGGGCGAACTCGTGGTGGGCGAAGCGCATGGCCGAGAAGCGGACATGGAACGTGGTGGCGGCGTCGGGGTCGAGCAGGGGCTCGACGAGGCGGCGCCAGCGGTGGACGCTCGACCCGTCGGTGCCGGTCGGCGCCGGGTCGACCGCCGGGTCGGGCCGGTCGAAGATCTCGCCCACGATGCGCAGGTAGCGGCGGCCGGCCTCGTCGCTCAACTCGGCGGCCAGGGGGAGGACGTACGCGGCGGCCAGGGTCCGGAGATCGGCCTCGGCGTTGGCCTCGTACTGGTCGAGCAGCACGTGGCGGCGGGCGTCGACCCGCTCGTCGTGGGGGGCCAGCACGGCGGCCAGCAGGGCGGCGCGGCTGCCGAAGTGGTACTGCGCGGCGTTGGTGTTGCCCTGGTGGGCGGCCCGGGCGATCTCCCGCAGGCTGACGTGGGCGATGCCTCGGTCGGCGAACAGCTCGGCGGCGGCGGCGACCAGCTGGGCCCGGGTGCCGGTCGGGGAGTCGGGCGCGGCCGCCATGCGAAGGATGATACACCCGCTTTCATGTCTAACGCAGGTGCGTTAAGATCGCCACGATCTCGCAATCCGACCGGAGGTGCCCCATGGCCATCGACTTCACCCTGAGCCCCGACGTGGAGGAGCTGCGGCTCCGGGTGCACGACTTCATGGAGCAGGTGGTCAAGCCCGGTGAGGCGAAGCTCGGGAGCGAAGACGAGATCGAGCGGAGCGACTACCTGAAGATCCTGTTCGAGATGCGGGAGCAGGCGAAGGCCGCCGGCCTCTGGCTGCCGCACATGCCGGAGGAGTGGGGCGGCATGGGCCTCGGGCACGTCGAGATGGCGATGGTGCAGGCCGAGGCGGCCAAGACGTACTACGGCCCGTGGGTCATGAACTGCCAGGCGCCCGACGAGGGCAACATGCACACGCTCCTGCACTGGGCCACCGACGAGCAGAAGGAGAAGTACCTGCGCAAGCTCTGCGAGGGCTACCACATGAGCTGCTTCGCCATGACCGAGCCGGAGGTGGCCGGCTCGGACCCGACGCTGATCCGCACCACCGCCGTGCTCGACGGCGACGAGTGGGTGGTCAACGGCCACAAGTGGTTCATCTCCAACGCCCGTCGCGCCAGCTTCGCCATCCTCATCGCCCGCACCGAGGACAACCCCGACCTCCCGCAGGCGGCCAACACCGGGTTCATCGTCGACATCCCGAGCGAGGGCTGGAACCGTGTGCGCGAGGTGGAGACGATGCACGGCGGCACCGGGCACAGCGAGATCGTCATCGAGGACCTGCGCATCCCGGCCGAGAACATGCTCGGCGAGCGGGGCTCGGGGCACCGCCTCGGCCAGTACCGGCTCGGCCCGGCCCGCCTGGCCCACTGCATGCGCTGGATCGCCCAGGCCGAGACGGCGCTCGACATGATGGTCGACCGGTCCCTCAGCCGGTACAGCCACGGCTCGTACCTGGCCGAGAAGCAGGGCATCCAGTGGATGATCGCCGACTCCGCCATGGAGCTCTACCAGGCCAAGCTGATGGTGCTCCACGCCGCCTACAAGATCGACCGGAAGCTCGACTTCACCAGCGAGGTCTCGATGGCCAAGCACTTCGTGGCCAACAGCCTCAACCGCATCATCGACCGGTCGATCCAGGTGCACGGCGCCCTCGGCTACAGCACCGACACGCCGCTGGCCCACATGTACCAGCACGCCCGGTGGGCCCGCTTCGCCGACGGAGCCGACGAGATCCACCAGATGCGGATCGCCCAGCGGACCATCGCCGCCTACCGCGACCACGGCAACCCCAAGGTGGCCACCGGCGACCTGCCGATCTGAGGCCGGCACGGGCGCGCCGCCTCAGCCCGGCGCGGTCCGCCGCCGACGTCGCCGGCGGACCGCCACGCCGGCTGTGATGGCCAGCGCGACCGGCGCAGCGGCGAGGGCCCACCAGTGCCAGCTCCACGCTCGGCGGACGGCGTAGGACCACGACGGTTCGAGCCGGCCGCCGTCGAGCGCGGTCGCGCCGGCCGGCGCGGCGGGCTCGGGCCCGCAACTGTTCTCGACGTTCCCGATCGGGAGCGGCCGGTCCGGGATGTGGTCGCGGTCGCTGGACCACCAGTCGGGCTCCTCGCCGAGGCGGGAGGTGATCTGCAGGCGATAGGTCCCGCCGACGGTCAGGTGGTGGATGCCCTCCGCGAAGCGCACCGTGATCGAGTCGCCAACCGTCGGCGCGGCCAGGCGTGGCTCGTCGCCGTTGGCCGTGCTGGCACCACCGGCATCGGGCACCGACCGAACGAGGACCGTCGCGCCGTCGATGGTGACCCCCGCCCCGGGGCTCGTGGGCACGGGGCCGACGGCGGTCACCTGGCCTTCGACCGTGGCCGACCCGGTGGGGACGCGGCTGCAGGCGCCGGCCGGCGTCGCCAGCCCCGCGACGGCGACGGCGATCGCAGCGGCGATCGCGGTTGTCGCCAGGGCGGCGACGCGGGCGGTCACGGCGGCGCGTCGCCCCGGGGGGCCAGACGGTCGACGACCTCGACAGTGAACGCCTCGAGGGTCGGCTCCGGCCCCCGGCCGAAGTTGAGGTGCCGGTTCTCGGCATCCCAGCCGCCCAGCACGGGGTAGGGCCGGTCGTCCATCACGCTCCATCCGAGCTCCAGGGTGAAGCACCGGGCGGGGTCGACGGCCCCGTCGACGGAGACGGGTGCGGCCGCCAGCGCCACGAACCAGGCTTCGGTCTCGGCCACGGGCTCGGGCATGGTGACCACGGCCAGGTCGATCCCCGGGACGGCATCGGCCTGATAGCGCGTGCCCAGCCCCCCGAACGGCAGCCGATCACGGTCGGGGACCCGCTCGCCGGTGTTGGCCCACAGCACGCCGAGGAACCGGTCGGGCTCGTCGCGCAGCAGCTGCATGGTGCGGGCCGGCGCGGAGAACAGCGTGCCCGGGAGCTGGCGGTGGGCGAAGAGATAGTGGTGGAGGCGGACGTCGGCCACGGGTGCCAGTGAAGCCGATGGCGGCGGATCGGGGGAGGACCGCGGTGCCCCGTGACGCGACAGAGCCCGCCGGCGCGTGGAGCGGGATCGGCGGGCTCTCGGTGTGGAGCTAAGGAGAATCGAACTCCTGACCTCTTCCATGCCATGGAAGCGCTCTACCAACTGAGCTATAGCCCCATCAGGGAGCGCAAACTTAGCAGCGGGTCGACGCGGGGTGAAATCAATTGGGCCCGAGGGGCGTTCGCCGGTCGGGAACGGGTTCGGGGGACCTGGAGCGCCATCGGTACGATGCGCCGATGGCAGAGACCTACGACGTGCAGGCCATCGAGGCCCGATGGCAGGCCCACTGGGCCGAGCACCACTCCTACGACGTCGAGAACGACGATCCGCGGCCCCACTGGTACGTCCTCTGCATGTACCCGTACCCGAGCGGCAGCGCCCACATGGGGCACGTCCGCAACTACACCTTCGGCGACCTCATCGTGCGCTACCGCACGATGCAGGGCTACGCCGTGCTCTCGCCCATGGGGTTCGACTCCTTCGGCCTGCCGGCGGAGAACGCGGCGATCAAGACCGGGCGCCACCCCCGGGAGTTCACCGACGAGCGCATCGAGATGCTCCGGTCGTCGATCACCCGGATCGGTTCGGTGTACGACTGGCGCCGCCAGGTCACGAGCCACGACCCCACCTACATCAAGTTCACCCAGTGGATCTTCCTGAAGCTCTACGAGGCGGGGCTGGCCTACCGCAAGGAGGCGCCGGTCAACTGGTGTCCCGGTTGCCAGACGGTGCTGGCCAACGAGCAGGTGCTGGGCGACGGCACGTGCGAGCGCAGCGGCGACGTGGTGGAGAAGCGGAACCTCGAGCAGTGGTTCTTCAAGATCACCGACTACGCCCAGCAGCTCCTCGACGACATCGACGCGCTCGACTGGCCCGAGCGGGTCAAGACGATGCAGCGGAACTGGATCGGCCGTTCCGAGGGCGCCGAGTTCGACATGGCCATCTGCGACGCCGAGGGTGTCGACCATCCCGACGGCCACACCCTCCGGGTGTTCACCACCCGCCCGGACACCAGCTTCGGGATGACCTACGCCGTGCTCGCCCCCGAGCATCCGCTCAGCACGGTGATCTGCTCTGACGGGCAGCGGTCGGCGGTGGAGGCCTTCATCGACCAGGCCCGCAAGACGGCCGAGATCGATCGCTTGTCGAGCGAGGGATCCCTCGACAAGCGCGGGGTCTTCACCGGGGCGTACTGCCGCAACCCGTTCACCGGCCGTCCGGTGCCGCTGTACCTGGCCGACTACGTGCTCGTCACCTACGGCACCGGCGCCATCATGGCCGTCCCGGCCGAGGACCAGCGCGACTGGGACTTCGCCAAGGCCTACGACCTCCCGATCGTCGAGACCATCCAGCGGCCCGAGGGGTGGGACGGCGAGGCGTACACCGGCGACGGCGTCCACATCAACAGCGGCTTCCTCGACGGCATGGGGAAGGCGGAGTCGATCGCCGCCGCGATCGCGTGGCTCGAGGAGCAGGGGATCGGCGAGGGGAAGGTCAACTACCGCCTGCGCGACTGGCTGTTGAGCCGCCAACGGTTCTGGGGCTGCCCGATCCCGGTGGTGTACTGCGACGGCTGCGGCGTCGTGCCCGTGCCGGTCGAGTCGCTGCCGGTCGTGGCGCCCGACGACGTGGAGTTCCTGCCGACGGGGGAGTCCCCCCTCAAGCTGCACGACGGGTTCCTCCACACCACGTGTCCGAGCTGCGGGGGTCCGGCGCGGCGAGAGACCGACACGATGGACACCTTCGTCGACTCGTCGTGGTACTTCCTCCGCTTCTGCGATCCGTGGAACACCGAGGTGCCCTTCTCGGTGGACGCCGCCGCGTCCTGGCTGCCGGTCGACCAGTACATCGGAGGCGTGGAGCACGCCATCCTCCACTTGATGTACGCCCGGTTCTTCACCAAAGCCCTGGCCGACCTGGGGGTGGCCCCGAAGGAGCTGCGCGAGCCGTTCCAGCGCCTCTTCACCCAGGGCATGATCCGGTTGGGCGGCGACAAGATGAGCAAGAGCAAAGGCAACCTCGTCGCGCCGGAGGAGATCCTCGACAAGGAAGGAGCCGATGCCCTGCGTCTCGCCCACCTCTTCGTCGGCCCACCCCAGGACGACGTCGACTGGGAGGCCGTCGGCATCGACGGCTGCGCGCGGTTCCTCCAGCGGGTGTGGCGGCTGGCCACCGGTGAGGTCGGGACCGTCCCCATCGAGCGGGCCGCCACCGACGGCGACACCGCGGTCCGCCGGTCCACCCACCGGCTGATCCAGCGAGTGACCGACGACTTCGAGCGGTGGTCCTACAACACCGCCGTCGCCGCCGGGATGGAGTTCACCAACGAGCTGTACCGCTACGTGCAGGCCGACGCCGGCCCGGAGGTCGAGACGCTGGGCTTCGCCGTCGACACCCTGCTGCTCCTGCTGGCGCCGATGGCGCCGCACATCACCGCCGAGCTGTGGGCGCAGCGCCACGCCGGTGCCCACGTCCACGAGGAGCGGTGGCCGGTGGCGGACCCCGCGCTGGCGGCCCACGACACGGTCACGATGGTGGTCCAGGTGAACGGCAAGGTGCGGGATCGCCTCGAGGTGCCGGCCGGCATCGACGAGGCCGAAGCCGAGCGGCTGGCGCTCGCCTCCGCGTCGGTGCAGGGGCAGCTGGGCGGCGCCGCCCCCAAGAAGGTCATCGCCCGCCCGCCCAAGCTCGTCAACATCGTGGCCTGACCGCGGGTCGGCCCGTCCTTGGGTGCGCAAGGGCGCGAATAGCGCACCCTCACGCACCCAAAGGAGAGGAGTAACTTTCGGGGCGGGCGGCGGGTCGGACCGCCCGATGGAACTCCTAGCTGCACGCATCGCTCAGGCCGCCACGGTCGGTGGCCATGTGACCTTCGTAAGTGGCGACACGTCGGTGACGGTCCCCTGGTCGGAGGTCCACCAGGACGCCCGGGCGCTGGCCGCGGCGCTGCAGGCCCGGGGGATCGGCCCCGGGGACCACGTCGCCGTCCTCGGACCCACCACCCGCCCCCTGGTGACCCTCATCCAGGCCACGTGGTTGGCCGGCGCCACCATTATGCTCCTGCCCCTGCCCATGCGGATGGGCTCGATCGACGAGTTCGTCAACCAGACGAGGGTGCGGGTGATCAAGGGCGACGCCGCCCTCCTGGTGATCGACGAGCAGCTGGCGGACTTCCTCCAGCCGGCGCCGGGTGACCCGGTCACCGTGCGCCTCGACCATCTCGCCGCCGAAGCCGTCGGCCCCGACGCCTTCCAGCCGGTCGAGGCCGACGCCGAGCGGCTGGTCATCCTGCAGTTCACCAGTGGGTCGACCGCCGAGCCCAAGGGCGTGATGCTCCCCGACCGGGTGCTCTGCGCCAACCTCGACGCCGCGGCGGAAGCCGGCGAGATGCAGGACGACGACGTGTTCGTCTCCTGGCTCCCGCTCTACCACGACATGGGCCTGGTGGGCATGCTCACGCTCCCGATGACGACCGGGCGGAGCCTGGTGCTCGGCGCGCCCCAGGACTTCCTCGCCCGCCCGCTGCGCTGGCTGCAGTGGCTGTCGGACCACCGGGGTACCGTCACCGCCGGCCCCAACTTCTCCTGGGTGCTCGCCACCAAGGCGCTCCGCCGGGCCGAGGGCCTGGACCTCTCGCCGCTGCGCATCGCCCTCAACGGGGCCGAGCCCATCGACCCGCGCTCGGTGGAGGCCTTCATCGCCGAGGCCGGCCGGTTCGGCATGCGGCCCGGCGCGGTGTTCCCGGCCTTCGGCATGGCCGAGGTCGCCATCGCCGGCGCCTTCCCGGTGCCGCTCACGGGTCTTCGCACGGACCCCGTCGACCGCCGGGTGCTCGAGACCGAGCGCTACGCCGCGCCGGCCCCCGTGGGGGAGGAGCGCACGCGCGAGTTCGTGCGGCTCGGCCGGGCGGTCCCGGGCCTCGAGTTCCGGATCGTCGACCCCGACGACGGCCACGAACTGCGGGATCGGGAGGTCGGCGAGCTCGAGATCCGCGGCACGTCGCTCACCACCGGGTACTACAAGAACGTCGAGGCGACCACGGCACTTTTCCGGGACGGGTGGCTCCGCACGGGCGACCTGGCCTACCTGCTCGAGGGCGACCTCGTGCTGTGCGGGCGGATCAAGGACGTCATCATCCTCGGCGGCCGCAACGTCTTCCCCGAGGACATCGAGCGGGCGGTGGCCGGCGTCGAGGGCGTGCGGGCAGGGAACGTGATGGCCTTCGGGGTGGAGGGCAACAAGGGCAAGGAGCAGCTCATCGTGGTGGCCGAGGTGAAGGCCGACGACCTCGAGGCCGTTCGGCACAACATCGCCCACCGCAGCGCCGAGGTGTGCGGCATCCCGCCCCACGAGGTGGTCCTCGCACCGGCGGGCTCGCTGCCCAAGACCTCGAGCGGGAAACTGCAGCGCAGCCTCTGCAAGCAGCGCTACCTGGCCGGCGAGCTCGACCCCGTCAGCGTCGCCTGACCACCGCGACCCCAGCCGGTCGCAATCAGAACCCCGAGATCATCGCGTTCTCGAGCCGCTTGCGCAGGTAGTCGGCGCGTGAGCCCACCAGCCCCGTCCCGGCGGCGCCGGGCGTGATCGGGGGCCCCTCGGGCTTCAGGACGGTGCCCGGACCGAAGACGAACCCCTCGACGTCGGCCGGTTGGAGGAAGAACTGGTCGAAGGCGTCTCGTTCGGCGTCGGAGAGGGTGTCGGCGAAGTCGGCCAGCTTGGCCGCCAGGCTGTCGATGGTCTCGCTGCTCACGGGGTCGGGCACGATGGGCTCCTCGGGAGGTCGGTCGGTCGTGGCGCGCGGCGGTGGTGCGCCGGCGGGCCGTCGGTCGGTCAGTCGGGCGGGTAGTAGGTGGCGAGGCCGTGCTTCAGCGAGGCGGAGATGGCCTCGCGGCGCTCATCCGTGCTCGGGGGCGGCGAGCCCTCGGCGCTGAACCCCTCGACGTCGGCCGGCTGCAGGAAGAACAGGTCGAAGGCGTCTCGTTCGGCGTCGGAGAGGGTGTCGGCGAAGTCGGCCAGCTTGGCCGCCAGGCTGTCGATGGTCTCGCTGCTCACGCTGTCGGGCATCGCCGCTCCTCTCGTCGCCTTGCCGTTCGGGCACAGTAGCCAAGCCGAGGACCGGGTGATCCGACGAGCGGACCGTCCGGTGCGATGATGGCCTCGTGCTCATCGACCGTCGTCGCTTCCTCGCGCTGTCCGTCGCCGCGACGGCGGCAGCATGCGCCAAGACGAACGACGCCGGGACCGGTTACGGCGGCGAGGCCGGCACGGCGACGACCGGGGCCCCGGCCGGTGGCCCGCCGTCGAGCCCGCTGCCGCCGCCGGCGACCACCCCCCGGGTGAGCGGCACCACCCGCCCGGCCATCGAAGGGGGCGGCCCGTCGAGCACCACCACCTCGTCGAGCGGCTCCAACCGCTCGACCAGCACCCAGGCCGGCAACGGGGGCGTCGCCACCGGCCCGGCCCGGTTCATCGACACCGGCCCGGCCACGGCCGGGGCGCTGGCGCTGACCTTCCACACCAACGGCGATCTCCGGCTGGCCCAGCGCATGCTCGACATCGCCAAGGCCCACAACGCCGTGTTCACCAACTTCATCGTGGGGAACTGGCTCGACGCCAACCCGTCGTGGGGCAAGAAGCTGCTCGACGGCGGCCACGAGCTCGCCAACCACACCTACACCCACCCCAACTTCCTGAGCCTCGGCGCGGCGGCGATGGACACCGAGATCGCCCGGTGCCGGGACGCCATCGCCCGGGTGACCGGGGACGGCGGTCGGTTCTTCCGCCCGTCGGGCACCGACGACGGCACCGCCCAACCGCCGGCCGCGGTCCTCGCTGCCGCCGCCCGGGCGGGGTACGGGATCGTGCTGGGGTTCGACGTGGATCCGTTGGACTACAAGGACCCGGGGGCCGCTGCGGTGCAGCAGCGCACGCTCGCCGCCGCCAAGGCCGGGTCGATCGTGAGCCTCCACTTCGGGCACCAGGGCACCGCCGACGCCCTCGATGCCGTTCTCGGCGGCTTGGCCGACAAGGGCTTGCGGACGGTGACCGTCAGCCAGCTGCTCGGCGCCTGACCGCCGCTCAGGTGGCCTTGAGATCGGCCAGCACCGCCAGCCACGTGTCGGGGTCGGACTTGTAGGGCGCGTAGAAGCTCAGCCGCGACACGGCGCCGGCGAAGCGGTCGGCGATCCCGGCGGCGAGCTGCCGGGGCTCGGCGACCACGGCGAAGGCCGACAGGATGTCGTCGGTGATGAGCTCGCCCATCTCCTCCCACTTCCCTTCCTTGGAGAGGCCGTTGAGCTCGGTCTGGAGGTCACCCCAGCCGTGGAGCTCGAGCACCGGACGGTAGGCGGGGGTGGAGCCGTAGAAGGCGATCTGCTGGCGCGTGCCCTTGGCCGACGCCGCCATCTCCTCCTCGTTCGAGCCGGTCACCACGAAGGCGGGCAGCGAGACCTCGATGGTCGACGCGTCGCGGCCGCTGCGGGCGGCGCCGCGGGCCAGCGCCGGGAGCGTCACCTCTTTGAGGTAGCGCTCGGTGGTGAAGCCGTGGCAGATGATGCCGTCGCAGACCTCGCCGGCGACCTCGGTCATCTTCTCGCCGACCGCGGCGAGGAACACCTTGGGCACGCCGTAGGGGTTGGGGCCCGGGTTGAAGAACGGCGTCATGAGGGTGTGGGTGTAGAAGTCGCCGCGGAAGTCGAGCTTGGTGCCCTCGTTCCAACAGCCCCAGATGGCTCGCATGGCCAGCACCAGCTCCCGCATGCGGGCGGCCGGGTGGGACCACGGCATCGAGAAGCGCTTCGTGATGTGGGCCTGGATCTGGCTCCCCAACCCCAGCACGAACCGGCCCTTGGTGAAGAGCTGCAGGTCGTAGCCGATGTTCGCCAGGTTCATCGGGCTGCGGGCGAAGGCGACGGCGATCCCGGTGCCCAACTCGGCCCGGGTGGTGGTCTGCGCCGCCAACAGCACGGGGAAGAACGGGTCGTGACTCGTCTCCGCCGTGAAGATGCCGTCGTACCCGGCCTCCTCGAGCTCCCGGGCCAGCGCCCCGGTGTCCTCGATGTTGCCCGGTGCGATCCCGAAGCCACCGTCGACCTTCATGGCGTCCCCCTGTCGTCGTAGGTGGCTGGACCCTACCGGCGCACCGTCGGCGCCGCCGAACTCGCCTCCGGTGAAGCCTCGACCGCGGGAGGTGACCTAACAGCGAGCACACAAAAAGGTGACTATGGTCACGGCAGATGTGACGGGCAGCACAGCTGGCCTGAGCATCCGATCAGAGATCTTGTTGCTGTGGTCCGGCCCGCAGTCCCGGAGGCCGGACCCGGGCGTCGTCGCCGGGGGACATGGCGGGGCGCCCGCGGGGGACAGCCACGGCTGCCCCGCGCCCGCGTCCCCGTACCGACCCAGGAGCACCGTGACCAGCAAGGCCGTCGACGCACAGCGACCGCGTGAGCGCGAGGCGCTGGCCGAACGCAGCCGTGACCGCATCCTGGCTGCCGCGCTCGACGTCTTCGCCCACCGGGGCTTCGACGGGGCGACCACGGCGGAGATCGCCCGGCAGGCCGGGGTGACCCAGCCGCTGGTGCACTACCACTTCGACACCAAGGACGAGCTGTGGCGGGCGGCGGTCACGAGCGTCCTCGACGAGCTCGGGTCCACCTTCGGGACGGCGTCCCACGATCTGGCCGACCTCGAGCCCATCGCCCAGCTGAAGGTGATGGTCCGCCGCTTCGTCCGCTTCTCGGCCGCCAATCCCGAGTTCGGCCGCATCCTCAGCTACGAGGGGGCGCAGGGTGGAGCGCGGCTGGCCTGGCTCCTCGAGCAGCAGTCGGCGGGCCAGCTCCGCTTCTTCCACGAGACGCTCCAACGGGGCGTGGAGCTCGGCTGGATCAAGGAGCTGCCGTTGGAGCACGTCGCCACCTGCCTCGTCGCCGCGTCGGCCTACGCCTTCCTCGCCCGCGGGATGATGCGCGACGTCTACGGCGTGGAGGTCACCGACCCCGAGGTGGTCGAACGCCACGCCGACACCGTGGTGGAGCTCTTCTTCCACGGCCTCGTGCCGGCCCTGCCCCCGGGCGAGGCGCCGACGCGACCGGCCCGTGCCCGCCAGAAGGGAGCGGTCCGTGGCTGACGCACTCGCCGGGCTCGGGGGAGGCAAGGCCGGGGCGGCGGCACGGAGCCTGGCGCCCGCGGCGGCGATCCTCGTCGGGACCTTCGTGCTGTTCAACGTCGTCTTCACCGGCGGCAACGCTCCGGCTGCCGGCGTCTACTTCCAGGGCCTCATCTTCGGCATGCTCGGGGCCCTCGTGGCGCTGGGCATGGCCCTCATCTACCGGGCCAACCGGATCCTCAACTTCGCCCAGAACGACCTCGGCCTCGTGCCCACGGTCCTGGCCGTCGACCTGATCGTCTACAGCGGCATCAACTACTTCCTGGCCTTCTTCGTGGGGCTCGGGGCCGCCCTCCTGCTGGGCACGGTCATCGAGCTGGCCATCATCCGGCGCTTCTTCCGCGCCCCGCGGCTGATCCTCACCGTGGCCACGATCGGCCTCTCGCAGCTGCTGACGGTGGCGTCGCTGCTGGTGCCCCGCATCTGGGGCAAGGAGCCGGTCACCGAGCGGATCTCGCTGGCCGGCGACTTCTCCTTCGAGATCCACCCGATCATCTTCCGCATCGACCACGTGATCGCCCTCGTGGTCGGCCCCCTGGCCATCGCCGCCGTGGCCGTCTTCCTCCGCTACACCAACATCGGCATCGGGATCCGGGCCGCGGCCGAGCGCTCGGACCGGGCCGCCCTGCTCGGCATCCCGGTGAAGCGACTCCAGACCGTGGTGTGGGCCCTGGGCACCCTGCTGTCGTTCATCGGTGTGTTCCTCCGGGCCAGCGTCGTGGGCCTTCCGCTGGTCAGCCAGGTGAGCTACACGGCCCTGCTCGCCGCCCTGGCCGCGCTGATGCTCGGCGGCCTCACGAACCTGGTCACCATCTGCTCCTCGGCCATCGCCATCGGTGTCCTCGAGCAGGCGGCGGGCTGGCACTTCAACGAGTCGCCCGAGCTGTTCGACCCGATCCTCGCCGCCGTCATCGTGATCGGGCTCGTGGTGCGCAAGACCGGGCAGAGCCGGGCCGAGCACGACACCTCGTCGAGCTGGCGGTCGGCCGACGAGGTCCGCCCCGTACCGAAGGAGCTGCGCCGGATCCCTGAAGTCGCGCTGGTGCGGTGGGGAGGGATCGCAGCGTTGGGTGCCGCCGCGCTCTACCTGCCCAACCTCCTCGGTCCGGGCGACCAGCTCAAGGCCTTCACCGTCTTGAACTACATGATCATCGGCCTCTCGGTGATCGTGCTCACCGGGTGGGCCGGGCAGGTCTCGCTCGGGCAGATGTCCTTCGTGGCCGTCGGGGCCGCCGTCACCGCCAAGGCCCTCGCCGACTGGCAGCTCGACATCCTGCTCGCCCTCCTGCTCGGCGCCGCGGCCGGAGCGGTCGCCGCGCTGATCGTCGGGCTGCCCGCCCTCCGGCTGCGCGGCCTGTTCCTGGCCGTCACGACCCTGGCCTTCGCCGTCACGGCGTCGAGCTGGCTGCTCAACACCAAGCACTTCCGTTGGATCCCGAAGGACCGGCTCGAACGGCCCCGCCTCCTCGGCGCGTGGAGCCTCGAGGGGCAGGCGGCCTACTACTACTTCTGCCTCGTCTGCCTCGTCGTGCTCTACCTCGGCCTCCGCGGCATCCGACGGGGCCGGACCGGCCGCGTGCTCCTGGCCATGCGGGAGAACGAGCGGGGCGTCCAGAGCTACGGCGTGAACGTCGTGCGGGCCAAGCTGCTGGCCTTCGCCATCTCGGGGTTCGTCGCCGCGTTCGGTGGCGGCCTGTTCGTCGTCGGGCAGCAGAGCTTCGCGGTGGAGTCCTACCAGGCGTCGTACAGCTTCGACGTCTTCACCTCCACCGTGGTCGGTGGTCTCGGCTCCCTCGGTGGCGCCGGCGTGGGTGCCTTCTACTCCCGGGGCGGCTCGTGGTTCCTGGTCTTCCCGTGGACCCTGCTGCCCTCGGCCTTCGGGGTGCTGCTGGTCCTGATGGTGCTCCGCGGTGGGCTCGGCGGCCTGCTCTTCGACCTGCGCGACATGTGGTTGCGCTCCGTCGCCCGTCGTCACGGCATCGTGGTGCCGAGCCTCCTCGCCGACACCCGTCAGGACGCCGACGTCCTGGCCGCCACCCACGCCGCGGCCGAGGCCGGCGCGCCCACACCAGGCGAGCTCGAAGACGCCGTGATCACCGCCACCGGGGGAGGGATCGGATGATCCACATCGGCCCGGGTGTCGAGCGCCAGTCCCTGGGGAAGCGCGCCGCCCAGTGGGTGACCCATCCCGTGCGCACGCTGACCGAGTTGAGCGGCGGCGGGGCCCTCTTCCCGTTGGTGGTCCTCTTCGGCCTCGCCCTGTTCGAGACCATCGATCGATCGGCCGTGGCTGTCCTGCAGCCCGAGATCCGCAACGAGCTGCAGTGGGACGACGCCCAGATGCTCGCGGTCGTGGCCATCGCCGGCCTCTTCGGCCTCGGGCTCACCGTGCCCATCGCCATCTGGGCCGACCGGGGCAACCGGGTGCGGATCATGGTGGTGGGGGCCTTCGTCTTCGCCGCCTTCTCGGCCGGGACGGGCCTCCTCGGGCAGTTCATGGGGATCACGATCCTTCCCCTGGTGTGGTGGTCGCTCCTCCTCATGCGGGCCGGTGCCGGCATCGGCCAGGCCACGATCCTGCCCACGCACAATTCGCTGCTCACCGACTACTACGACATCCCCTACCGGCCGGCGGTGTTCTCGTTCCACCGGGCGGCCGAGGCCATCGGCCTCACGGTGGGGCCCTTCGTCGCCGGCCACCTCGCCGAGGCGTTCGGATGGCGGGTGCCGTTCGTCGCGCTGGCCATCCCGTGTGGGGTGCTGGCGTTCGTGGCCCTCGGGATGAAGGAGCCCACCCGGGGGATCTTCGAGCGTCGGGCGATGGGGGCGGACGAGGACACCGTTGCGCTGGAGGAGGACCCGCCGTCCTTCGAGGAGGCGTGGCGGATGGTGTGGAAGATCGAGAGCCTTCGCCGGATCTACTACTCGGTGCCGTTCATGGCCGTGGCCTTCATCGGCTTCGGCTACCTGGCCAACATCCTCTACGAGCGGGAGTTCGGTCTCGGCCCGGCCCAGCGAGGCTTCTACGAGACCCTGGCCGAACCGGCCCAGCTCGTGGGCCTCGTGTTCAGCGCCACCTACGGCCTCCGCCTGCTCCAGAAGGGGCCGGCCCGGGTCGTGCGGTTCACGGCGGTGGTCGCCGTCGTGGCCTCGGCCTTCGCCGCCGTGTTCGCCCTCGCCCCTTGGCTGTGGTTAACGGTCGTCGCTCGCATGGGCATCGCCGCCTCGCTGGCCGCCATCCTCCCCAGCGTGTTCGCCGCACTGTCACTGGCCGTCCCGGCCCGGGCCCGGGCGTCGGGCTTCTCCATCGCGGTGGTCTTCGCCATCCCCGGGCTCGTCGTGCTCCCCATCGTCGGGTGGATGAGCAACACCTGGGGGATCCACGTCGGCATGCTGGTGATGACCCCCGTGTTCATCATCGCCGGCCTGATCGTCTCGTCGGCCCACAAGGTGATCGACCAGGACATCGCCAACGTCTGGACCGCCACGGCCGCCCGATCGGAGCTGCTGTTCGAGCGTCGGCAGGGGAACATCAAGCAGCTCCTGTGCCGCAACGTCGACGTGAAGTACGGCGACGTCCAGATCCTCTTCGGCGTGGACTTCGAGGTGAGCGAGGGCGAGATCATCGCCCTGCTCGGCACCAACGGCGCCGGGAAGTCCACGCTCCTGAAGGCCATCTGCGGGGTGGTGGAGGCCAGCAACGGGGCGATCATCTTCGACGGGCGCGACATCACCCACGCCCCTCCCCACGAGATCGCCGCCCTCGGGATCGCCATGGTGCCCGGCGGCCAGGGCGTCTTCCCGTCGCTCACGGTCGGGGAGAACCTCCGGGTGGCCGGGTGGCTCGACCGGAAGCGGGGTGACGACCCGGCTCCTCGGGTGGCCGAGGTGCTGGCGATGTTCCCGATCCTGAAGGAGCGGCTCGACGACCCGGCGGCCAACCTCTCCGGCGGTCAGCAGCAGATGCTGGCGTTGGGCATGGCCTTCCTCTCCAAGCCGAAGCTGCTGGCCATCGACGAGCTGTCGCTCGGCCTGGCGCCGGTCATCGTCGAGCAGCTGCTGCCGATCGTCCGGCGAATCGCCGACCAGGGCACCACCGTGATCCTCGTGGAGCAGTCGGTCAACGTCGCGTTGACGGTGGCCGAGACGGCGGTGTTCATGGAGAAGGGGGAGATCCGCTTCCGTGGCCCCACGGCTGAGCTCCTCGAACGCCCGGACGTGCTGCGCTCGGTGTTCCTCGAAGGTGCGAGCAAGGGCCTGGGCGTGGCGGCGCCGGCCGGTGCCGACGCCGCCGACCACGACGAAGCGGTGGCCTCGGCCACGGTCTCGTCGGAGGCGCCGGCGGCCGACGGCCCGGGCTTCGGTGTCCCCGGCCACGCCCGGCCCGAACCGGTGCGGGCCGGCGAGGCACCGGAGGAGCGCCCGGCGCTCGAGGTCAACGACCTGTCGGTGCGCTTCGGCGGGATCCGGGCCGTCGACGGGGTCACCTTCTCGCTCCAGCCGGGCGAGATCATCGGGATCATCGGCCCCAACGGGGCGGGCAAGACCACCCTGTTCGACCTCATCTCCGGCTTCACGTCCAACGACACCGGCTGGGTCGCCCTCCATGGCCGGGATCTGACCAAGCTCCCGCCCGACCAGCGGGCCTGGGCCGGTCTCGGCCGGAGCTTCCAGGACGCCCGCCTCTTCCCGGCCCTCACGGTGGAGGAGACGATCAAGGTCGCGCTCGAGCGCTGGCTGCCGGTGAAGGACCCGTTGAACGCCGCGTTCCGAATGCCGGCGTTCCAGCAGGGCGAGGACAAGGTCCAGGTCGCGGTGGACGAGCTCATCGAGCTGATGGGGATCGAGTCGTTCCGCACCAAGTTCATCCACGAGCTCTCCACCGGGTCGCGGCGGGTCGTCGACCTCGCCTGCGTCGTGGCCCACCACCCGAAGGTGATCCTGCTCGACGAGCCGTCGAGCGGCATCGCCCAGCGCGAGACCGAGGCGCTGGGGCCGCTGATCCTGCGCATCCGCGAGCGGCTCCAGGCCAGCGTGCTGCTCATCGAGCACGACATGCCCTTGATCAGCTCGGTGTCGGATCGGCTGTTGGCCCTCGACCAGGGTCATGTGGTGACCATGGGCGCGCCGGCCGAGGTGCTCGAGCACCCGGAGGTCGTGGCCTCCTACCTCGGCAACACCGACGAGGTCATCCACCGGAGCGGGGCGAGGACGGAGGCATGAGCGCCGCCGACCCGGGAGCGGACCGGTCCCAGGGGCAGCACCTGCTGCACGTCTACGGCCCGCTGGCCGGGATCGTGGCCTTCGTGCTGATCGTGGGCGTGCTCGCAGCCCTGGGCCGCGCCGATGCGCCGACCGGGACCACGGCGGGCGGCGGGGGAGGGCCGAGTCGGTCGAGGGACGACGGCCCGTTCTCGGCGCTGTCGTTCGCCGACGCGAAGGCCCGCGGCATCGCCGCCGACTTCGGCCCGCACTGCGACACCGCCACCGGCAAGGTCGCCATCCCGTCGAACTTCGCCATCCCCTGCTTCGCCCACAAGGCCAACAACGGTTCCAGCTCGCCCGGGGTGACGGCCGACGAGATCACCATCGTGCTCTACCAGCCGCCGCCCGACCCGCTGGTGGACCAGATCCTGAAGGTGGTCAACGCCGACGACACGCCCCAGCAGGTGGCCGACACCTACCGGGGGTTCTTCCAGCTCTACGAGGACTACTACGAGCTCTACGGCCGGAAGATCAAGCTGATCACCTACCAGGGCACCGGCATCAGCTTCGACAGCGTGTCGGCTCGGGCCGACGCGGTGAAGATCGCCGAGGAGATCAAGCCGTTCGCCGTGATCGGCGGGCCGCTGGTGGCCCCTGACTTCTCCCAGGAGCTGGCGGCCCGCAAGGTGATCCAGATCGACCTCGCCTCGGCCCGATCCGTCGACTTCTACAAGAAGAGCCAGCCCTACATCTGGAACACGCTCCAAGCTCCGGATCAGACCTGCCTCCACGTCGGCGAATACCTCCAGAAGCAGCTCCAGGGCAAGCCCGCCGCCCACGCCGGCGACCCGACCCTGCAGGGGCAGAAGCGCCGGTTCGGCCTCGTGTACCTCGGCCTCACCGAGGAAGCGGTGCAGGTCCAGAAGGACTGCGCCGAGAAGATCAAGGGGATGGGGGTCGACCTGGTGGCCGAGGTCGCCTACAAGGACCCGATCTCCCTCCAGGCCACGGCGGCGGAGCAGATCGCCAAGCTCAAGGCCGCCGACGTCACCTCGGTGCTGTTCACCGGCGACCCCCTCGCCCCGGGGCCCCTGACGCGGGAGGCCACGGCCCAGCAGTACTTCCCGGAGTGGATCATCACGGGTTCGGCCCTCGTCGACTCCACCGTGTTCGGCCGGTCCTACGACCAGCGCCAGTGGAGCCACGCCTTCGGCGTCAGCCAGCTCTTCGCCCGCGGCCTGCCCGAGGGCAACTTCGCCAACGGGCTGTTCACCTGGTACTACGGCGTGTTCCCGCCGGCCAAGAGCGGCTCGCTCATCGTGTTCGCCAACGCGACGACGCTGGTCAGCGGATTGCAGGCGGCCGGGCCCGACCTCACCCCGGCCCACTTCCGGGACGGCCTGTTCTCCGGCGACGCCATGGGCGGGGGGCTGACCGTGCCCCAGGTCTCGTTCGGGCGCCACGGCTACTGGCCCGACGACGACTACACCTCCATCGATGACGCGGTCGAGGTGTGGTGGAACGCGGAGCTCGAAGGGCCCGACGAGCGCGGCGTCACCGGCAAGGGGATGCTGATGTACGTCGACGGTGGGAAGCGCTACACGCTGGGTCAGTGGCCCAGCCGGGACAGCCGGGCCTTCGACCCGTCCGGCGCCGTCCCCATCTACCGCGAGGTCCCCGAAGGCGACCGCGTGAAGGACTACCCCAAGCCGCAGGGCGTGCCCAAGCCGCCCGGCACCTGACGACCGACACCAGGGCCCACACCGAGGTCCCCGGAGAAGGAGCATCCACACCACCATGACGTCTCTGCACCACCCCGAACCGAAGCAGTCGAGCCCCGCGGCCAAGTACGGACCGATCGCGGGCGTCATCGTCGTGGTCGCGCTGATCGCCGCCTTCGCCGTCACCCGCGGCAAGGGGAACGACAGCGCAGCCGGCGGGGGCGGCGGGAGCGCCGTCGGGTCGTCGGCGAAGGACCTCCCGGTGCTCTACAACGACGCCAAGAAGAACGGCGGTGACCTGTCGGGGTACGGCGACCGGTGCGACACCACGACCGGCCGCATCAAGCTGCCGACCATCTTCGCCCCGCCGTGCGTCCCGGTGTGGAAGCAGGGGGCCGACAACGGGGGCGCCACCAGTCAGGGGGTGACCAAGGACGAGATCACCGTCGTCGAATACCGACCGTCCACCAACGGCGACCTCAGCAGCCTGTTGCAGGGGCTCCTCGACAAGCCCGAAGAGGTCAAGCAGACCCAGGCCGCCTACGAGAAGCTCTTCTCCGACATGTTCGAGAGCTACGGGCGCAAGGTGAAGTACATCCGGTACCAGTCCCAGGGGGGCATGGACGACGAGGTCGTGGCCAAGGCCGACGCCATCAAGATCGCCGAGGAGTACAAGGCGTTCGCCGTGCTCGGCGGCCCGGCCCTGGCCCAGGACTACGCCAAGGAGCTGGCCGCCCGCAAGGTCATCTGCATCGGCTGCGGTCAAGGCGTGCCCGACTCCACCTACCAGAAGCTGGCGCCGTACCTGTGGGGCGCCTACGCCACGCCCGAGCAGTTCCTCCTGAACCTCGGCGATCTCATCACCGGTCGCCTGAACGGAAAGAAGGCCGAGTTCGCCGGCGATCCGGCCCTGCAGGGCCAGACCCGCAAGTTCGGCGTGGTCCACTTCGAGCAGAAGGTCCCGGTGTACACCGAGCTCGAGGACCAGGTGCGGGAGGAGGGCAAGTGCCGGGGCTGGGAGGCCGCAGCGAGCGAGACCTACACCCTCGACCTGGCCAAGATGGGGGAGCGGGCCACCACCATCATCGCCAAGATGAAGGCGGCCGGGGTGACCTCGATCATCTTCCTGGGCGATCCGCTCATGCCGATCAGCCTCACGAAAGCGGCCACCGAGCAGAACTACTTCCCGGAGTGGATCGTGACGGGCACGGTCCTCACCGACACCAACGTGTTCGGCCGGCGGTACGACCAGAAGCAGTGGGCCCACGCCTTCGGCATCTCGTCCCTCCCGGTCAAGACGCCCCGTGAGATGTCCGAGCCCTGGGCCATCCACCAGTGGTACTACGGCCAGGCCCCGGCGGCGAAGACCACCGCCCCGATCATCTACAGCGGGCTGCAGCAGCTCTACCTCGGGATCCACATGGCCGGCCCCAAGCTGTCCCCCGAGACCTTCCGGGACGGGCTCTTCAACTACCCGCCCACCGGCGGCGGTCCCACCTCGCCCCACATCAGCTTCGGCATGCACGGCTACTTCAAGCCCCAGAACACCTGCTCCAGCGCCATCCCGAAGGAGGAGCGGGCCGACTACCTCGGCATCGACGACGTCGCCCTCATCTGGTGGGACGCCGAGGTCGAGGGCAAGGACGAGTCGGGTGGCGACGGCAAGGGGCTGTACCGCTACATGGACGGCGGGAAGCGCTACATGCCGGGCGCCATGCCCAAGACCGACCTGCCCGTGGGCAAGAAGGACGGGTCGGTGACCATCGTCGACTCGATCCCGGCTGCGGACAAGGGGCCCGACTACCCGAGCCCGGCCCAGAAGCTGCCCCCGCCCGTGGAGTGACCCCGGGCGGGGGAGGGCTCAGCCCTGCTCCTCGAGGAACCGCTCCACCTCGGCCACGAGATCGTCGCCGGCGAGCATGGTCATCCCGGCCGACGTGGTCAGCTCGTCGTGGTGGGCTTCGAGCTGACGGATCATGGCGAGGTGCTCGACGTTGCCGGCCACGAGGGTGTCGAGGCGGTCCCGGGTCGCCGTGCCCTCGGCCCGCAGCGCCTCGACGTCGAAGCGGAGCCCGGTGAGGGCGTGCAAACGGTCGAGCAGCGCCGCCGACGCGTCCGGGTAGGGCATCCCGGCGGCGTAGTGGGGGACCTGGGCCCAGATCCCGACGGCGGGGAGGCCGCCGTCGGCGCAACGCCGCTCGACGGCGGCCTGGATGCCGGCCGGCACCTCGATGCGGCCGGGCACGAACCCGACCTGGCGGGCCAGCTCCGCGGTGGACGCGGTGGCGACGGTGCCGACGGGGCGGGTGTGGGGCGCCGGGGCCGGATAGGCACCGAGCCCCGTGACGAGCCGCACCCCGAGGTCGGTGGCCAGCTCGAACACGGCGTCGGCGAAGCCCCGCCAATGGTGGTCGGGCTCGGCCCCGACCAGGAACAGGGCCTCCCCGCCGTGGGGATCGGTGATGGCGCGCAGCTCGATGGCCGGCCACGACAGACGCTCGTTGACGCCGTCGACGAGGTGCATCGTGGGTCGCCGGGCCCGGTGGTCGAGCAGGGTGTCGGCGTCGAACACGGCGACGGTGTCCATCTCGGCCTGCTCGAGGATGGCGGCCACGGCGTTGGCGGCGCCGAGGCCGGCGTCGATCCACCCCTCCATCCCCATCACGAGGACGGGTGAGGCGATCGTCGGGCGGGAGACGAGCTCGTACAGGCTCACGTCCCGTCTCCGAGGAGTCGGTGGGCGGCGTCGGCGAGCGCCACGACCTGCTCGCCGAAGAACGAGAACGAGGCGGGGTCGAGGTCGCCCATGGCCCCGCCCACGTATCGGGCGTAGACGCCTTCGACGATGCAGGCCAGCTTCCAGTAGCCGAAGGCGACGTAGTAGTCGATGTGCCGGAGGTCCCGGCCCGAGGCCGCGGCGTAGCGCTCGAGGAGCTCGGCCTTGCGGGGGAAGCCTTCGGCGGCCGTGGGTGCGGCCACGCCCTGGGGCGAGGGGCCGTCGGCGTCGCCCCAGTACACGATGAGGAGCCCGACGTCGGCCAGCGGATCGCCGAGGGTGCAGATCTCCCAGTCGAGCACGGCCGCCACGGAGCCGTCGTCGGCCAGCATGCAGTTGTCGAGGCGGTAGTCACCGTGGACGATGGCGGCCGGGCCCTGCGGGGGAACACGATCGGCGAGGCGCCGGTGCACCTCCTCCATCACCGGGAGCTGGCGGGTCTTGCTCTTCTCCCACTGCCCGTGCCACCGGTGGAGCTGGCGGGGGATGTAGTCCTCCCGCTTAGCGAAGTCGTCGAGACCGGCGGCGTCGATGTCGACGGCATGGATGCGGGCGAGCACGTCGATGATCGACCGGCCGGCGGTGCGGCGTTGCTCCAGGGTGAGCTGCTCCGCTTCGCCGA
>JAKOVR010000009.1 GCA_029782025.1 Actinomycetes bacterium | reverse complement strand
GCACCATGACCACCTCCCCCACCACCGGCCGCACCGAGTGGGCCCTCGACCGGGAGATCGTCCTCGTCCGCGTGCTGGACGCACCGCGGACCCGGGTGTTCGAGGCCTGGACCGATCCGGACCTCCTCCCCCGCTGGTTCGGGCCCGACGGGTACACCTGCCACACCCACGAGATCGACATCCGACCGGGCGGCCACTGGCACTTCGACATGGTCGGACCCGACGGCACCGTCTGGCCCAGCCGCATGTCGTTCCTCGAGATCGAGGCCCCGTCGCTGCTCGTCATGGATCACGGCGACGACAGCGACGACGACGCCGGCACGTTCCGGGTGACCGTCACCCTCGACGAGCAGGCCGACGGCAAGACCGTCCTCACCCTGCGCCAGCTCCACCCCACGGCCGAGCAACGCGCCGCCACCATCGGCTTCGGGGCCGTGGAGCTCGGCCTCCAGACCCTGGCCAAGCTCGAAGCCTCCCTCGCCTGACCGATCCCTTGGGTGCGTAAGGGTGCGCTATGCGCGCCCTTACGCACCCAAGGGATCGGGGGATCAGACCCACTTGCCGGGGTTGAGGATCCCGTCGGGGTCGAGGGCGGCCTTGATCCGGCGGGTGAGGTCGAGCACGTCGGGGCCGAGCTGCTCGGCCAGGTGGCGGGCCTTCAGCACCCCGACGCCGTGCTCGCCGGTCACCGTCCCACCGAGGGCCAGCGCCGCGGCCATCACGGCGTCGAAGGCGGCCGCGGCCCTCGCCGTGGCGTCGGGGTCGGCGGCGTCGTAGGTGACGAGTGGGTGGAAGTTCCCGTCGCCCGCGTGGCCGATCACGGGGATGGCGGTGTCGTGCTCGGCCGCGATCCGTTCGACCGCGGCCAGCAGCTCGGGGATGCGGGGAACGGGCACGCCGACGTCCTCGATCAGCACGGTGCCCAGCCGCTCCACGCAGGGGATGGCCATCCGACGAGCCCCCATCAGCAGCTCGCCCTCGTCGGGGTCGTCGGTGCGGGCGACGTACCCCGCCCCCGCGGCCGCGCACGCCGCCGCCACGATCTCCGCCTCGGACGGCGCGCCGTCGGTGCGGGCCAGCAACAGCGCCGCCACGTCGGTGTCGAGCCCCATCCGCTGCACCCGCTCCACCGCGGCCAGCGCGGCGCGGTCCATCAGCTCCAGGGCGGCCGGGCGCACCTCGGTGACGATCCGCCCCACCGCCCGACCGGCGTCGACCACCGACCCGAACGTGGCCACCACCGTCGACGCCGGCGGCGGCGCCGGCCGCAGCCGCAACGTGGCTTCGGTGATCACCCCGAGGGTGCCCTCCGATCCCACGAAGAGTCGCTTGAGGTCGTAGCCGGCCACGTCCTTGATCGTGCGGCCGCCGAGGCGCACGGCCCGGCCGTCGGCCAGCACGACCTCGAGCCCGAGCACGTAGTCGGTGGTCACGCCGTACTTCACGCAGCACAACCCGCCGGCGTTCGTGGCCAGGTTGCCGCCGATCGAGCAGATCTCGAACGACGACGGATCGGGCGGATACCAGAGCCCGTGCTCGGCCGCGGCCGCCTTGACCTCGGCGTTGCGCAGCCCGGGCCCCACCACCGCCACCATGGCGTCGGGCTCGATCGAGAGGGCCCGCATCCGCTCGGTGGACAGCACGATGCTCCCGTCGATGGCGGTGGCCCCACCCGACAGCCCGGTGCCCAGCCCTCGGGGCACCACCGGCACGCCGAACCGGGTGGCCACCCGCAGCGTCGCCTGCACCTCCGCCGTGGCCGACGCCCGCACGAGCGCGACCGGGAGCCCGGGCACCACCGCCGTGGCCCGGTCGGTGCGGTAGCCGTCGATCACGTCGGGGTCGACCACCACCGCCCCGGCCCCCACCTCGGCCAGCAGGGCCGCCCGCACAGCCTCGGTGCGGTCGTCAGCCATGCCGGGAGAACCTAGCCCGTGGCACCATGGGGGCCATGGTGTCGATGCTGACCACGGATGGGGTGCTCCCGGCACCCATGAAGACCCCAATCGGCGACGAGGTCGCCTTCGTCGAAGAGATGGTGCGACGGCTGGTGGAGGACTTCCCCCCACGGCGCACGATGACCCCGGCCGAGCGCGCCGCCCAGGCCTGGGTGGCGCGGGAGCTCGAGAGCCTCGACCTGTCGGTGACCGGCGAGCCCTTCGCTTTCAACGACAACCTCTACGCCGTCCTCGCCCTCCACTTCGGCCTCGCCACCGCCGGCGCGGTCGTCGCCGGCCGGCTGCCCCGGGCCGGTGCCGCCCTGCAGGCGCTCGGCGGCGGCTCGTACTGGCTCGACTCCACCAAGCGGGCCGAGGTCCTCCGCCGGGTCTTCCCCTACGGCGCCAGCCAGAACCTCCTGGCCCGCGTCCCCGCCCGCAGCGGCACGCCCCGCCTGCGCCTCGTCTACCTCGCCCACATCGACGCCGCCTACACCGGACTGCTCTTCCACCCCCGCTTCATCAAGACCTTCACCCACAAGGGAACCACCGCGCCCTACACGGCCCGCTCGCTCGAGCTGGCCACCCACGCCGCCCTGGCCGGGGCGGCGGTGGCGGGGCTGCGCTCGCTGCTCGGCCGTGGGCCGAGAACCGCCGGCGTGCGCCGCGCCATCCGGCGGGCCGAGTACGCCATCGCCATCCCGAGCCTTATCTCGTTCCTGCTCAACTTCGACGTGGTGCGGCGCGACACGATCGTGCCCGGCGCGGCCGACAACCTCACCGGCGTGGCGGCCGCGCTGCTCCTGGCCGAGCGCCTCCGCCACGACCCCCACCCCGACGTGGAGCACGTCTTCGTCATCACCGGCGCCGAAGAGGCCGGCACCGGCGGGGCCCGACGCCTCGCCACCGCCCACCGGCAGGAGTGGTCGACCGCCGACACCGTGATCATCGGGCTCGACACCCTCAGCAACGGCGACCTGTTCTGGACCGAAGAGGGCGAGCAGGGCATCAAGCCCCACGCCCCCTGGTTGGCCGGGGTGCTGGCCCGCACGGCCGAGGACCCCCGCTTCGCCGACGTGGGCCGGTACCAGGTGCCGGTCGGGTCCACCGACGTCGCCCCCTTCCTCACCGCCGGGTACGACGGCGTCACCCTCGCCTGCGTCGACCTCCAGCAGGGCTCGCCCCGCCACTACCACTACGTCACCGACACGCCGGAGAACACCGACCCGACCATGGTCGTGCACGCCGTCGACTTCGCCGAGGCGCTCGTCGGCAACATCGTCGCCACCCGCCTCGGCTGATCCCGCTGCCTACACTCCGGCCATGGATCCCCAGGAGAAGAAGGTGGCGCTGCGCGCCATCACCTATGGCCTGTACGTGATGACCGCGGCCGACGGCGACGCCTTCGCCGGCGGCGGTGTGAACTGGCTCACCCAGGTGTCGTTCGAGCCCCCGCTCGTCGCCGCCGGGGTGAAGGTCGACAGCGGCCTCGACGCCCTGATCGAGAAGACCGGGAAGTTCGCCGTCAACGTCCTCGCCGACGACCAGCTCGACATCGCCAAGGCCTTCTTCCGGTCGACGGCGGTGGAGGGCGACCGGATCAACGGCCACAAGTTCGAGCGCGGCGTCGCCACCGACGCCCCCATCCTCGACGAGGTGCCCTACTGGTTCGAGTGCCGCGTGACCGACACGGTCGCCCGGGGCGACCACACGGTCTTCGTGGCCGAAGTCGTGGGCGCCGGCGTGCGCGACGCCTCGAAGGTCCCGCTCAACCTGCGCACCACCGGCATGAACTACGGCGGCTGACCGACACAGCACGCGGGGCCGCTGTCGCGGGGTCCACGTTCTAACCTGACACCGTGGTGGCGTGTCGGGCTTGCGGTGCCGATCGGGGGGCGAGCGATCTCTGCCCCGCCTGCGGGGCGCCGACCGATGAGCCGGCGAATCCGTGGTCGCCGCCGACGTCATCGTCGTCGTCGTCGATCCCGAGATCCGGTCCCGCCAGTGGACCCCCGGCTCCCGACGCGCTGGCGCCCTTGATCTCGCCGCCCACGACCTGGGGACCGGCACCGCCCGTCGACCGGCAGCACCGGCGAGTTCACCCCGGGCTCGTCGTCGGCGCCATCCTCATCGTCGCCGCCTCGGTCACGGCCGCGGCGGTCTACGCCGTCCGAGCGGCCGGACGGGCCGCCGAGGTGTTGCCGCCCGCGGCCCGGTCGGCCACACGGGACATCGGTGCCTCGACGGCCGCCACCGACCTCCCCGACGTCCCCGACCTCCCCTCGAGGTTGTACGGCCTGCTCGGTGACGGAAGCCGCGTCTACATCCTCACCGACGCCGGCGTGGTCGCCCGCTCGATCCCCGACCTGTCCTTCCGCTGGTGGCAGCGATCGTGCCACAACCCCGAGTGGGCCACCCCGATCAGCCGGGTCCTCGGGGAACGCCTCATCATCCGGTGCGGTCCGCGCCTCACCGCCCTCGACGTCGCCGACGGCCATGAGCTCTGGGGGTTCGATCTCGAGGCGAACCCGGCCTTCACCCGCTGGTCCGCCACCACCCTGGTGCTCCTCTACGACAACGGCCGCACCGAGGTGCACGACGCCGCCACCGGCGAGCTGCGGTGGACGAGGCCGACCGCTGGCGGTGAGTTCGGGCCGGCCGACGCCGACGAATCCACGGTGTACATCAACGAGGTCCAAACCCTCCGCGCCTTCGATGCCCTCACCGGCGAGCAGAAGTGGGAGGTCAAGGTCACGGCCAACGGGCTGTGGGCCGATGGTCCGACCATCATCGCCCGGGCCAAGGACCACCACCTCCACTTCATCGACACTCGCACCGGCGCCGAGATGGCGGTCGGACCCAAAGACGACGTCGGCATGCAAAACGCGGCGATCATGGGGGTGTCCGCCGACGTCGTCCTCGCCTTCGCCCCCAAGGACAACCAGGTCGTGACCGCCTACGCCCGCCGCGACGGCAGCATCCTGTGGCAGCGCCAGGGCAAGGCCGCCAACACCTGGTGGGCCGGGATCTCGGGACCGTACGTGATCCTCATGTCCGGCGGGTCGACCGGCACCGCCACCCTGGAGGTGCTCGACGCCACCTCGGGTAAGACGCTGACCACCCACGCCGGGGTCTCCCCCACCCGGCCGTGGCTTGCCGGGACGACCATGCTGTACGCCTCGCCGTCGAGCGCCGGCGGGATCGTCGTCGAGGAGCTCGGCTGATCGGGCGCCGGCCCGCGGCCCATCGGGGTCGCCTCTCTCGCCATCGCGGCTACGGCCGGCCGGCGAGCGCCTCCCGCACGACGGGTGCGACCTCGCGGCCGTACCGCTCGATGCAGGCCATGAGCTTGTCGTGGGGCAGCGCCCCGGCCGAGTACTTCATGTCGAAGCGCGACAGCCCGAGGCCCTCGGCCACCTTGATGATCTTCGTGGCCACGGTGGCGGGCGATCCCACGAACATCGCGCCGTCGGGACCGGTGGCGTGCTCGTACTGCTCCCGGGTGGGCGGCGGCCATCCGCGCTCTCGACCGATGCGGGAGAACATGGCGAGGTAGTGGGGCCAGAGCTCTTCGCGGGCCTCGTCGTCGGTGGCGGCCACGTACCCCGGGCAGTGGGCACCGACCGGGAGCGGCCCGACGCCGACCTGGTCGCAGGCCCGGTGGTAGAGGTCGACGAGCGGCGCGAAGCGCAGCGGCTCGCCCCCGATGATGGCGAGCATCAACGGGAGGCCGTAGCGGGCGGCCCGGATCACCGACTGGTGGCTGCCGCCCACCCCGATCCACGTCCGCAGCCGGCCGGCCTCGGTGGGCGGGAAGACACGGGGGACGTCGACCGGCGCCCGGGTCTCGCCCGACCAGCGCACGGGCCCCTCGTCGAGCAGCACGGAGAAGAGGTCGAGCCGGTCCTCGAAGAGCAGCTCGTAGTCCTCCAGCGAGTAGCCGAACAGCGGGAACGACTCGGTGAACGATCCCCGGCCGAGGATCACCTCGGCCCGGCCGTTGCTCACGGCGTCGAGGGTGGCGAAGCGCTCGTAGACCCGCACCGGGTCGTCGGTGCTGAGCACGGTGACCGCCGTGCCCAGGCGGATCCGGAAGGTGCGGCTGGCGATGGCGGCCAGCACGATCTCGGGCGCCGAGATGGCGAAGTCGGCCCGGTGGTGCTCGCCCACCCCGATGAAGTCGAGCCCGACCTCGTCGGCCAGCACCGCTTCCTCCACCACGTCACGGATCACGGCGGCGTGGTGCCGGGGCTGCCCGTCGGCGCCGACCGTCACGTCTCCGAAGGTGTCCAACCCCAGTTCGAAGGGCTCCATGGCCCGGCACGCTATCGGGACGACCGGCCCGTCCCGCCCCCGTCGGCGCCACCCCCGCCGGCACCCGTCGACCTCGCCGACGGCCGCCCCTCCCAGAATCGCCGGTGCAGCTACCCGGCCCTCCCAGAATCGCCGGTGCAGCTACCCGGCCCTCCCGATTCGCTGGTGCAGCTTCCCGGCGTCAGGCCGCGCGATTGCACCAGCGACAACGCGGGCCCGCGAATCTGCACCGGCGACGCGCGGTGGGAACGCCCCTGACCGGCCGGCTACGCGCCCGTCACCGGCAGGCGGACACGGGCGGTGGTACCCGAAGACGACGTGTCGAAGGTGATCTCGCCGCCGTGACGCTCCACCACGATGCGTCGGGAGATGTCGAGACCGAGGCCGGTGCCCTTGCCCACGTCCTTGGTGGTGAAGAACGGTTCGAAGGCCCGGGCCAGCGTCGCCTCGTCCATGCCGCCCCCGGTGTCGCTGACCTCGACCACGAGCGCGTCGCCGTCGAGGCGGGACACCACGCGGAGGGTGCCCTTCCCGTCCATGGCGTCGACGGCGTTGTCGATCAGGTTGGTCCACACCTGGTTGAGCTCGCTGGCGTTGACCTCGATCGAGGGCAGGTCGTCGGCGAGGTCGCGCTCGACCCGCACGTCCCGCAGCTTGTGGGCCAGCATCACCAGGGTGCTCTCGATGCCCTCGTTGAGATCGGCCCGCTGCATCGACGCCCGGTCCATCTGCGAGTAGGTCTTCACCGAGGCCACGAGGTGGGACACGCGGGTGGTGGCGTCGGTCAGCTCCGAGAGGAGGGCGTTGGCCCCGAGGATGCTGGCCGCCCACTGCAGCGCCGGGACGAGCGCCTCGCGGCCCACCGTGTCCTCCACCCGGGCGCACCAGGCCGCGTCGACCCCGGCCGGCGCCAGCATCGACGCCAGCGGCCACGCGTCGGCCACGCCGCGGTCGGCCAGCCACTGCCCGACCGCCTCCTCGCGGTCGGCCTGTTCCAGCGCCCCGCCGCCGCCCGCCGGCCCCACCACCTCGCCCCGCAGGGCATCGAGGGCGATGTACTGGTCGGCGGCGATGGCCGTGCGGGCCAGGGCCGTGAGCGACGTCAGCATGTCGTCGCAGGACGTCCGCAGCGCTTCGGCGGCCCGGAGCGCGGCCGCCGCCGGGTTGTTGATCTCGTGGGCCAGGCCGGCGGCGAGCGTGCCGAGCGCGACCAGCGACTCGCGCTGGCGGACGACGGCCTCGATGCCCCGCACGGTCTGGTAGATCCCCACGATCATGTGGACGCCGAACGGGAACCAGCGCTCGACCAGCCGGCGCAGCTCCTCGGACGGCACGGCCAGGCAGTGCCCGTCGGTGAGGGCGTGGCCGGTGCCGCGATAGCCGGCGCTGCCGGCTTCGGTGTCCCAGGCCCGGAGCCCGCCGGCCCACTGGCCGGGGTTGGCCATGGTGGTCAGCACCACCTTCTGGCCGCCGCTCTGCCGGCTGAGCTCGATCTGGCCGTCGAGCAGGATCCACAGGTAGTCGGCCGGCTGCCCTTCGACGAAGACGTCGTCGCCCGCAGCGAAGGGCACGACCTCGCTCACCGCGATCAGGTCCGCCCGCTGCTCGTCGGTGAGCGACGCGGTGAGGAACACCTCGGCGAGTTGCTCGGAGTCGACCGCCGGGCGGGCCGGGTGCGCGTCGGTCACACCGTCTCCAGGTAGCGGTGGACGAGGTTGACGGCGCTGGCGCCCTCGCCCACGGCCGCGGCCACCCGCTTCATCGAGCCGAGGCGGACGTCGCCGGCGGCGAACACCCCCGGCAGGCTGGTCTCGAGCAGCTCCGGCGGGCGGCGCAACGTCCAGGCGTCGGGAGCGAGGAGGGTGATCTCGGGCCCGGTGAGGAGGAAGCCGTGGGCGTCGCGGGCCACCGTGTCGGGCAGCCAGTCGGTGCGGGGCTGCGCGCCGATGAAGATGTAGAGCCAGCTCGCCCCCACCGTCTCCTCGGCCCCGGAGCCCCGGTGGCGCAAGGTCAGCTGCTCGAGGTGGTCGGTGCCGGCCCCGCCCACGACCTCGGTCTCGAACCGCACCTCGATGTTGTCGGCCGCCTTGATGCGGTCGACCAGGTACTGCGACATCGACGCTTCCAGCGACGTGCCCCGCACCACCATCACCACCCGCTTGGCGTAGCGAGCCAGGTGGAGCGTGGCCTGGCCGGCGGAGTTGGCGGCGCCGACCACGTAGACGTCGTCGCCCTCGGTGGTGCGGGCCTCGCTGGCCGTCGCACCGTAGAACACGCCGCGCCCGGTGAGATCGGCCAGACCGGGGGCCTCCAGCATCCGGTAGGACACACCGGTCGACAGGATCACGGCGCGGGTCTCGATCTCGGTGCCGTCCTCCAGCACCACGGCATGGATGCTGCCTCGCGTCTCGAGGGCCACCACATCCCGGGCCAGCACCATCTCGGCGCCGAGCCGCCGGGCCTGGGTGACGGCCCGGTGCGAGAGGTCGGTCCCGCTCAACCCGTTGGGGAAGCCGAGGTAGTTCTCGATGCGGCTGCTCTGCCCGGCCTGGCCGCCCGGCGCGGCCCGCTCCACCACCGCGGTCTGCAGGCCTTCCGACGCCCCGTACACGGCGGCGGCGAGCCCGGCCGGCCCGGCGCCCAGGATCACGAGGTCGTAGAGCGTGGCCAGGGGACGGGTCTGCAGGCCGAGGGCCTCCGCGATCTCGAGGAGGGTCGGGCCGTGCAGCACCCGGCCGTCGGGCAGGAGCACGAGCGGCCACCGCGGCGTGGCCCCGGCACCACCGCTCGCATCGGCCGGCGCCGCGCCGACGCGGGACACGAGGCGCTCGGCCTCGGGGTCGCGGTCGATCTCGAGCCACTGGTAGGGGACGTGGTTCCGGGCCAGGAAGGTGCGGGCTTCGTGGCTCTGCTCCGACCAGCGGTGCCCGACCACACGGACCCCGGCGTACCGGCTGGCGTTGGTCGCCTCCCAGGCGGCCAACAGGTCGTCGAGGACGGGATAGAGCCGCTCCTCGGGCGGGGACCACGGCTTCATCAGGTAGTGGTCGAGCCCGATCTCGTTGATGGCGGTGATGGCGGCGTCGGTGTCGGCGTAGGCGGTGAGGAGCACCAGCTTGGCGTCGGGCGCGGGGCCGCGAGCCTGGCGGAGCAGCTCGATGCCGGTCATCTCCGGCATCCGGTAGTCGGAGATGATCAGGGCGACGGGCTGGTCGCGCTTGGCCAGCTCGTCGAGCACGCCGAGCGCCTCGGCCCCCGAGCTGGCCCGCACGATCTGGTACTGCGCGGCGTAGCGCTCCCGCAGGTCACGGGCGATCGAGGCCGACACCGCAGGATCGTCGTCGACGGAGAGGATGATCGCCCGGGCCACAGGTCGCTCACATTAGCCACGCCGGAACGCCCGGTTCCCGGCTCCCCTTTGGGTGCGTAAGGGCGCGCATAGCGCACCCTTGCGCACCCAAGGATTTGGGGCAGACTTCGCCGATGGCTCCTTCTCCCGCCGACCTCACGGCCGCGGCCGACCAGTTCTGGCGCGACGGCGCCTGCGTCGTGCGCGGCGCTGTCGACACGGCGACGGTGGCCCGGATCGCCGCCGCCGTCGACCGGCTGGGCGAGCGCGAGCTGGCCGACCTCAGCGCCATGGCCGGCGACACCAGCGCCGGGCGGTTCCGGGGCGGCGTCGACCACTGGCGGACCGACCCCGACTTCGCCGCCTTCGCCACGACCGGTCCCATCCCCACCGTCACCGCCGCGGTCCTCGGCACGTCCCAGCTGTGGCTCTACGAGGACAGCGTGCTGGTGAAGGACCCCGGCTCTCCCGTCCCGACCCGTTGGCACACCGACGACGGCTACTTCCACGTGGAGGGGGGCCAGATGGCCACGGTGTGGCTGGCCCTCGACCCCTCGCCCCGGTCGGCCGGGGCGCTGCGCTTCCTCGCCGGCTCCCACGTCTCCCCCACCCGCTACCGGCCCACGCTGTTCGTCATCGACGACCCGATCCCCGGCACCGAAGGGGAGGCCCCGCCCGCCCTCGGCCTCGACGACCCCGGCGTGTTCGGCTGGGACCTCGAGCCCGGCGACATCACCATCCACCACGCCCGCACCCTGCACGCCGCCGGCGGGAACGAGGGCACCCGTCCGCGGCGGGCGCTGTCGATCCGCTACTGCGGCGACGACGCCGTCGTGCGGGTCAAGCCGGGGGCGCCCGGCAAGCCCGGGTTCGACGCCGTCGCCCCGGGCACGCCGCTCGGCGAGGTGGCCGGCGCGCTCGGCCTCCCCGCCGCCGAGCTGTCCCCCGCCTGACCTCTCACGCTCCGAGCCCTTGGGTGCGTAAGGGCGCGCATAGCGCACCCTTACGCACCCAAGGGACGGTGCGCGCCGGCCGAAGCGGTGGGGCAGACTGCCGGCGTGCCCCACCCGCTCGTCGCCCTCGCCGCCCAGGGGATCGACCTGGCCAAGGGCGCGCTGCCCTTGCGGTTCTCACCGCCGGTCCCCTCCACTGCCCGCTGGTCAGCCGCTCGGGCCAAGGCGTGGCAGGACGACGTCGGCTGGCTGGTCGGGTGCAACTTCACCCCGTCCACCGCTGGCAACCAGCTCGAGCTGTGGCAGGCCGACACCTTCGACCCGGCCACGATCGACCGCGAGCTCGGGTGGGCCGCCGACCTCGGGTTCACGTCGATCCGGCTGTTCCTGCACGACCTCCTGTTCGAGCTCGACGGCGACGCCTTCCTCGACCGCATCGACCGGGTGCTCGACCTCGCCGCCGGGCACGGCATCGGCGTGATGCCCGTCCTCTTCGACGGCGTGTGGCACCCCCATCCCCGCCCCGGCCCTCAGCCCGAGCCCCGCCCGGGTGTCCACAACTCCACCTGGGTGCAGGGTCCCGGCGCCGCCGTCCTGGCCGACCCGCGGCGGTGGGACAGCCTCCGCCCCTACGTCGAGGCCGTGGTCGGGCGCTTCGCCACCGACGAGCGCGTCCACGCCTGGGATCTGTTCAACGAGCCCGACCAGCGCAACAGCGTGTCGTGGGGACGCTACGAGATCCCGCACAAGACGGCCCGGGCCGACGGCCTCCTCAACCGGGTGTTCGACTGGTGCCAGGCCATCGACCCGACCCAGCCGCTCACGGCCGGCGTGTTCGTCGGGGTGTCGGGTGCGGTGGAGCGGGTGAGCCGCATCAACCGGACGATGCTGTCCCGCTCCGACGTGATCTCGTTCCACTGCTACTCGCCGCGCCCCCGCCTCGAGGCGACGATCGACCACCTCGAGGGCTACGGCCGGCCGCTGCTGTGCACCGAGTGGATGGCCCGCACCATCGGGTCGACGGTGGACCTGATCGACGTGTTCGCCGACCGCGGCGTCGGCGCCTACTGCTGGGGCCTGGTCGACGGCCGCACCCAGACCCGCTTCGCCTGGACGAGCTGGGTGCGCCCGGCTGCGCCCGACGCCCCGTGGTTCCACGAACTGCTCCACCCCGACGGCACGCCCTACGACGAGGCCGAGGCCGCCCGCCTGCGGGCCGCGGCCGCCCGGGTCCGGGGCGGGGGCCGGGGCGCGGGCGGGGGCGGGGGCGGGGGCCGGGGCCGGGACGAGAGCCGGCGCGGCGCGCCGTGAGCCACGCCCCGCCGGCCGCTACGCCTCCGGCGCCGTGAACTCGAGGCCCTCGAAGCGACCGTCGCTGCGCCAGCGATCGAGGTAGTCGAAGAAGGCCACGGGCCCGCCCGGGTAGCCGAGCATGTTGAGCCGGTCGGCCTCGGTGAGGGGCTGGCCTTCCTTGTTGTAGTAGCCGGGGGTGCAGTCGGGGTTCCCGAGGAAGGTCATGCCGCCGGACGAGAGCCGCTGGATCCAGGCGTCCTCGGCCTCCTGGGTCACCTCCACCACCGTGTCGCCGGTCTCGAGGGCGTGGGACACGATCGACGCGACGGCCGTGCCACCCTCCACCAGGTTGTGGGTGATGTTGGAGATCAGGTTGCCGCCCTGGGTGAGCTGGAGGATGAACAGGTTGGGGAACCCGTGGACGTGCATGCCGTGCATGGTGCGCATCCCGTTGGCCCACTTCTCCGACAGCGTGAGTCCGTCGCGCCCGATCGTCTCGTAGCCGCAGCGCCGGCCGTACTCGGTGCCGAACTCGAAGCCAGAGGCGAAGATCAACACGTCGAGGTCGTAGTGGACGCCGCCGACCCACACGCCGGTCTCGTCGATGCGCTCCACCCCCTTGCCGTCGGTGTCGACCAGGTGGCAGGTGGGGATGTTGTAGGCCTGCAGGTACTCGTCGTGGAAGCAGGGCCGCTTGCACAGCTGCCGGTACCAGGGCTTGAGGTGCTCGGCCGTGTCGTGGTCGGCCACGATCTCGTCGACGCGATGGCGGATCTCCTCCATCTTCTCGTCGTCGCTGTCCTCGAAGGCCTTCAGCATCGTCTCGGGGCCGACGACGGCGCCTTCCTTGCTCATCTCGGCCACGATGCGGTCGCGGATGCGCTGGGCGATGTCGGTCCAGCCGTCCTTCACGAGATCCTCGGGCTCGAACCCGCCGGTCTGGAGCGTGGCGAAGTTGCGGAGCCACTTCTTCTGCCAGCCCGGCTCGAGGTCGTGGAACCAGTCCTCGTCGATCTCGTGGTTGTTGCGGACGTCGATCGACGACGGGGTGCGCTGGAACACGAACAGCTCGCCGCTGTCCCGGGCCAACGGCGGGATGCACTGCACGGCCGTGGCCCCCGTCCCGATGATGCCCACCCGCTTGTCGGCCAGGTTGACCATCGGCGCCCCGTTGGGATCGCCGCCGGTGAACTCGTAGTCCCACCGGCTGGTGTGGAAGGCGTGACCGGCGAAGGACTCGATACCGGGGATGCCGGGGAGCTTCGGCCGGTTGAGGGGGCCGGTGCCCATGGCCACGAAACGGGCCCGGATCTCGTCGCCCCGATCGGTGCGGATGATCCAGCGGGACGAGGCGTCGTCCCACTCGAGGGTCTTGACCTGGGTGGAGAGGAACGCGCCGTCGTACAGGTCGAAGGTCTCGGCGATGCGCTTGGCGTGGGCGTGGATCTCCGGGGCGAAGACGTACTTCTTCGACGGGATCGTGCCCGTCTCCTCGAGCAGGGGCAGGTACACCATCGCCGCCGTGTCGCACATGGCGCCGGGGTAGCGGTTCCAGTACCAGACACCACCGACGTCGCCGGCGCCGTCGATGAGGTGGATGTCGGTCACGCCGGCGGCCTTGAGGCGGGCGCCGGTGCACAGGCCGGAGAAGCCGGCCCCGATGAGGGCGACGTCGATGTCCTGGACGACAGGGTCCCGCTCCACCCGCTCGACGTAGGGGTCCTCGAGGAGGTTGGCGAAGCGACCCGTCGGCTCGATGTACTGCTCGTTGCCGTCGGGGCGGATGCGCTTGTCGCGCTCCTCCCGGTACTTGCGGCGGAGGGCCTCGTGATCGATCGGGTCGGCGTGGTCGACGATGGTCATGACGTGCTCCTTGGTGGGGGGAGGCGATCAGCGGTACTGCGGGCCATGCGGGATTTCACGTAGCCCACGACGGCGAGGTGCTCGTCGAGCATCCCGGCCGAGGTCTCGTCGTCGCCGGCGAGCCAGCGCATCCACACGGCGCGGCGGCCGGCGACGAGGGCGCTGGCCACCAGCGCGGCGTGGAGGTCGCCGGGGGCGGCGTCCCAGTCGCGTTCGAGCGACGCCGCCAGCAGCTCGGCCAGGCGCCGCTCGACGTCGCCGTGCATGGCGATGAGGACCGGGTCCTTGGTGGTCCAGCGGTGGAAGGCGCGGAGGTTGCGGATGTGGTTGGCGGTGGCCGACGACGACGGTTCGTCGAGCTCGCGCACCTCGAGGGTGAGGTACTCGGTCCACACCAGCAGGGTGGTGTGGACCCGGTCGGGGTGCTCGAGGAAGGCCCGCAGCTCCTCGAGGGCGTCGTCGAGGACGGCGACGGCGAGGTGGGCCTTCGAGGGGAAGTAGCGCAGGAGGGTCTGCGGCGTGATCTCGACCTCGCGGCAGATGTCGTCGAGGGTGGTCTCGGCGTAGCCCTGGTCGGCGAAGAGCCGCTGGGAGACCTCGATCAGGGCGGCGCGGGTGCGGGCCTTCTTGCGGTCACGGAGGGAGGTGGCGTCCACGCCGACCCCCTTTCGTGCGGCCCGGACGGTTCGTCGGCGACCGTACCCAGCCCCCGACGAAGTGTCAACGGTTCACATTTAGCAACCGATGACATATGGCCGCCGTCTGGCCGCCGCCCTGGCCCCGCTTTGGATCAGACGAAGAGCTGCTCGGGGCCGCGGAAGTCCCACGGCACCGGGTCGCGGTCGGGCCAGATGGCCAGGCACACGCCGGTGTCGGCCCCCGTGGCCAACCCCAGCACGGCCGCGGCGATGGCCGAGGGCGGGATCAGCGGGAACGGCAACTGGGCCGGGTCGAGCCCGCCCGCCGCGCCCACGGTCATGGGGGTGTCGACCACCCCGGGACACACGGCGTTGACGGTGATGTGGTCGCCGGCCAGCACCGGCGCCATGGCCCGGACCCATCCCACCACCGCGTGCTTGCTCGCGGTGTAGAGGGGGTTGGGCGGGAAGGGCACGACGCCGGCCATCGAGGCGGTGACCACGATGGCGCCGCCGCCCCGCTCCCGCATCGACGCGACGACGGCCCGGGTGCCGAGGATCACGCCGCCGATGTTGGCGCCGATCACCCGCTGGTAGACGTCGTCGGGCAGATCCAGGACGTCGCCGGTGTGGCCGTACACCCCGGCGTTCAGGTGGGCCACGTCGATCCCGCCGTGGGCCGCCCCGGCCGCCACCACGGCGCGCCACGTGTCGGGATCGCCCACGTCGCCGGCCACGGCGGTGCCGCCGACGTCACGGGCCGTGGCCTTCGCGCCGTCCTCGCCCACGTCCACGCACAGGACGTACGCACCTTCCCCGGCCAGCGTCTCGGCCGAGGTGCGGCCGATGCCGGAACCGGCGCCGGTGACGAGTGCGATCTTGCCGTCGAGCGTTCCCATGGCGTCGCACCGTAGCGGTGGCGGTGTCGCCACCGCGTAAGCGCGCCGGCGCCGTCGCATCAGGACCCCCGACGGCCCGCACCGGGTGGGCCACCGCCCTCAGGAGGCCCGCATGTCCGAGACCAGCACCATCACCGTGACCGAGCACGACATCGCCCGCGTCGCCGCCAAGATCGAATCGGCCGACGTCCTCCCCGACGAGGACATGACGGTCTTGCGGGCCATCTTCCTGCTCGCCGGCCACGCCGTCAGCGACGCCGACGTCGAGGGGTTCATGCCCATCTACATGCACCTCGGCGACATCAAGGGCGACGCCATGAGCCTCAACTTCACCCGCTCCGCCCTCGGGGGGAACCTGCTCGGCAGCTTCCAGCAAGGGGCCCACGGCGCCGGCGGCGGCGGCGGGGCCGGCAAGGCCGCCAACTAGGCCGTCGACAGAAGCGCACCCATTCGACCCCCGAGAGAACAGGACCAGACCCATGACCGACACCCTCACCGTCACCGAGCACGACATCGCTCGCGTCGCCGCCAAGATCGAAGCTGCCGACGTCCTCCCCGACGAGGACCTCGCGGTGCTCGCCGCCGTCTTCCTGCTCGCCGGCAGCGCCGCCCACGAGGGCGACGTCAGCGGCTTCATGCCCACCGCCGTCGAGCTGGTGGGCAAGGGCAACGCCATGTCGCTCAACTTCACCCGCTCCGCCCTCGGCGGCGGCCTCGTCAGCAGCTTCAGCTGGGGGTTGCACGGCGCCGGCGGCGGCGGCGGGGCCGGCGTCCCCGCCGTGCAGTAGGGCCCCGGGAGCCGCGTCAGAAGGGCAGGTGCTCGGCCTGGAGCTCGCACAGCTCGTCGAAGAGGGCCCGGCACGCCGCCGCATCCGGCGGCGAGGCCGGGTCCTCGATGACGGCCTGCAACGCCAGCTCGCGGTCGTGCTCCACCGCGGCGCGCACGACCAGCTCCTGCAGGCCGACCTGGGTGGCGATGTACCCGGCGATGGGCTCGACCACCGGCGGCATCGTGTCGGGGTGGATGCCGTCGCCGTCGACCTCGGCCCCGACCTCCACGATGGCGCCCTCGGCCACGTTGGGCAGGAAGCCCCGGTTGGGCACGTTCACCGCCATCACGCGGGTCCGCTCCCCCGTCCACATCGCGGCGATGATCGGGATCACCTCCTCGAGGCTGTGACCCATCCGCTGCACCGGCACCGGCGCCTTGGTGTCGGCCACCCACGTGGTGAACCGCTCCACCACCTTGTCGAGCCGGGCGAACTCGTCGACGTGGGCGGGCTGGTGCCCGACCTCGTGGGCGAACGGGAGGTACTCGCCGATGTGGCTGTCGACCGAGCACGGCACCACGTCGTAGGTGCGCACCATGTGGGCGACGAGCGGCGAGTAGAGCTGGTCGGCCGCCATGGCCAGCAGCGGCCGCCGCTCCACCAGCCCGGCCACCTTCGCCGCCACCGTGCTGTCGTCGAAGAACCGCGACCGGAACAGCCGCTTCACCCGGGGCAACAGGTCCTCCCCGGTGCGCCGATCGACCATCTCGGTGAAGAAGGTGAAGTGGTTGATCCCCGAGGCCCGGGCCTCGATGCGGGCCGGCGGGATGCGCAGCATCCGCCCGATGCGACCGACCCCGATGGGCATCTCGTGGCACATCCCCACGTTGCGGACCCGGGTGGCCCGGTTGATGGCGAGGGTCACACGGCTCATCGGGTTGGACAGGTTGATGAGGAAGGCGTCGGGGCAGTGCTTCTCGATGTCGGCGCAGATCGACAGGGTGTTGGTGATGCTGCGCAGCGAGTGGAAGACGGCGCCCGGCCCGCCGTTCTCACCGTTGACCTGGGTGGCGCCGTGCTTGCGGGGGATCTCGTAGTCCTGCTTCCAGTATGGGAACCGCTTGAACTCGGCGCTGCTCAGGCAGAACTGGGCCCCGTCGAGCGCCTCGGCCGGATCGGTGGACCAGTCGACGATCACGGGCGCACCGTTGGCGGCGTTGAGCTTGGCGGCGAACCGGTAGGCCCGGAGCAGGCGAGCCTCGTTCACGTCGTGGAGGACGAGGCGGGCGCCCCGCAGCGCCTCGGTGTGGATCACGTCGTTGACCATGGTGGGCCCGAACGACAGCCCTCCGGCCCCGATCAGCGTGATCTTCGGTGCGGCCATCACATTCCCTCCGTGTGCGGACCCGGCGCGCGCGCCGGTGGGCGGGCCGTCAGCGGCCCGCCCATTGTGCCCGTCGCCCGGCAGCCGTGCGAGCGGAGCTAGACGCCGAGGATCTTCACGATCCGCAGCGGGTTGTGGACCCGGACACCGGCCTGCGTGCCGCCGGCGATCGGGAAGGGGTCGGGCTCGGAATCGGTGACCGGGACGGTCATCGGGGTGGCGCCGGGGAGGTGGGGGGTCTGCTTGCTCATCGGATCGTCTCCTGGGTGCTGCCTCGGCGGGGTGCCTCGGTCTGGGATCATCAGACCGCGGCCCCCTTCAAGCCGCCTTCGAACCGGCTTCAGGACGGCCGTCAATCGAAGGCGACCAGGGCGGTGAACGCCGCCACCAGCGGGTCGGGCCGGCCCCGCCGCAGCACGACGCCCACCTCGCGCTGCACGGCCGGCTTCAGCGGGAGGACCACGGTGCCCGTCCCCGACCGTTGGAGGGCAAAGGCCCGCGGCACCACCGTGACCCCGAGCCCGGCCGCCACGAACGGGATCAGCATCTCCCGCTCGGTGGCCTCGATGGCGATGGCCGGCTCCTCCCCCCGGGCGGCGAACACCGACTCGAGCACCACCCGCAGGCCCTCACCGCGGGCCAGGGCCACGATCGGTCGGCGGGCCAGCCCGGCGTGGGTCAGGGCGCCGGCCCCCACGGCCGGATCGTCGGCGGGCACCACGGCCACGAACACCTGCGGGGCCCGCCGGGCCACCACCAACCCGTCCTCCAGCGCAGCCGGGACGACGGCCACGGCGAGGTCGAGGGCGCCGCTGGCGACGGCGGCCCGCAGCTCCGGCGAGTTGCCCGACGCCGTGAGCGAGAGCCGCACGTCCGGGTGGGCGGCCCGGAACCCGGCCAGGGCAGCGGGCAGGGCGTCGGCCCCGAGCGTGGGCGTGGTCCCCACCCGGAGCACGCCCTCCTCCCCGGCGGCGGCCCGGCGGGCGGTGTGCTCCACCTCGGCCAGCGCGGCCACGGCCCGCCCCGCCGCGTCGACCACCGCCCGGCCCGCCGGGGTGGGCTGGGCGCCGTGACGGCCCCGCTCGAACAGGACGACCCCGAGGTCGCGCTCGAGGCGGGCGAGGCGCCGGCTGAGGGCGGGCTGGGCCGTGTGCAGTCGACCGGCGGCCGCGGTGAGGGAGCCCTCCTCGGCCAGGGCCACGATCAGGTCGGCGTCCGCCCGTTCCATGCCTTCATGATATGCATTAGAGAGCGAATCGGTCTTTGCCATCATGGATCGGGCAGCGCATGATCGGCCCATGGAGCTGACGACCGTCGCCGGGACCCTCGCCGTGGGCGTGGCCGCCGGGACCCTCTCGGGGGCCTTCGGCGTGGGCGGTGCGGTCCTGACCACGCCGGGCATCCGGGCCATGGGGGTCAGCCCGATCCAGGCCGTCGGCTCGACGCTCCCGGCCATCATCCCCGGGTCGATCACCGGGGCGCTGCGCTACCACCGGGAGGGGCTGGTGGACCGCCGGGTGGCCTTCACCTGCGGGCTCACCGGCATGGCCCTCGCCGTCCTCGGCTCCAAGACCTCCGACCTCGTCGATGCCGGCTGGCTGATGGTGCTCACCGCGGCGTTGCTGCTCTGGAGCGGCATCAACGCCATCCGCCAGTCGCGGCGCGCCGCCGCCGACGCCACGGCCGCCGCCGCTGACGCTGACGCCGCCGCTGAGGGCGAGCCGACCCCCGCCCCCGTGGCCGCCGGCGCCCCCTCCCCGACCACCGGGGCCGTCTCCACCGCGGCCGTCGCCGCGCCGGCGACCACGGTGGCCGCTGGCGGCACCGCAACCGCTCCGTCGTCGCCGCCCTTCGCCACCCTCGTGGCCACCGGCGCCCTCGCCGGCTTCGTGTCGGGCCTCCTCGGCGTGGGCGGCGGCGTCGTGATGATGCCGATGTTCACCAGCGTCCTGAAGCTGCCGGTCAAGGTGGCGGTCGGCTCGAGCCTCGTGGCCGTCGCCCTCTTCTCGGTCCCGGCCACCATCACCCACACCGTGCTCGGCCACATCGACTGGCCCATCGCCCTCCTGCTGACCGTCGGCACCATCCCGGGTGCCCAGCTCGGCAGCCGGCTCGCCATCCGGGCCAGCGACCGCCACGTGCGCCTGGCCCTCGGTCTGTTCTTCTGCGCCATCGCCGTGCTCTACGGCGGGCGCGAGCTCGCCAACGTCCTCTGAGGAGGTCACCCATGTCCACCGACACCCGGACACCCGACACCCCGTCCCCGGACCCCGCGGCCACCGAGGAGTGGCGCCCCCGCGGGGGTTCGCCCGAGCACAGCGAGCACGCCGAGGCCTGGCGGGCCGAGCAGGAGCGGGTGGCCGGCGCCCTCGCCGACCGCGGCTTCGACCCGGACCAGCGCCTCTTCGACGGCGGCCCGACGCTGGGCGAGATCGCCGACCAGTGGCGGCGGATCTCGATTCTCGAGGTCGGGCCGATCCCCGGCATCAAGTGGCTCCAGCGCCACAGCCAGAAGCTGGCGATCGACCGCCGGGTGGAGGACGACCTGTGGCGGGCCTACGAGCGCCAGTCCCGCGACGAGCTCGACCACGGGGCCTACTGGGAGGAGATGTACTTCATGCTCACCGGCCTCGCCGCCGAGGAGAAGCCGTGGGACGGCATCGGCGAGGGCGGCTCGAACGTCCAGATCCAGGTGCCCGGCGACGTCGACGACCCCGAGCAGGTCCGCTCGATGATCTTCCTCGGCTCCGCCTTCGCCCTCGGGCTGGAGAGCGGGTTCGCCGAGGTGTCGTTCCCCACCCTGCAGAAGATGCTCCGGGCCAGCGACCTGCCGATCGCCCGCACCTTCCTCCCGCTGCTGCGCCAGATCGGCCGCGACGAGGCCCGCCACCTCGCCATCCACCGGTACGCCTTCCACCACCTCGTCGGCCGCCACCCGGCCAACACCGTCGACAACTTCAAGGTGGCGGTCAACGCCGCCCGCGCCAGCTTCGGCGTGCCGGCGGTGACGGAGAAGGGCTTCGAGAAGCACGTCGGCCGTGAGGCGCCGCCCACCACCGAGCTGGTGCTCGGCCCGGACCACCTGCGGGTGGCCTGAGCCATGGCACCGGCCCCGCTGGCCGACCCGGGCACCTACGAGGTGACCGTCCACGACGAGGTCTACGCCTCGCCCGGCGGCACCGACCTGCTCGCCCGACTGTTCGTCCCCGACGGCGCCCCCGCCGGTCGGCCCGGCGTGGTCGACGTGCACGGCGGCGGGTGGTCGTTCTTCGACCGCACCGTCGACGAGGTGCAGTGCCGGGGCTTGGCCTCGGCCGGCGCCGTGGTCGCGGCCGTCGACTTCCGCCAGGCCCCCGCCGGCCGGTGGCCCGACCCCGTGGCCGACGTGGCCGCCGCGGTGCGGTGGCTCAAGGCCAACGCCGAGCGGTTCGCGCTGGACCCGGCGGCCGTGCTGCTGATGGGCGGGTCGTCGGGCGGGCACCTCGCCCTGTGGACGGCGCTGCGGGCCGAGCACCCCGAGTGCCGCGCCGCCAGTCCGGATCCCTCGGACGGCGCGGAGAACGGGGACGGAGCGGGGACCGCCGGTCCGGACGCCCGGGTGCGCGGCGTGCTGGCCCTGTGGCCGGTGGCCGACCCGGGCGAGCGCTACCGCTACCTGCGCCGGCGGGAGGCCGACGGCGACACCGACAGCCGTGACCCGCTGTTCAACATCCCGTTCCTGACCGAGGCCCAGCGCAACTTCTTCGGCGACGAGGCCGGCATGGACGCGGCCGGCGTGCCGGCCCTGCTCGCCTCCGGCGACCACGAGCCACCCCCACCGCTCGTGCTCGTCCACCCCGAGCTCGACGAGAACATCACCGCGGCGATGACCGCGGCGCTGGCCGACGCCTGGCGCCGGGCCGGCGGCGAGGCCGAGGTCCTGCACTACGCCGACGTGCCCCACAGCTTCGTGAACTTCGGCGGGCCGGCGGCCGACGCCTGCGTCGCCGATCTCGTCGCCCACACCCGCACCATCCTCACCTCGCCCCTGCCCACCCCCTCCGAGGGAGTGCCCACATGACCACCGCGACCAGCAGCCCCGCCCCCGCCGGATCGACGATCGACGGGCGCACCACGTTCCGGCCGGCCAAGCTGGCCCACGTCGTGCTGCGCACCGCCCACTTCGACGAGGCGATGGCGTGGTACCAGCAGGTGCTCGGCGCCTTCACCGTGTTCCAGGCCGACACCATCGCCTTCCTCACCTACGACAGCGAGCACCACCGCATCGCCCTGGCCAAGGTGCCGCCGGTCGAGGCCCGCCCCGAGGACCGGGCCCGGCCGGGCCTCGAGCACATCGGGTTCACCTACGCCTCGCTGGCCGAGCTGCTCGGGACGTTCCGCCGGCTGCGGGCGGCGGGGATCGAGCCCACGTGGTCGGTCAACCACGGGCCGACCACCTCGATCTACTACGAGGACCCCGACGGCAACGAGATCGAGCTGCAGGTCGAGAACTTCGCCGACCTCCAGGGCCTCCTCGAGTGGGGGGCGTCGGGGGCGTTCGCCATCAACCCGATCGGGACCCTGTTCGACCCCGAGGACCTGGCCCGGCGGCTCGAAGCCGGCGAGCCCGACGCCGACCTGCTCCGCCCTCCCGGCCCCGACGAGATGCAGCCCCCCGATCTCGAACGCCTGCCGGGGCACGTGGTGGCGGCGCTGCGGGGCGGTCCGCCGGCATGACGGCTCCGGACGCGGCGGGCCGGGACGCAGCCCCCACGGCGCCGCCCAACGTGGTGTTCATCATCACCGACCAGCAGCGGGCCGACCACGTCGGCTTCGGCGGCAACCCGGTCCTCGACACCCCCAACATCGACCGGATCGCGGCCGCCGGCACGGTGTTCGACCGCGCCTACGTGGCCAACCCGATCTGCATGCCCAACCGGTCGTCCATCCTCACCGGCCGCATGCCCTCACGACACGGGGTGCGCTTCAACGGGATCTCCCTGGACTGGGGCGCCAACACCTTCGTGCGGGCCTTGCGGGAGGCGGGCTACCGCACGGCGCTGGTGGGCAAGAGCCACCTGCAGAACATGGGCCACATGCCCGGCGTGGGCACCGCCCTGTTCGGCGACCGCCCGCCCGCGACCAGTCCGCGCTGGCCCGACGGGTGGGACGCGTGGGAGGACCTCGAGCGCCACCGGACGGGCCCGGTCGACGTCCCGGCCGACTTCTACGGCTTCGACCACGTCGACCTGGTGGTCGACCATGCCGACGAGGCCGGCGGCCACTACCACCAGTGGCTCGTGGCCCAGGGGGTGGACCGGGCCGCGATGTGCGGTCCCGACAACGCCCTGGAGCGGTACGAGGGCTGGCCGACGCAGGTCTACAAGACCGCGCTGCCACCCGAGCTGCACCCCACCAGCTACGTGACCATGCGGGCCGTCGAGCAGCTGGAGGCGGCCGCCGCGGGCGGGGCCCCGTTCTTCCTCCACGTCGGCTACCCCGACCCGCACCATCCCTTCACGCCGCCGGGCGAGTGGTACCACCGCTACGACCCCGCCGACGTCGGGGTGCCCGAGAGCTTCGACGACCCCCACACCGACTCGATGCCCCACTTCCAGGCCCTGCTGACCCGGCGGGGGTCGCCCCACCCGGTGTTCACGCCGGCCATGTGGGCCCCGACCGAGGAGCAACTGCGGGAGGCGACGGCGCGGGAGTACGGGTCGATCGCCTTCATCGACCACGGTGTGGGCCAGATCCTCGGTGCCCTCGACCGCCTCGGCCTCGCCGAGAACACCGTCGTCGTCTTCACCACCGACCACGGCGACATGTTCGGTGACCACGGCATGATCCTGAAGGCCGTCACCCACTACGACGCGGTGATCCGCACGCCGCTGGCCATCGCCACCCCCGCCGGGACGGCGACGGGGACCGAGGGGCGACGCACCGACGGGCGGCGCACCGACGCCCTCGTCAGCTCGCTCGACCTGTCAGCCACGCTGCTCGACCTCTGCCTCGGGTCGCCCGCGGCATACCACGGGATGGAGGGCCGCAGCCTCGTCCCGCTGCTCGACGGCTCCGGGACCGAGGGTCGGGACGACGTCCTCGTCGAGGAGGACGAGATGATCGACGTGCTCGGGAGTGGCCGCCCGCTGCGGATGCGCACGCTGGTCACGGGCTCGGCGCGGCTCACCCTCTACGACGGGATGGCGCACGCCGAGCTGTTCGACCGGACCGAGGACCCGAACGAGCTGCGCAACCTGTGGGCCGACCCGGCCGGGCGGGCCCTGCGGGCCGAGATGACCGAGCGCCTCGCCCAGGCTCTCCTCCGCGCCGACGACGAGCCCGTCCCCACCCACTTCGCCTAGCCCGGCAGCGTGCGGCCCGATCCCTTGGGTGCGTAAGGGCGCGCATAGCGCACCCTTACGCACCCAAGGATCAACCGGCGGGCAGATCGCAGGACCCGACGCCCTGGGTGAAGCCCTGCTCGAGGAAGCGGACGGCGAGGAACCCGTCGACCACACCGCCGGCCGGCCCACCACCGGCCACCGGGCGGGTGTAGAGCATGGCCGCCACCACGCCGTCGAGGTCGGGGACGGTGAGCGCCCACTCCGGCCGCTTCCCCGCGACGAGATCGTGGACGAGCGCGCCGGTCCGGCACTCCCGGGCGACCGCGCCGGCGAACAGGTCGAAGCCCGGCGAGCCGGCCGCTCGGCCGGCATCCATCCCCGCGAACTGCACCGCCAGCAGGGCCAGCAACGCCCCGTCGCCGTAGGTGCCCTCCATCCGGTGGGCCAGGTCCTCGTCGTAGGCCAACCACCCCTCGGACGGGCAGAGGAGGAAGGACTGCGGCGCCACCATCTGGCTGATCCACCGGTCGGGGCCGCATTGCATCGCCGGCGCCTCGGTGCGCCGGAACGGGCGCAGGTCGGTGATCGGCCGCCAGCCGGGGCGCTGCTCGGACCACCACGCGTTGAGCACGGCCACGGACGCGGTCCAGGCCTCGGCGTAGGGGCGGTCGGTGGCCGGCGCCGACGGCGACGCGGCGACGTCGATGGCCAGCACCGAGGGCCGCTCCACATCGAAGTCGAAGCAGCGCTGCTGCCGGTACCCACGCTCGAAGGCGTGGATCCGGTCGAACCCGCTGCCGTGGGGATCCCCGGCCCGCAGATCGGTACCGGGCTCGTCGCGGAGCAGGAGCAGACCGGCCAGCGCCGGGCTGCTGTCGAGGGCGGTGGGGCCGAGCACCGGATCGGCGGTCAGGTCGGCGGCGTGGCCGAACCACATGCCGGCCAGGCAGTCGGCCTGGAGCTCGAGGATGAGCGGCTCACCCTTGAACCCCGTCTCGTCCTGCACCAGATGGCCCCACTCGTGGGCCAGCACCAGCGCCACCGCCCCGTCGCCGGCGTCCCGGGCGAGGCGGGGCAGGAACTCGCCGTCGTCCCAGGCGATGAAGCGGTCGGGCGGGCAGAAGAACGCGTTGCCCCGCACCTGGTCGTAGGAGCGGGACCGCCCGCCGCACGGGGGCGGCAGGGCGTCGACGTCGAAGGGCACGAGCCCGTCCGGCGGCAACGCCCGGTAGGGCTGCCGGGCGTAGGCCGGGAGGGCGCCGGCCCAGAAGCGCTGCAGGTCTTCGACGGTCGCGACGAGGACCGGGTCGTGGGTCCGGGGCGGCTTGCCGGCGACACCGCGCCGTGGCGGGGCCGGGGCCGAGGTCGTCCCGGGATCCGCCGGGCCCCGCGGCACCGAGCCGGGGGCCGGGACCGAACCCACCGTCACCGCGGCGGACGAGGACGGCGCCCCCACACCTCCCGGGTCCTTGGCGGCGCCACAGGCCGACGCCACCAGCAGGGCGCTCACCAGCACCCCGGCAGGCACCAGTCCCGGTGGCCACCGGCGGAGCGCGGGCATGGCGCGCACCCTAGCGGTGCGCGCCATGCCCGGCGCCGTTGCCAGCACGGCGAGGTGCATCGGGACAGTTGGTCCGAGGCCGGTGATCCGTCGCGGCGGTCAGAACGGCGAGTAGTCGACCTCGACCACCTTGCACACCGGCGTGCCCTTGCCCGAGAAGCCGAGGGTCGGCACCCGCCAGGTGGCGGTCTGCCCGGGCTCGATCCCGCCGGTGAACGTGGTGCCGCCGGCGAGCTTCGTGCCGTCGGCGTCGACGAAGTCGATCTTGATCTCGAAGCCCTGGCGGTGGCTGCTCTTGTTGACGATGGTGCCACTGGCGACGGGGTCCTCGAAGTCGTCGCGGCCGCACTCGGTGACGTCGAGCTTGTAGTCGGCGGCGGCGGCGACGCCGAAGCTGGTGTTGAAGTCCTCGACGGCCTTGCGCCCGACGACGTAGAGGGCGCACAGCACGAGCACGCTCAGCACGCTGGCCACGCCGAGGCCGATGAGGGTGGCCTTGAGGCACCCGTTGCTCTTGGCCGCGGCCGGCGGCGGGCCGACGGGGGCCTGGTGGTACGCGTACGGGATCGTCGGCGTCGAACCGCCGGCGGCCGGCGGGGGCGGCGCGGCGGCCGGGGCCGGGGTCGTCACGGGAACGGGACGGACGGGGGTCTCGGGGGTGGTCATCGGATGGCTCCTGGTTCGGTTCGGTGCGGACGGGGGGCCCGGCCGCTCGGACGACCCCTTCCGATGCCGACCCTCACTCGGAAGTTCCCGGCCTAGGGTGACCTTCGTCATGCCGACGGAGCTCGACCTCGTCCGCGCCGCCCAGGGCGGAGATCAGGGTGCGCTGGACGCGCTCTTCCGCGACCACTACCAACGCATCCACGCCCTGTGCCGCCGCTTCGCCCGTGACCCCACCGACGCGCTCGACCTCACCCAGGACGCCGTCGTCGCCATCCTCCGGGGCCTGCCGTCGTTCGACGGTCAGTCGGCCTTCTCGACCTGGGCCTTTCGGGTCACGACCAACGCCTGCCTCCAGGAGCTGCGCCGCCGAAGCCGGCGACCCCCACCGGACCCGGGCGGCAACGAACCCGACCAACAGATGAGCACCGACATCCCGGTGGGCGACCGGGTCGCCGCTCACCTCGACGCCGACGCCCTGCTGGCCGCCCTGCCCGACGACTACCGCGCCGCGGTGATCCTGCGCGACGTGCTCGACCTCGAGTACGCCGAGATCGCCGTCATCCTCGAGGTCCCGATCGGGACGGTCCGGTCGCGGATCGCCCGCGGCCGGGCGATGGCGGCCCGGCTCCTCGACGGCGCGGCCGCCGGGAACCGATCGGCCCGCCCCGGCATCGAACCCGACGACCGAACCTCTCCCGGAGCACCATGAGCGACGTCCGGCCCCCGTGGCCCCCTGATCCAGCCGACGGACCCGGCCCCGATCCGAACGGAACGGGTGGCCCCGACGGGTCCGGTGTGCTCGAGGAGATCGACGGGGCCGACGAGCTCCTGTCGGCCTATGTCGACGGTGAGGCGTCGCCGGCGGAGGTCGCGCGGGTGGAGGGCGATCCGGCCCTGGCGGCGCGGGCCGCCCGGTTCGCCGCCGCCCGTGCCGCGCTCTCCGAGCCGGTCGCCCCGCTCGGTGCCGACGCCTGGTCGTCGATCCTCGCCTCCGCCCGGGCCCAGGTGGCCGGCGGGCCGGCCGCCACCGAGGAGCGAACGGCCGCCCCAGGCGAGGTGGCCGAGGTGTCCGAGGTGGCCGCACCGGTCGTCGACCTCGCGGCCGAGCGGAGCCGGCGGCGCCCGGTGAGCCGCTGGCTCGCGGCCGCGGCGGCCGTCGTCCTCCTGGTGGGTGTGGTCGCCGCGCTGGCGCGCCGATCGACCGGAGGCGGTGACAGCGGCGTGGCCGGCCCCGTCACCACCGCGTCGACCGGCGGCTCGACCGTGGACCCGACCTCGAACCCGACGCCGTCCACCACACCGGACGACCTCGTCGGCGCGGGGAGCGGGACCACGGTGCGCACCGACCTGATGGCCGACACCCGTGCCACCGCCAGCGGCGTCCACCTCGGCCCGCTCGCCGATCCGGAGGCAGCGAGGCGCGCCGTGGCCTCGGCCGTCGGCGCCGTCTCCCTCCCCCTCGCGCACCCGGCCGACGCCGACACCCGCGACCTCGAGCGCGTCGCGGCGTGCACCGCCGCGGTGCGCAGCGCCGACCCACGGTCGGGGGCGCTGCGCTGGTGGGCCGACGCCCGCTACGTCGGCGAGCCGGCCTACGTGCTGGTGCTGCGCGACTTCGCCGTCGGCCGCGACGGTGAGCCTCGACGCTGGGCCGTGGTCCGGGCCGGCGACTGCCGCGTGCTGGCCGCCGGCGCCCTCTGACCGGCCGACCCTCCCCTGTGACCAGGGTCTCAGACCCGGGCGGAACTCGGCCACGAAGGAAGGCATCGGAGACCGGTGCACACCACCGGACCCCAGGAGCCTCCGATGTTCACCCACTCGTACCATGACCGCCTGTTCGACCTCGCCGTGGCCCACACCGGCGAGCAGGTCCTCGGCGTCGCCGTGGTCGACCCGCGGGCACGATGTGCGCCGGTCTCCAGCCGGGTGTGGCGACCTCGGCGCGGCGCGCTGGTGAGCATCGACCGAGCCCTCCTTGTGGCCACCGTCACCGGCGTCCGGCTCTTCGCGCTCGACGGGGAGCGACGGCCCCGCGTGTGGGCGTCGCTGGCGTCGTGGCCCTGGGGGACCTTCACCGCTGCGACCGCGCCGGCGGTCGACGGTCGGCCCGACCGGACCGAGTTGCGGGTGGCGTGGCGGGACGGCACCACCGTGACCCTGGCGGCCGGCCACGACGGCCCGCTCGCCTTCCAGGCCGACGTCCTGGCCCTGGTAGCCGATCGCGCCCGGCCCCTGTGGGTCGACGAGCCCGACCTCTTGGGTGCGTAAGGGCGCGCATAGCGCACCCTTACGCACCCAAGGAGCTAGCGCCCCGGCGGGTACGGGCCGGGCGGATACGGGCCCGGCGGGTACGGGCCCGGACCCGGGCCCATCGGGGGGCCAGGGGGATAGGGCGGGAGCGTCGGACGGTTGGCCCGGGACGTGCGCACGGCGCTCACGATCAGGGCGATGATCCCGATCACGAACACGAGGCCCGACCCCAACATCCCCACCAACCACCACACCACGTCGCCGAACTGATCGCTCAACTTGCGGGCCACGATGGCCCGCCCGCTCCTGTCCCCCGACACCTCGACCGTGTACTGGCCGGCCCGGTCGGCGTGGAACTGCACCGCCGCGGTGTAGACGCCGTCACCGGGCGAGAGCGTCTCGTTGGTGAAGACCGACACCGTAGACACCGACTGCCCGCCCGGGCCGGTCACCGTGACATCGGCCGGCCGCAGTGCGGTCGACCGGTTCTGGGTGGTGGTCACGGGTCCGTTCTGGGTGCTGGTGCCCGTGCGCTCGTAGACGGCCCAGTCGCCGGGCTTCTCGATGGTCACCGTGGTGGAGCCCGGGTAGGTGAACGTCGGCTGGGTGAGCGAGCCGATGAACGGCAGGATGAACAGGACGAAGCAGGCGACCCCGGTCGCCAACGACACCAGCGGGACCACGATGGCCAGGCGGGACACCTTCTTGCGGGGCGGCGCGGCGGCGGGTTCCATGCGGCTCCTTCAGGGACGGGGGGCGAAGGACGACACGTCCCGGGGACCGTCGTCGTGGAGCAGGGCCGACGGGTCGCGCACGTCGTCGATGTAGCCGAGGGCGTAGGCCCCGAGGCGGTAGCCCATCAGCTCCTGCACGCGGGGCGGGAGGGCGCGCACGACCTCGAGCGGGACCGACAGGTACTGGTTCTCCTCCTGGCGCAACCAGCCGAGGACGTAGTCGACGTTGATGCCGGTCCGCCACGTGTCGGTGGTGGTGTTGGCGCCACCGCCGTGCACCGTCCGGCCCGAGTAGAGCACCACCGACCCACGGGGCATCTCGGCCGGCACGGTGTCGGCCGCGGTGAAGGCCCGGGGATCGGCGGCGCGGTGGCTCCCGGGCACGACGCGGGTGGCACCGTTGGCCTCGGTGAAGTCGGAGAGGGCCCAAATGGTGGCCAACTCGACCTCGACGTCGTCGGGGAAGGGGAAGAAGTCGAAGCACCACTGGTCGCGGTGCAGGTACTGGGCCTCGGACCCCGGCCCGATGGTGATGGCCTGGGTGAGGTGGAGCTGGAAGGTGGTCTTCTTCGGCCAGAGCACGGCGTCGGCGACCGCCAGCACCAGCGGATGAGCGACGACGCCCACGCTGCTCGGCGACCGGGCCAGCAGGGCGCCGGTGCGGCGGGTACCGACACCGGTGAAGTCGTCACCGCCGAGGGGGGTGGCCTCGATGAAGGGGGCCAGCTCGCTCGCCAGCGCGTCGCACGTGGCGCCGTCGATGAGGTGCTCGACGATGGCGCACCCGGCGTCGGCGATGGCGTCGGCGACCGCCTCCGGGGCGGCGTCGGGCCCGAAGCGGGGGATCTCGGCCGGCATGGGGGCATTGTCCCACCTTTGCCCGATCGGCGGCGCGGAACACGGGCGAGGCCGGCTGGGTTGGCCCCGGCATGGAACTCGCCGCCGCTCTCGACTTCGCCCGACCTCGCACCCAGGCCGTGCTCGCCACGCTGAAGCGGGACGGCCGCCCACAGCTGTCCAACGTGGGCTACCGGCTCACCGACGACGGCGTCTTCCACATCTCGGTGACGGAGAGCCGGGCCAAGACGGCCAACGCCCGCCGAGATGCCCGGGTGTCGCTGTACGTCGGCACCGCCGACTTCGGCGCGTACGTCGTCGTCGAGGGCGACGCCGAGCTCCTCCCGGTCGCGGCCGCCCCGGACGATCCCACCACCGACGCGCTGGTCGAGTACTACCGGGCCGTTCGCGGCGAGCATCCCGACTGGGACGAGTACCGGGAGGCGATGGTCGCGGACCGTCGCCTCCTCCTCATGGTCCGACCGGTCCGCGCCTACGGGATGGTCCCGGCCTGACCGGCCTGACCGGACTGACCCCACTGACCCGACCTACCCGACCCCGGCGAGCGCCCGACTTCGGCGCCCGTGACCGGATCAGCCCTGCATCTTCTCCAGCATCGCCTTCATCTGGGCGTGCAGGAGGTTGATGGCCTTGAGCGGCCGGATCATCACCTTGAACTCGACGATCAGCCCGTCGTCGTCGACGGCGATGATGTCGACGCCGTTGACGTAGGTGCCGGCGACCTCGGTCTCGAACTCGAGCACGGCGTGGCGGCCGGCCGCCACCTCCTTGACGTAGTGGAAGGAGCTGCCCGTCATCTGCCCCCCACTGGGCGGGGCGTCGCCCGCCGGCGCCCCGGCCGAGAAGGTGGCGCCCGCCGCGTTGAGGTAGAGCTTGGTGAGCTCCTTGCCCCGCTGGGGCGTGAACACGATCGGGGAGAGGAACACGCAGTCGTCGTGGAGGAGGACGTCGAGCCCGCCCTCGAGTTCGCCGCGGAGGTGCTGGTGCCAGCGCTGGAGGGTGGTCTCGATCATGCCGAGACCGTAGCGGCGCCGCGCACGATCGCCGCCACCTCCGTCGGGCGCGTGATCATCGGCGCGTGGCCGGCACCCTCCAGCTCCACGAAGCGGGCCCCGGGGATGCTCCCGGCCAGGAACTGTCCGATGGAGGGGGCGACCACGGCATCGAGGCTCCCGTACACCACGGTGGTGGGAACGGCGATGGCATCGAGGGCGGGGAACACGTCGTAGCAGCACTCGAACAGCCGGGCCGCCACCTCGGGATCGGCCCCCAGGAACAGCTGCTCGCCCCAGTGGTGGAGGTGCTCCTGGTCGGCCTCGTTGAGGCATTCGCGGACGAAGGCCCGGATGGTGGCGGGGTAGTCGGCCCGAGCGCCGTCGACCAGGCGCCCGACCACGTCGGCGGTCACGAAGGGCGGCGCGGCGACGAGGACGAGGGCGTCGAACCGCTCCGGGTGGCGCAGGTAGACGTTGAGGGCGAGGAACCCACCGAGCGACTCGCCGGCCAGGGTGCACCGTTCCACCCCATGGGCGTCGAGCACACAGAAGGCGTCGTCGACCAGCGCGTCGAGGGTGATCGACGCCGCGTCGGCCGTCGACCCGCCGGTGCCCCGGAGGTCGAAGCCGATGCACCGAGTGTCGGTGGAGAGGAGCTCGAAGGTCGGTAGCCACAGCTCGAGGGCCGCGGCCCACCCGTTGATGGCCAGCACCGTGCGGGGCCCCGGCCCGAGGTCGCAGGTGCGCAGGACGGCGTCGTCGACGGGGAGGAACATGCCGGCATGCTGGCACAGGCCGGCGCCGCCGGGGCTTCGTTCCGGCGTCGGCGGGTCCCGCTACAGTCCCGGCCCGATGACGCGCCTGTCCGGGGGGAAGGTGGTGGGACCGATGGTGACGCTTCCGTGGCGGGCCGTCGCGCCCGCGGTCCGGCCCGTGGCCGATCCCGTGCTCTCCCCGCTGCGCACCCACGTGGCCCGCGTCTGCCCCGTGCCCTCGGACCTCGCCGCCGTCACGTCGGTCGGGGACGAGAGCGCAGGCACCACCGGGCGGACCGACGCCGCCGCCGTCGAGGCGGTGTGGCGCCGGGTCGAGGGGCTGTACCGGTCCGGGGTGCACCCGGCCATCCAGCTCTGCGTCCGGCACCACGGTGAGGTCGTGCTCGACCGGGCCATCGGCTACGCCCAGGGCGTCTACCCCGGCCGACCGATCGACCCCGAGCGGGCCGTTCCCGTCACCACGGCCACCCCCGTCAACTTGTTCTCGGCCGGCAAGGCCGTCACCGGCATGCTGATGCACCTGCTCGAACAGCGGGGGCAGGTTGGCTTGGACGAGCGGGTGGCGCACTACCTCCCGGCCTTCGCCGGCCACGGCAAGGGCGACATCACCGTGCGCCAGGTGCTCACCCACCGCGCCGGCGTGCCCGCCCTCCCGGCCGACGCCTTCGACCTCGACCTGCTGGCCGACCACGATCGGGTCGAGGCCCTGGTGTGCGGGTTGGAGGTCACCGCCGACGTCGGCGGGGCCCCCGCCTACCACGCCATCACCGGCGGGTTCGTGATGGAGTGCATCGCCCGGCGGGTCACCGGTGAGAGCCTGCGCGACCTGCTGCGCCGCGAGGTGAAGGAGCCGCTCGGCCTGCGTTGGTTCGACCTCGGCGTCGACCCGGCCGACACCGGGCTCGTGGCCACCAACACCTGCACCGGCCTGCCGGTGGTGCCACCGATCTCGTGGCTCTTCGACCGGCTCATCGGGATGGGGTGGGACGACGCCGTCCGCCTCTCCAACGACCCGCGCTTCCAGGCCGGCGTCATCCCGTCGGGCAACGTGATCGCCACCGCCCGCGACGCCGCCACCTTCTACCAGCACCTCCTCGACGCCCATCAGGACCGGGCCGACGAAGCCGGGCCATTCGACGCCGCCATCCTTCGGCGCGCCGTCGAGGCCGATCGGGACGGCATCGACCTGGACCGCCGCATCCTGCTACCGCTCCAGTACAGCGCCGGGTTCATGCTGGGCACCGACACGATCAGCCTCTACGGATGGAACCACCCCCGGGCCTTCGGACACCTCGGCCTCGCCAACTCGTTCACCTGGGCCGACCCCGACCGGGAGCTCGTGGTGGCGCTCCTCACCACCGGCAAAGCCGTCCTCGGTACCCACGTGCCCGCCCTCCTGCAGCTCGTCACCGAGATCCACCGGGCCTTCCCGGCCCGTTCGGCCGCCCGCTCCTAGCCTTCGCCCTCCACGGTCACGACCCGCCGGCCTCGCTCGTCAGTCGGCGGGGACGACCACGCCGCGGTCGCCATCGACGGTCACCAGCTGGCCGTCGACCAGCCGGCTCGTGGCGTCGCCCGTGCCGACGACCGCCGGGATGCCGTACTCCCGGGCGATGACGGACGCGTGGGCGAAGGCCGACCCAGCGTCGGTGACAACGGCGCACGCCGCGGCCATCACCAGCTCCCAGCCGGGGGCGGTGACCGGCGCGACGAGCACGTCACCGTCCTCGACACGATCGAAGTCGTCGAAGCCCCGCACGATGCGGACGCGGCCGGTCGCCGTACCCGGGGAGGTGGGCACCCCCACCACGGCCGGTGCGTCGTCGCCGGCCTCGACGGCCTCCGACCGGTACCGGGGGATGACCTTCTCGGCCATCTTGAAGTTCATGCTGATCGGTCCGATGCCGAGCGGCGCGGCCAGGGCCGCCTGCTCGACACGGCGAGCCCGACGGGCGGCCACGCGCGACGCCAGCCCGACCGGGTCGGGCCCGCCCGGCCGGTGGGCCGATCCTTCGATGGCACCGGCCGCCGCGGCGACCTCGGACCGCTCGAGGTAGAAGACATCGGCCGGGTCCTCGATCAGCCCACCGTCGGCGAAGGCCGACCCGAGCCGGTGCAGCGAATGGCGCATCACCGGCCAGGCCATGGTGAAGTCGTTGCTGAGCCGCTCCCGCACTGGCACCCACCGCTGGGCCACGGCCAGGGTCCGGTCGAAGCGGGCGAGCAACTTGGGGGCACCGGCGAGGGCGGCCCGGCACGCGTCCTCGGCCTCGGCACGGCGGGCGATGAGGGTGCCGTGGTCGCCCGACGCCGGGCGGGAGCGCCGATCGAGCTCGCCGACGGTCGGGTCGACCCAGTCGAGCGACAGCACGCCGTGGTCGGGCGGCGGGGCCGGCGCCACCAACCCGGTGAGCAGGGGGAGGTGGCTCCCCCCGATCCGCGGGCGGAGGTGCTTGTCGTAGAACGACGCCAGTGCGGCCTCGCCCTTCGAGGCGAAGCCGGCGCCGGTGACCATGCCCAGCATGAGCGTGCCGGTGGCGTGGGCGAGGTCGTCGATCAGAGCCACGAGGGCGACGGGGTCGGCGGCGGCGACCTCCCCCGCCGCCCGTTCGACCACGACCCGGCACGCGGGGGCGAACCGCTCGTCGTTGGCGGCGAGGCCGGGTTCGGCCTGGGCCGCTTCGAGCTTCTCCGGCGCCGACATCATGCGGGGGAGCGCCGAGAACAGGCGGGCCATGGCAATCGGGTGGCGCACGAGCATGCCGCCGAGCCCGGCGCCGCCGCCCTCGTTGCAGTAGTACCAGCCGTGCACGATGACGTGGAAGGGCGGACGGATCGTGCCGCCGTACACGACTCGGGTGGCGTCGGCCATGCCCTGCTCCGCCACTGGCACGAACCAGGTGGCGAACGACGGGGTGACCGGGGCGGTGAGCCACTCGCCGAAGCGGAAGTCACGCCGCCAGTGACCCTTGCGGGGCGGGGTCCAGTCGAGGTCGCCGCCCGGCGCCGGGGACATGGCCTGGTCGTCGGCCGACGCAGGCGAGTCGGTCGGTGGGCGCAGGGTGCTGGTCATCGGATGCTCCTCAGGGGTCGGTCGGTTCATGGTTCGAGGTCCCAGGGATCGGGACGGTGGTGTTCGAGGGCGTCGAGGAGCACGTCGAAGGCCCAGGCGTGGGCTTCACCGGCCTCGGCGAGGGTGAGGCCCCACCGCTGGGCGGAGATGGCCATGGCCCTGGCGCTCACGAGGGACTGGACCGCCGCGGTGAGGGCCAGGCACTGGCGGGGGCCGAGCGGGTGGTCGCCCAGCAGGCGGGCGACTGCCTCGACCGTTGCCGCGTCTCGCTCCTCCCGGAAGTCGGCCGAGGCCGGGAACTCCCGGGCCTGGGGGTCGGAGCGCAGGACGCGACGGTCGCCGTTGCGCGCCGACCAGTGCCGCATCCGGGAACGGATCAGGCCCGACCACGCACGGATGTCACGCAGGTCGGTCTCCGGCACCGTGCTGCGGTCGTGCTCCACGAGGGCCCGGTCGAGCTCGTCCCGGCTCGGGAAGAACCGGTACACCGTGCGCTCGGACACCCCGGCCAGCTCGGCAACCCGAGCCATCGTGATGAGCTCGGGGTCGGTCGCTCCACCGTGGGCCAGGAACAGCAGCTGCGCCGCCTCGAGGATGGCCGTTCGGGTCTGCTCCCGCTTGCGCTCCCGCAGCCCCGCTGTCCCGCCTGTTGCGTCAGTCTCGTCTGCCATATGACAGGTATCTATGTCATATGGCAGAGATGCCTGTCAATACCTCGGATTGGGTACGTCGACGATCCCGACCGCCCCGTCGTCTGGATGCAGGGAGCGACACATGGGTCCCGATCTGCATCCAGACGGCGGGACGGCACGGCACGGCACGGGTGGGTCAGCGCAGGAAGGCGGCGACCTGGCGGACGGCGCTGTCGGCCGCCTCGAGGTTGCCGGCCTGGGTCGGGAAGTCGTGGAACATCCCGTTGGCCAGCGAGAGGGTGACGTCGCCCCCGACGGCCCGCACCGTGGCGGCGAGGCGCACCGAATCGGAGGCGATGATGTCGACCGCGCCAGCCTGGACGAGCATCGGGGGGAGCCCAGCGAGGTCGCCGAGCAGAGGCGACAGCCGAGGGTCGTCCAGAGCCACGTCCCCGGCGTAGGCCCTCGCCGCCGCCGTCAGCCAGGCGGGTGTGAGCACAGGATCGGCGGCGACGAGATCGGGGTCACCGCCGCGGTCGTCGGAGAGGTCGAGCCACGGCGACAGCAGCACCAGGGCACCGGGCAACGCCCGGCCGGCGTCGCGCAGCGCCATGGCCAGGCCGAGGGCCAGACCGCCGCCGGCCGAGTCGCCCGACACGCACACGTCGGCCGCGGGCACCCCGCCCTCGCCCGTGAGCGCGTCCCACACGGCCCGCGCGTCGGCCGGGCCGGCTGGGAACGGGTGCTCGGGAGCGAGCCGGTAGTCGGGCAGCACGACTTCGCGGCCAGTGGCCACGCTCACCGCCGCCGCCCACCCGCGCGTGAACCGGGGCGAGCCGATGCAGTAGCCGCCGCCGTGGAAGTGCAGCACCACGCCGCCGGAGGGAGCGACGCCGCGGGGGTCGCGGCCCGACGCCACCACCCGGTCGCAAGACACGCCACCCACGGTCTCGGTCCGCACGGTGATGCCCGGGGGTGACGGCAGCAGCGAGTTGAGTCGCTGCATGCGGGCCCGCTGCTCGGCGAACGAGGCGCCGTCGGCCATCACGTAGCGCCGCAGCAGCTTGGCCCCGGCGAAGGCCAAGGCCGGCGGCAGCTTCGGGGGCGACGAACGGCGGGCCATCACGCCACCGCCCACGAGCGTTGTGGCGTGGCCTCGTAGTCGAGCAGGTCGATCCGACGCATCGCCTTGGCGTACGCGTTGGTGAGCACGGGCCAGTTGTTGGTGTTGCGGCCGTTGTCGACCCGGTACCAGCTGTGGCACCCGGACTGCCACGCGCTCTTCTCGATGGTCGCGTCGACCCACGCGACGAAGTCGCGCTCGACGTCGTCGCGCACCTCGAGGGCGGCAAGCTGCAGCCGGTGCATCTCGTCGAGGGCCTGCTGCACGTAGCGGATCTGGGCCTCGAGCATGTAGATGATCGAGTTGCCGCCGAGGTTGGTGTTGGGCCCGTACAGGAGGAACAGGTTCGGGAACCCGTGGACGGCGACGCCCTTGTAGGCCTCGGCGCCGTCGGCCCAGCGGGTGTGGAGGTCGGCCCCGTCGCGCCCGGTGAACCGCATCGGCTGGAGGAACCCCGTCGCCGCGAACCCGGTGCCGTAGACGAGGACGTCGCACTCGTGGAGCACGCCGTCGGCCGTGCGCACCCCGGTGGGCTCGACCGCGCTGATGGCGTCGGTGCACAGCTCGACGTTCGGTCGCTGCAGCGTGGCGTACCAGTCGTTGGTGAAAAGGATGCGCTTGCACCCGATCTTGTAGTCGGGCGTGCACTTGGCCCGCAGCTCGGGGTCGGGCACCTGCTCGTCGAGGTACTCCTTCCACATCTTCAGCACGCCCTTGACGGCGGTGCCGTTGCCGTCGATGGCCGAGGTGAGGAGCTCGCCCCGGAGGAAGATCGACAGCCGGTCGAGCTTCTCGACGAGCGGGAGCAGCTTGTACAGCCGACGCTCACCCGGGCTGTAGGGCCGGTCGGGCTTGGGGATCACGTAGGGCGCGCTGCGCTGGAACACGGTGACGTGGCCGGCCGACTTGGCCACCTCGGGGACGAACTGGATGGCGCTGGCCCCGGTGCCGATCACGCCGACCCGCAACCCGGCGAGGGCGACGTCGTGACGCCACTGGGCCGAGTGGAAGGCCGGCCCGGCGAAGGTGTCGAGCCCGGCGATCGACGGGAGGGCCGGACGGTTGAGCTGCCCGACCGAGGACACCACGACCCGGGCTCGCACCTCCCTGCCCCCGTCGAGGGCCAGCGTCCAGGTGGCGCTGTCCTCGTCCCACGCGGCCGAGGCGACCCCGGCCCCCAGTCGCAGGTGCGGGCGCAGGCCGTAGTGGTCGGTGACGTGCTCGATGTAGGCGAGGATCTCGGCCTGGGGCGGGAAGCGCCTCGACCAGTCGTAGCGGTGGAAGGAGTAGGAGTAGAGGTGGGCGGGCACGTCGCACGCCGCGCCGGGGTAGGTGTTCTCCCGCCAGGTGCCGCCCACCCCGTCGGCCTTCTCGATGATCACGAACGAGTCGCGCCCCGCCCGCTTCAGGCTGACGCCCATGCCCAGCCCGCCGAACCCGGTCCCGATCACGGCGACGTCGACCACCTCGGCATCGGCTTCGGCGGCGCCGGTGCCGGTGCCGGGGCCGGCGGTCATGGGCGATCGTCCCCGGCCAGGCCGACGAGCTCCTCGGATAGCGTCCACAGGCGGGCCGCCTCGTCGGGATCGCAGGCGTAGGGGGCCAGGGCGTTGGCGCCCTGGTGCTCGTCGGACAGCAGGGGCGCCACCTGGCAGTCGGCCAGGTAGGCGCCACCGTGGTCGTCGAGCTCGGGCGCGGTGGCGGCCCACACCGTGGTCGCCGCGCCGGCCTCCACCGACTTGAACCGCATGCCGCCGCCCCCGGATGGCGCGCCCCCTGACGCGTCGCTCTCGGCCGGGCGCCGAGCGTTGCGGGCCCGCGACGAGAGCCACTCGATGTCCTCGGCGGTGAGGTGGCGGGCGAGCGGGGTGGGGATGACGCCGGGGTGGACCGAGTAGGCGTGCAGGCCCCGGTCGCGGTAGCGCCGGTCGAGCTCGAGGGCGAACAGGGCGTTGGCCGTCTTGGACTGCCCGTAGGCCAACCAGTTGTGGTACTCGGTGTGCTCGAAGTTGGGGTCGTCCCACCGGATCGGCGACTCGCGGTGCCCGGCCGACGAGAGGGCCACCACCCGCGGCGCCGGGGCGGCCAGCAGCCGGTCCACCAGCAGGTTGGTGAGCAGGAAGTGGCCGAGGTGGTTGGTGCCGAACTGCATCTCGAAGCCCTCGGCCGTGCGGGCGAGGGGGCAGGCCATCACCCCGGCGTTGCAGATCAGCAGGTCGATGCGCTCGAAGCGGGCGGAGAGGTCGGCCGCCGCCGCCCGCACCGAGGCCAGCGAGGCCAGATCGACGACGGCGGTGTCGAGGCGGGCGCCGTCGACCTCGGCGGCGATGGCCGCCCGCGCCTCGTCGAGCTTGGCCACGTCACGGCCGGCCAACACCACGGTGGCGCCGTGGGCGGCCAGCGCCCGCGCCGTCTCCTGGCCGAGGCCGCTGGCCGCACCGGTCACCACGGCGATCCGGCCGGTGAGGTCGACCCCGGCCAGGACCTCCTCGGTGGTGGTGTCGGCGCCGAAGCCGCGATCGCTGTCCGTTCCGTCGGTGGTCATGCGCCCCTCCTGCTGCCAGCCGATCCGTCCCGGTACGACATTGATTCCGGGATCAACGGGCGTCACCGTACCGCTCGACGAGGCGGGTGCCGGTATCGAGGAGGGCTCGGCGCAGCTCGGGCGGGTCGGTCACCTCGAGGGGCCCGGCGAACCCGGCCAGCTCGGCGGCCAGCGAGGCGACGGTGTGGCCGCGGAGCTCCACCGGCACCCGCCCGTCACCACCCTGCGGTCCCACGGCGACGCGGGTGCCGAGCACCCACCGCAACGGCCCGAGGAAAGGCGGGTCGACCAGCCCGTGGGCGATCAAGGGAGTGCGGAGGCGGTCGACGTCGCGCACGATCGAGCGCCAGACCTCGTCGAGGTCGAAGTCGTCGGGCCGTTCGGCCGGTACCCCCAGCGGCACCACAGAGGTGACGCGGTCGACCCGGAAGCTGCGCCGGCCGGCCTCGGTGCCGGCCACGAGATACCACGTGGCACCCTTGGCCCCCAGCCCGAGCGGGTGGACGGTGCGGGTCGTGCGGGCGCCGGCGCGGTCGCGGTAGCCGAGGCGCACCTGCTCGCGTTCCACGACGGCGCGCTGCAGCGGATCGAGGAAGCGGAGCGAGCGGTACCCGTCCGGGCCCCCGCCGGTAGTCCGTTCGGCTCGGTCGGTGCGGTCCCAGGTGCTGGGGTCGACCGCTACCGCGCGCTGGGCCGCCTCGGCCCGCTCCCGCAGCGGCTCGGGCAACGCGCGAGCGAGCTTGCGCAGCGCCGCCTTCACCTCGGGCGTGACCTGCGGGCCGGTGACGGTGAACAGGGCCCGGGCCTCGTCGGCCGTGAGGCCCGACAGGTCGGTGCGGCCGCCGCCGGCCAACCGCCACCCGCCGCCCCGCCCCTGCACCGAGTACACGGGGAGACCGGCGAGGGCGAGGCCGTCGAGGTCGCGGCGGGCCGTGCGCTCCGACACCTCCAGCTCCGCCGCCACCTCGGCCGCGGTGACCTGGCCCCGCTGCTGGAGCAGGAGGAGGACGGCAACGAGGCGGTCGGCACGCACCTCGCGATCTTCTCATCTAAACCGGACAGAAGGTGACCTGTTTAGGGAGGCACGATGCCGCCATGACCAACACCGAAACCCCTCCCCTCCCCGCCACCGCCACCGCCCTCGACCCCGGTGATCCCCGCCACCTCTTCGCCCGGGCGGTGGCCACGGCCGGGCCGGTGATCGCCGCCGTGGGCGACGACCAGCTCGACCAGCCCACCCCCTGCGACGGCCTGACCGTGCGCGACCTGCTCGAGCACCTGGTGATGGTGGTGCGCCGGGTGGCGGCCGCCGGGCGGGCCGACGAGCCGTCGACCTGGCCCACCGACGCCCCCGACGTCCGCGGCGGCGGCTGGTACGCGGCCTGGACCGAGGGCGCCCACGCGGTGCAGGCGGCCTGGACCGACGACGCCCTGCTCGACCGGCCGACCGAGCTCCCCTGGACGACGATCACCGGCGCCGAGGTGCTCGGCACGTACACCAACGAGGTCGTCGTCCACACCTGGGACCTCGCCCGGGCGACGGGCCAGTCCCCCGTGTGGGGCGCCGACGTGCTCGCCGCCGCCGAGGCCGCCATCCGCCGCGAGCTGCCGATGGCCGACCGGGGTGCGCTGTGGGCCGGCTTCGCCGCCAACCTCCCCGAGGGCGTGCCGTGGGAGGACCCCTTCGGCAACGCCGTACCGGTGGCCGACGACGCCCCCGCCATCGACCGCCTCGTCGCCTGGACCGGTCGGCGCCCCTGAGCCCCGGACCTTTGGGTGCGTAAGGGTGCGCTATGCGCGCCCTTGCGCACCCAAGCCCCCGCTACCGTCAGCGGGGTGGAGCTCGGCACGGCGCTCGGCGCCAGCTGGTCGGCGGGGATCAGCGTCTACGCGGTGATCGCCGCCCTCGGGCTGGCCGGACGGCTCGGCTGGATCCACACCGCCGAGCTGCTGCAACGCCCCTGGGTGATCGGCGTCGCCGTGGCCCTCGCCGTCGTCGACCTGCTCGTCGACAAGGTGGCGCTGCTCGACTCGGCGTGGGACCTCGTCCACACGATCATCCGCCCCGCGGCCGGCGCCGCCATCGGTGCCCTCGCGCCGGCCCAGCAGATCGGCACCGACCTGCCGAGCCCGGTGGTGATGGCCCTCACCTGCGGGCTCCTCGCCCTGTCGTCCCACACCGCCAAGGCGTCGATCCGGGCGGTCGTGAACACCTCCCCCGAGCCGGCCTCCAACGTGGTCGTCTCGTTCCTCGAAGACGGCCTCGTCGCCGGCGTCCTCGCCCTCGCCATCGCCTTCCCGCGGGTGGCCGCCGTGGTCACCGCCGTCCTCTTCGTCATCAGCACCGTGATCGCGGTCGTGCTGTTCCGGGTGGCCCGACGGGCTGTCCGCCGGATCAGGGCCCGGCGTCGGGCCCGGGCCGTCCCCGATCGCGGCCCCGCGCCGCTCCCCTAAGCCGCGCCCGGCGCGCGACCACACGAGCGGCACACGGCGGGCCGCGTAGCCTGCCGTCAGTGTCACTCTGGTCGTCGTCCGGGGGATTGGCTCGTAGCCTGCCTGTCCTTCGTGGACAACATGCTTTCTGCCGGCCCCCGGACGCGCGGAACCGGCCGGCGTGGCTTGATAGGAGCGTGGCATCGCCCCCACTGAGGTGTGCCCACCGACCGGTCCCGTCTCTTCCACTCGTTCAAGTGAAAGGTGACGTGAACATGGTGACTCTCGGGATCGATGCGCACAAGCGC
>JAKOVR010000207.1 GCA_029782025.1 Actinomycetes bacterium | reverse complement strand
CATCACCCAGATGCGCTGCCACGACGACGCCCACGCCTACCTCGAACGACGCATCGCCAACGGCAACACCAAGACCGAAGCGCTGCGAGCCCTCAAGCGACGCCTCTCCGACGTCGTCTACCGCTCCCTGCTCGCAGACACCCAACCCGCAGCCTCAGCGACCCCGCTCGCCGAGGCCGCTTGACATAGGAGCAAAGCATGACGCGCCCGGCACCCGCACGATCGTCTGTCGTCGGCGGCGGCGTCAGCCTCGTCTTCCTCGTGCTCGTCGGGGGCCTGCTCCTGCCGGCGTGCGCCGGTACGACGACGACCCCGAGCCCGCCGGGCCCCGGGTCCACCGGCCCGGCCCGCGCCTCGGCCACCGTCCCGGCCGGCTCCGTCCCGGCCGGCCCCGTCCCGGGCGGCTCCGTCCCGGGCGGCTCGGTCCCGGCCGCGGCCGACACGTCCGCCGCGGACCCCGGACCGGTCGAGGAACGCGACGTGGCCGTCGGCCCGCTCACCTTCCACGCCCGTCTCCAGGGACCGGCATCCGGCGAACCGGTCGTGCTGCTCCATGGCTTCCCGCAATCGTCCTACGAGTGGCGCCACCAGCAGCGGGCCCTCGCCGCCGCCGGGTACCGGACCGTGGCCTTCGACCAGCGCGGCTACTCCCCCGGCTCCCGCCCGCCCGCCGCCACCGACTATCGGATGGATCTCCTCATCGGTGACGTGCTCGGCGTGGCCGACGCGCTCGGGATCGCCACGTTCCACCTCGTCGGGCACGACTGGGGCGCGGCGGTCGCCTGGGTCGTGGCGGCGACGCACCCCGAGCGTCTCCGCAGCCTGACCGCCGTGTCCGTCCCCCACCCCGCCGCCTACGCCGCGGCGCTGACCGACCCGGGGAGCGAGCAGTCCCGGAAGTCCGCCTACATCGAGACGTTCGCCGCCCCCGGGGCCGGGGCGAGGTTCGGGGCGGCCGACTCGACGTTCCTCGACGTGGTCTTTGCCAAGGTGCTGCCGCCCGCCGACATCGCCCGCTACCGGGCGGTGCTCGGTTCACCGGACGCGATGCAGGCGGCGCTGAACTGGTACGTGGCCAACAACCCGCGGCGTGCCCCGGGGCCGGCCGTCTCCGCGGTGCGGGTGCGCACGCTCTACGTCTACAGCACCGGCGACTGCTGCCTCGGTCGGGATGCCGCCGACGCCACCGGCGCCTTCGTCGCCGCGCCCTACCGCTACGAGGTGCTCGACGGGGTCAGCCACTGGGTGCCCGAGGAGGCCCCCGAGCGCCTCGACGCGCTGCTGCTCGCCCACCTGCGCAGCCGCTGACGTCCTTGGGTGCGTAAGGGTGCGCTATGCGCGCCCTTACGCACCCAAGGGATCGGACGAGCACCGCTCGGCCCGGGCGCGGATCCCACGGAGCATCCGCTGGGTCATGAGGGCGCTGATCCGGGCCAGGACGGCCACCATCGGGCGGACCCCGCGGGCGCCAGGGCGGTACCGGTAGCGCTCCCGCACCATGAGCCGGGTCTGCCCGGGACCGATGTCGGCGACGACGAACGCCCAGGTGAAGTCGTAGGGAGGCGCCGGGGTGGCGTCGGCTCGACGGCTCGGATCGGCGTCATCGGCCGCGTCCGCGTCCGCGTCCGCGTCCTCGGGACCGGACCCGGACGGAGCAGGGGCCACACCCGCGATCACCATGGCCCGGGGTGGGTCGACCTCGGCGATCTCCAAGGCCACCTTGGGGTGCAGCTTGAACGGATCGCCGACCGCCGGCGACTGCCACTCGGCCACGATCTCGTCAGCGCTGTGGACCCGGCACCCGAAGAGGTTCTCGAGCCGGTCGTAGGAGTAGAAGCCGCCACGCTCCTGCCCGAGCTGCACCACCCAAGGCCACACGTCCTCGGGCCGGGCCCGGATGGTGATGGCCCGGGTTCGCTGCACATCGACGCGGTCGAGGAGACCATCGCCCGGCAACGCCGCCACCAACTCGTCGGCCGTGGCCACGCACGGCCAGCGCGGCCGGGGTGCGCCCGGCGCGGTCCGTGCACTCGCTGTGGTCGCCTGCCTCACGGGTCCATGGTCGTCCCCCGCGCCGACCGGCGGTAGGGCACAACGACCAACCGACCACCGCCAGGGATCCTTGGGTGCGCAAGGGTGCGCTATGCGCGCCCTTACGCACCCAAGGAATCGGGGGAGCCAAAGCGCTCGGTGAACTCGGCCCGTCGGGCTTCGAGCATGGAGATGAACAAGCCCCGGCCCACCACCGCCACCTCGTCGCCGTGCCGGATCTCGGCCTCGACCCTGATCTTGCGCCCGTCCCGCTCCACGACCCGCGCCCGCAACTCGAGCTCCTCACCGAGCGGCGCCGCCGCCCTGTAATCGGCCTCCAGTCGGGCGGTGAACGCCAGCTCGTTGTTGACGGTCAGGGCCGACCCCATCACCTCGTCGAGGAGCATGGCCAGCACGCCACCGTGGACCCGTTCGGGCGGACCCTCGTGGGCGGAGCCGCAGCGGACGCGGGCCACCACTCCGTCGCCGTCGCGCCGCACCTCCATCCCGACGCCCATCGGGTTCCACGGCCCCGACGCCGGCGAGTTGACGAACAGGTCGAGGGGCTCGCCGTCGGGGACGACCTCGTGGATCGTGCCGTTCAGAATGGCCGAGTAGTGGTTCAGACGGCGCGGGTTGCCCTCGTACTTCGAGCGCGGGGGCGAGGCCTCCAGCTCGGCCGCTCGCCCGTCGAGCCACGCCACCATCTCGTCCACCTCGCCGAGGTCGACGTCGTGGGCCATGAGCGCGTGCCCCAGGCGCCGGAACGCGCCGGCCAGCCGGGTGCGGGCGTCGTCGTGGGCGGCGTGGCGCGCCGCTTCGTCCGCGTCGTCCGCGTCGTTTGCCTCGTCGACGGGCTGTCCGCCCTCCCCGCCGCCCGCGCTGTCCCCCGCTGCCTGCATGGTGCCAGCCTCCCACCGGCGTCGGCGCCGATCCCAAACCGGGCCGAGCCGGGCTGGGGACCGGGCCACCACCCGGCATAGGGTGCGCCCCATGGGCAAGCCGCTTCGCCAGGCCGATCTCTCGTTCGCCGACACCGCCCCGCTTCGGATCGAAGCCACCCGCCACATCGACGCGCCCCCCGGGGCCATCTGGCCGGCTGTCGCCGACGCCGAGACGTGGACCGAGTGGTTCCCCGACCTGCGCGTCGCCCGCTACACCACCCCGCCGCCGTACGGCGTCGGCACCGGCCGTCACGTGGAGGTCGGCCCCTTGAAGGTGGAGGAGGTGCTCCTCGCCTTCGACCCGGAGGAGCGCTACGCCTTCTGCGTCACCGAGATCAACCTGCCCGGCGTGGCCACGCTGGTCGAGCGGGTCACGCTGTCGCCCCGGGAGACCGGCACCGACGTCACCTACGTCCAGGCCCTCGCCCTCAAGCCGTGGATGAAGCCGATGCTTCCGGTGCTCCGCAAGCAGCTCGCCAAGGCGCTCAAGGACGGCCTGGCCGGCCTCGACCGCTGGGTGACCGCCCACGCCGACACCTGACCGGCGAACTCCCTCCACCCCCCGCTCGCGCCTGTGCCAGCGTTGGGGGATGGCCGAGCCTCCGCTCCCCGCTCGTGACCCGTGGGACCTCGTCATCGAGCTCCAGCTCGACGAGCCCGGCGCCATCGACGCGGCGATCGCCTACCTCGAGGCCGACCCGTGGGCCTTCCGCACCGGCTATCTGAAGAGCCGGTTGCTGCACCACCTCGGCAACCGCCGGCTGACGGTGGCACAACGGGCCCGGCTCCGGCCGGTGCTCCGCCACTACTGCATCGCCGGGCAACGCTGGGACTTCCTCGACGCCGTCCGGTTGGCTCGGCGCCAACGCCCGCCCGGGCTCCACGACGATCTCGTCGAGCTCCTCCACACCGCGTCGGGGAGCAGCGGCGTGCGGGCGCTGCGCATGCTGCTGGCCCTCCCCCGGCCGCGCCTCACCGAACGGGACGTCACCCGTGGTCGGGCGGTGGTGCTGACCTGGGCCGGGACCCGGCCGTCGCCGAGCTGGAGCGCCGGGTGGGTGGCGCCGCTCGTCCTCCGGCTGTGGGGCCCCGGCCCCGCGGTCGCGATGGTCGCCCTCGACGACCTCGCCGGCACGGCCGACCCCGAGGTCCGGGCCGGCGCCCACCATCTGCGGGCCGAGATCCGGCGTCGGTACCGGCAAGTAGGCCGCCCGGAGAAGGAGTAAGCCGCTACCGGGCGCGACCCCAGGCACCGAACGCTCAGCGATGCCTGGCGGGGTCGCGCTCCGGAACGCAACGGTAGGCGCGGGTCCCGATCGGCGTCGATGAGGTTCGCAGCGCCGCGCCTGAGGCGTGGGACCTGGCTCGGAAGCCCTAACACTTTCCTCATGGTTCCCGCGGCCCCTTCCGGCCCGCGCCGCGCGACAGTGCGGCGATGGACGTCCGCCACCGCCGCAGCCGCACCACCCGCCGGGCTCTCCTCTCAACCGTCGGGCTGATCGCCGTGGTGGGAACGATCGCCGGGTGCTCCAAGCCGGCCGACACGGCCACCGGGCCCACGTCGTCGACCACGAGCACGGTCACGTCGGTCGCCGCCACGACCCCGCGGGGCACGACGCCGGGCACCAGCAAGGCGGCGCCCGGCACCACGGTCCCCGTCGCCGACCTGGTGAGCGAGATCGACCAGATCGACAAGGACCTCGACGACGCCGGCGGTGACCTGCAGTCCGGGCAGTCCCAGGCCAAGACCGACCCGCGGGGTTGACCCCGGGGCCGACCCCCGAAGCACCGACAGGAGGCACCATGGCTACCACGGTCCGAAGCAGTCGCCTCGTTCTGATGGCAGGGCTCGCAACGGTGGCCTCGATCGCAGCCGCGACGCCCGTGTGGGCGACGTCACCGGCCAAGGCCGTCCCGCCGATCAAGGTCCCGACCGTGCTGGCCGAGATCAAGAAGGAGGGCGCCGCCGCCATCGCCGAGCGACAGACCCACCTCACCGAGCTCGCCTCCCGGGTCGCCCTGCACCCCCAGTGCGACACCGGCGGCAAGGTCGCCGGCATCATCGCCGCCGACCGGACGGGCCTCACGACACTGGGCACGCGGCTGGCCGGGGCGACGACCGTCGCCGCGGCGCGGCCGGAGTTCACCTCGATCTTCCAGGACTACCGCGTGTACCTGGTGGTCACGCCGCAGGCCTTCGCCACCAGCGCCTGCGGGTGGATCACCGTGGCGATCGACGACCTCCGCACGGTGCGGTCGAAGCTGGCCGACATCGTGTCGGCCGTCGCGTCGGACGGTGCGGACATGACCAAGGCCGAGGCCGCCCTGGCCGACCTGCAGGCGAAGATCGACGCCGCCGGCCCGTTGGCGGCCAAGGCCACCGCGTCGCTGCAGAGCATCGGACCCGACCATGGCGACGCCAACGTCGCCACCGCGAACGCGGCGACGATCACGGCGGCCCGCACCGACCTGACCACCGCCCGCACCGACCTGAAGGCGGCGGCGAAGGACGCCCGCTCGGTCGTCAGCGCCCTCAAGGCCGCGACCAAGGCGCCGCACTGAATCCGGCGATCCGGACCCTTGGGTGCGCAAGGGTGCGCTATGCGCGCCCTTGCGCACCCAAGGACGAGGTCGGACTCAGGAAAGGTGCAGTCGGTCGGCCACGTCGGCGGGACCGATGATGCACAGCTCCGACACGGCCCGGCTGATGCCGACGTAGAGCAACGCTTCGTTGTCGGGGAGCTCGGGCACCACGAGCAGGACGGTGTCGGCCTCGAGGCCCTTGGCCCGGAACACCGTCTCGCAGATGACCGCGCCGCCGCCGGCAGCCTCCCAGGGCACCAACCCGAGCTCGGCGCGGAGCAGGTCCCGTGACGCGCTCCTGGTGGTGGCCACGAGCAGGTGCGACGGGTCCCGCCCGATGTCCTGGACAAGACGCTCCACCTCCGCCCGAACCGCACCCACGATCGCCGCGTCGCCGCTGGCCTCGATCCACCGCACCCCCATCCCCGAGGGCCGGTCGGCCGGTGCCGCCGCCCCGCCGAGACAGCGGCGCAGGAGCCGGGCGATCTCGTGGGCGTTGCGGCAGTTGGTGACCAGTTCCGCCCTGACCCATCCGTCCTCGACCGAGGGCAGGGCGAAGCCGCGGCGGAACAGCATCTGCGCTTCGTCGGCGACCAGGAGCATGCGGCGGGGGCCGTCGGGGTCGAGTAGCGCCGCCAGCTGCGCCAGCCACGCCGGGCTGAAGTCCTGGGCCTCGTCCACGACGATCGTGTCGAAGCGGTCGGTGACCTCGTGCCACTTCCGGTGCAGATGGCCCCAGGCCTCGACCGTCCACCAGTGATCGTCCGGCTCGGCCGGGCGATCGATCGGTGGCATGCCGGCGAGGTCGAGCGCGAGCGAGAGGAAGGCGCCGATCACGAGGTTCGAATCGTCCGGCAGGCGCTGACGCAAGGAGGCGGCCAGCGGCTCGTTGTAGCAGACGAAGAGCGTGCGCTCCCCGCGGCGGTAAGCACGCGTGGCCCACGCCGAAGCCAACCGGGTCTTGCCGGTGCCGGCGGCACCGGTGACGGCCACCCGCCGGTTCAGGTCGAGACGCTCGAGCACCTCGGTGTGGTGCCGGCTGACCTCGTCGAGACGAGTGCGGGTGGAGCTGGCCAGGGCCTCCGGATCGAAGACGACCGACGCGTCGGGGGCCAGCACCTGGAGGACGGCCGCCACCTCGGCGTCGCTCAGCAGGCGGCGCCACCGGGAGGTGAGCAACCGCTCGATGGCGTCCTGGGGATCGGCGATGTCGTCGGCGAGGAGCACCTGGGCGGGGTTGACGCCGGTCGGGAGCCGGCCGTCGATGGCGATCGTGTTCGGCAGGGCGACCGCATGTTCGACGTCGACGTGCTCGAGGCTCGACACCTCGCGGCGGAGTCGGTCGCGGAGGGCGTAGGCGTTGCCGCTGGCCTGGTCCAGCGGCTGGGGGGTGAGGGGGACCCCACGGGACTGCCACACCCCGCCGACGATCTCCATCCGGTGGCCCTTGACCTCGATATCGGCGATCCCGAACTCGGGGTGGATGAGCACGATGTCGAGCTGGAAGTCCCGGCGGCTGGACCACAACCCGACGTCGGGCACGACGAACCAGCTGTCGGGCAGCCCGTCCCGGAACGCCTCCACCACCCGGCGTTCGGCGTCGTTCTTCAGCGTCTGGAGCGGGAAGTCCTCCGGTACCAACGTCCCCACGGCACCAGCTTGGCCGATCGCCCGGCCGTGTGCGTCGACCCCGCCTGCCCGGGGCGGAGGACGTACGCCTTGGGTGCGTAAGGGTGCGCTATGCGCGCCCTTACGCACCCAAGGACGAGCGGCCGGGCTGGCTCCGTCAGAAGGGCACGATCGTGGCGAGGAGGCCCTCGCCGTGCTCGCGACCGGCGAGGATCCGACAGAACTCCACGGCGTCCATCGTCAGGACCACCGGCGCCTCGCCCTCGGTGGACGCGGCGGCGCCGTTCCCGTCCGTCCCCGTCGAGACGAACACGCCGCCCGCTGGCCCGGTCAGCGTGAGGCGGAACGGTCGGCCGTGGCGGCGGGCCCACTCCGCCACGACGTCGGCGACGATCCGACCGTCATGGCTCGCCGTGAGCTCGAGGGAGCGGCCGGTGGCCCGCGCCGCGTCGATCCGGTGCATCCAGAGGTCGCGGAGGTAGATGGTGCTGGCCAGGTACCCGACGGTCCAGCGCTCCACCACCGGCCCGTCCACCTCGAGCGACGCCTTGCGCATGAGCCTCGGCATCTTGGCCCGGGCCCGGACCGTGCGGGGAGCGACGGCCTCGAGGCGCCCGACGAGCTCGGCCGGTTCGATGGCGAGGCGCTCCTCCACCTGCACGTGGGAGAGGGCCGCCTCGAGCGGGCCACCCTGCCGACGCCGGTGCTTCATGCCCAGCCGCATCTGGCGCATGTTCTCCCGCATCGACGCGCCGGCCTCGCACGCGCCGAGCACGTGGAGGTACATGCGGTGGACGTCCCAGGCCGGACAGTCGGTCTGGGCCGCCCAATCAGCCGGACCCAGGGTCCGCAGGAACGTCAGTGTCGCGGCGAGTTCGGCGCCCTGCAGCTCCACGCCCTCGGCGTGGTTGAGCGGCGGCGCGTCGGTGACGTCGATGGGGTCGACCTCGGTGCGGTCGGTCGTGGCCGGCGTGCTGGTGCTCGTGGTCATGGCTGACTCCTGGTGATGGTCGTGATCAGGTGGGGTGCTCGGGCGGCGGCGAACATCTCGACGGCCTCGTCGATGCGCCGGGACCAGCGGTCGCCGCCGGGATCGTTGGCGATCTGCTGGCTGGCCAGGCCGCTGAGCAGCGCCGTCCAGAGGTCGACGCTCCCGGGGTCGGTGATGCCGATCGCCCCGAAGCGCTCGGCTGCGGCGGCGAGCACCCGCTCGGCGACGGCGTAGCTCTCGGGCGACGGCTCGAAGTCAGGGATCGTCCGCTGGAAGAGGAGCTGGAACCGGGCGGGGTCGTCGGTGCAGAACTCGACGTACCGGGTGGCCATCGTGCGCAGGAGGTCGATCCCCTCGAGGGCGGCGGGATCCTCGGTCGCCTCCGCGGCGAGGCGCTCCCACCCGGCCTCGAAGGCGAGGTAGCCCTCCATGAACATGGCGTCGTAGATCGCGTGCTTCGAGTCGAAATACGAGTACAGCGACGGGGCCTTCAACCCCACCCGGGCGGCGAGATCACGGAGCGAAAGGCCGGCCAGGCCCTTCTCCCGCACCAGCTCCCACGCCGCGGCGACGATCTCGTCCCGCGTCGCCTGCCGGCGGGCCGCCCGCCGATCCGGCCGGTCAGCCTCCGCGGCGGACGCGGTCGTGACCACTCTCGTGGTGGCGGTGGAAGCAGGAGCGGACATGACCCATCCAGGAGGAACGAGACTTACGAACGGCGTTCGCCCTTCCGAACGCTGTTCGGAGTATGCCCCACTCCCTCCGGGACGTCAAGGGGCGCGCCCGTCCTTTGGGTGCGTAAGGGTGCGCTATGCGCGCCCTCACGCACCCAAAGGACCGCGATGGCGGCGCGAATCAGCTCTTGCGGGTGAACGGGGCAACTTCGGCGGCGCGGCAGGCGTCGCCGGCGCAGGTCCGGAGCTTCTCGAGGCGGTCGTGGAGGGCCGCGAGCAGGTCGGCCGGCCCTGACGAGGCGATGTTGTCGAGCTGGTCGGGGTCCTTGGCGTTGTCGTAGAGCTCGCGCTCACCGGTGACGTACTCGACGTAGGTGTACCCCGGCACCCGCAGCCCGGCGAACTCGGGCATCACCGTCGCCGCGGCCGCGCCGAGCCGGCTGTTGCGGGTGGTGGTCGTCGTGGACGACGTCGCCTCGCCGCCCGTCGACTCGGGCACGCTGCCGCCCTGGTCGAGATCGTCGGGCTCGAGCTGCGCCGCGCCCGGCCGGGGCTCGACCCGCGACGACACCGTCCAGTGCTCGAGCAGGTAGGCGTTGCGCCACGACGCCGGGGCCACCCCGCCGCCGGTGAGGAACGGCACCAGCGAGCGGCCGTCGGCGGCGTGGGCCAGCGACGTGCCGCCGAGCTCGGCGAAGGTCGGGGCGAGGTCGATGTTGCCCGTCATCGCGGTGGCGTGCTTGCCCGCGGCCACGCCGGGCCCTCGCACGAGGAGCGGGAGGTGGATGTCGGTCTCGTAGGCCGTCTGCTTGCCCGCCCGCAGACGGTGCTGGCCGAGGTGGAAGCCGTTGTCGGAGGTGAAGACGATGTAGGTGTTGCCGAGCTGCCCGCTGGCGGTCAGCGAGTCGATCAGCGAGGCCACACCGCGGTCCACGGCCTGCAGCGACTGGGCCCGTCGCCGGGCGAGGGCGTCGGTCTGGCGGCGGGCCTTGGTGTCGAGCTCGGTGAGGTTCTGGATGAACTTGGGCTTGTCGCTCACGTCGGCTTCGTTGAAGGCCGGGTCGCGGGGCGCCTGCACGTCGGGGAACGTCGTTTCGTCCTGCGGCGCCGGCGTGGCCGGCGAGTGAGGGGCGTACACGGCGAGGTAGGCGAAGAACGGCTTGCCCGAACGGCCCGCCTCGGCCATGAAGTCCCGCGTCTGGCGCATGTAGACGTCGGTGCCGTAGTCCTCGGGCTTGGTGCCGTACGACACCGCCTTGCCGTTCTCGTTGAGCGTGTAGTTGTACTCGCCGTAGGCGTTGCCCTTGATCGAGCTCGACCACGCGTCCCAGCCTGGCGGCACGTAGGTGTCGCTGGCGGTGTTCGGGTAGCCGTTGAGGTACTTGCCGAACAGGCCGGTGCGGTAGCCGGCGCCGTGGAGCGCCGTGGCGATCGTCGACTCCTCCACCTTCTCGGCATAGGCGGTCTCGAACCCGCCGTTGTCGCCCCCGTTGGTGAGGATGCCGGTGTTGTGGCTGTACTGGCCCCGCAGGATCGAGGTGCGGGCCGGGCAGCACAGGGTGACGTTGTCGAAGTGGGCGTCGAAGGTGAGGCCGGCGTCGCCCACGAGCTTGCGGGTCTGGGGCATGTACTGCAGGTCGTCGTAGCGCATGTCGTCGGTGAGGACGAACAGCACGTTGGGCTTGGCGCCCGCCACCGGCTTCGTGCCCGGCGTCGTGCCGCCGCCGGCCGGGGACGGGCCGCCGGCCTTCTCGTCCGATCCGGAGCAGGAGGCGCCAAGGAGCGACACCAGGAGGCCGAGCGCGAGGGTCACGGCGCCACGGCGCCGGGGAGAGGCGATCATGGTCGTCGAGCGTAGGGCCGGCGTCCGACGTGCCGGCGGCAGGCCGACGATCGGCGCAGGGCGACGAGGCGGCTGGTCAGATCAGAGCCGGGCGCGCCGGCGACGGGCGACGGCCACCGAACCGGCGCCGAGGCCCAGCAGCACCAGGGCGATGCGCACGAGGGTGGCCGTGCCCGCACCGGTGTAGGGCAGGGCGCCGGTGGCCCCCACCGCCCCCGTGGTGGGCGCAGGGGCGATGATGAGGGTGGTCCCTGGGATGCTGGTGCCCGGCACCGTGCCAGCGGTCGACGACGTCCCCGGGACCGAGCTGCTCGACGAGCTCGACGACGAGCTGGAGCTGGACGACGAGCTGGAGCTCGACGAGGAGCTGGACGTGCTGGTGTCGAGCACCTCGACCGCGCCGATGTCACAGCTCGTGCTCTGCGGCCGGGTGATGCCTCGCTGGTCGACGGTCAGCTCCGGATTGCACGGGGCGTTGTCGATGGCCGTGCTCCCGGCGAGGGGCAGCCGCGTCATCGTCGGCCCCCCGTTGTTGGCGAGTAGGCCGAGTGTCGTCCCGCTGTCGTTGTTGCGATCAGTCACCTGGGTCAGCGCCGAGCACGAAGTGTCGTCGGACAGGTTGCCGCCCTGGCTGTTGATGACCGGGCTGTTGCCGTTGGTGCCACAGTTCGACGGCACGCCCCCGCTGCCGGTGTTGCCGATCAGCAGGGAGTTCTCCAGGTCGATGATCCCCGAGCCGACGGCGAAGACGCCACCGGGCTGACCGGCGCTGCTGTTGCCGGCGACCGTGACGTGTCGGAGCGTGGCGTGGGCCCCGTTGTCGATGCGCATGGCGCCGGCCGACCCGCCGTTGAGCGTGTTCTGGTTGCCGCTGAAGGTGGAGTTGTCGATCGTCCAGGTGGTGCTGGTCGACACGATGGCCCCACCGTTGCCCGCCGCGGTGTTGCCGCTGAACGTGGACGCCGTGACCGACGCCGTGGTGCCGCTCGAGAAGACGGCGCCACCGTCGTCGGTCGAGCTGTTGCCGCTGACGGTGGTGTTCAGGAACGAGACGGCCCCGTCGTTGTAGACGGCACCACCGAAGCGGGCGCTGTTGCCCGTGATCACCGTGTTCACGAACGCCGCCCCGGCCCCGAGCGAGATCTGCACCGCGCCGCCGCCGCCGCTCCCTCCCGTGTTGCCACCGGTCAAGGTGACGTCGTTGAACCCGACGTTGAAGCTGCCGGCGCTGAGGAAGAACAAGCGGGAGGTGCCGTCACCCGAGATGATGGAAGAGCCCGCCCCGACGCCGTTGATCGCGAGATCGTCGCTGATCGTGATCGCCCCGCTGACGTCGTAGGTGCCGGCGGGAAGGTTGATCGTGTCCGGCCCGGCCGAGCTGTTGGCCTGGGCGACGGCCGCCCGCAGGCTTCCCGGACCCGTGTTGGCGGTGGAGGTGACGTCGATCGTGGCGGCGTGGGCCGTAAGGGCCCAGACCCCCAGCGTGGCGGCCACGACGACGACGGCACTCAGGGAGGCGACGGCACGGTTGCGGGGACGCATAGGACCGTCGATGCTAGACGAACGGCCCGGCCCGGCCGAGGTTCGACCGCCGCGCCGGGGCCGCCCAACGGTCGGCCATCGACCCCCGTGTTCAGCCGTCCGTGGGCAGGCCGAGCGCGCGCCGGCCGTTGAACCCGAGCGTGGCCTCCGGGGTGAGCGGGTGGAAGGCCCCGGCCCGCATGTCCCGGTAGCAGCGCTCGATCACCGAACCCTTCGAGAAGGCGGGGCCCCCGGCGATCTCCATGGCCAGGTCGCACACCTCCGTCCCGGCGAGGACGATCTCCCGCTTGGCCGTCATCACCGCGCCGAAGAGCTCGGGTGACGGCGCCGGGTCGCCGCCGACGAGGGCGACCGCCCGCTCGTGGGCCCAGCGCGCCACCTGGAGGCGGTGGTCCATGAGCCCGACCTGGCGCTGCACCATCGGGTCGCCCGCCTTGGGGGTGCCGGCCACGGCGGCGATGGCCGCTTCGGCCGCAGCCTCGGCCACCCCGAGGTACACGCCTCCCACGATCGTCATGGAGATGGTGCCGATGACGAGGAGCGGGGGGTCGATGACGCCGTGGGGGCGGTTGGCCACCACCTTGTCCTCGGGCACGAAGACGTCCTCGAGCACGACCTGGTTGCTGCCGGTCCCCCGCATGCCAAGGGCGTCCCAGTCGCCGAGGACGGTCACGCCTTCGGCGCCGACCGGCACGGCCATGTTCAGGACCCGCCGGCCCTGCTCGGGGTCGTCGTAGGCGAACATCGTCACCAGCACGTCACCCTCGGTCGACAGGCTGGCGAACACCTTGCGCCCGCTCACCCGATAGCCGCCCTCGACCTGCACCGCCTCGCCCCGAGGGGCGGTGAAGTCGGCGCCGCCGGTCGACACGAGGACGATCCCTTCGTCGGCCACCCGGCGCAGCGTGGCCTCGGCGCCCGGCATGCCACGGCGCCAGCGCCAGGCGGTGAAGGCCACCACGTGCTGGTGCATGGCGGTGGCCAGGGCGGTGGAGGCGCACGAGTGGGCCAGTACCCGCTGGAAGCCGGCGACCTCGGCGATGCTGGCGCCCATGCCGCCGAGCTCGGCCGGCACGCCCAGGGCGAGGAGCCCGGCGTCGCGGAGGGCGGCGAGCCCCTCGGTCACGAAGGTCCCGTCCCGGTCGTGACGGGCGGCGTGGGCGGCAGCGACGGCCCCGACCGCGGCGGCCTGCTCGGCCAGGTCGGTGGGGGTGGCGGGTCGGATCATGGTGTCGGTCATGGGTCGACCGTACGGAGCCGGCTCCCGGGCGCCCAGTGCAGGAGCTGGACCCAGGTGGTACTGATTCTGGACTACCCACCGGTCGACGTCCGTGCGACGATGCCGACATGCCCGACTACGGTCGCTACTGCCCCGTCGCCCTCGGCACCGAGGTGCTGGCCGACCGCTGGACCCCGCTGATCATCCGGGAACTGATGATGGGCAGCACCCGGTTCAACGACATCGCCCGGTGCCTGCCCGGCCTCAGCCGCACCCTCCTCACCCAACGGCTGCGCCACCTCGAGCGCAAGGGGGTCGTCGAGCTGTGGCCGGCCCCGTCGGGCCGGGGCCACGAATACCGGCTGACCCCCGCGGGCAAGGCCCTCCAGCCGGTGATCATCGGGCTCGGGCAGTGGGCGGTCGAGTTCCTGTACGACGACCTCTCGGTCGACGATGTCGACGCCATCACCCTCACCTGGTGGATGCAGCGGCAACTCGCACTCGACGAGCTCCCGGCGGGCCGCACCGTGATCGAGCTGCACCACACCCGGCCCGAACGCCACACCGTCTGGTTCGTGATCGAGCACGGCCACGCATCGGTGTGCCTGCAGCACCCCGGGTCTGACCCCGACGTCGTGATCGAGGCCGCCACCCCGGCGTTGGCGGCGGTGCTGCAAGGCACGCGCCGGTGGGCCGACGCCGTCGCCGCCGGCGACATCGCCGTGCACGGGCCGGCGCCCCTCGTGCGGGCGGTGCCACGGTGGCTGCTCCCGAGCCCGTTCGCCGACGACATCGCCCGCCGCACCGCAATGGCCTGATCGCCCCCGAGCGGCGGCCCGGCACCCGACGGTCCGCCCGGCGACCCGGCGGTCGGCTGCGAATTTGAGTAACCGTTGCTCAGGTCGGGTGGGCCTCGGCCGTGGTCCGATCCGGTGGCGGCGGCGCGACGGCGCCAGCCGGGAGGTGACCCCATGACCACCACCGAGAACCTCGAAGCCATTGTGCTCGACCTGCAGCGGGAGCTGGCCGAGCTCCGCCGCGCCCAGGTCGCACTCGAGGACCGGCACCGGCAGCTCGACGCCGAGCACCGGGCCCTGCTCGAGCGGAGCCGCCCAGCGTCGCCGGTGGCCGGCCCGTCGACGGACCCGGTCGACCACCGGCGGAGCCGGCGGGACCTCCTGCGCACGGCCGGGGCCGCGGCGGCCGGCGGGGCCGCCGCCCTGGCCCTCGGCACCGCGGAACCGGCGGCGGCCGCCAACGGCGGGTCGGTGATCATCGGCGCCAACGGCGGATCGGCCAACACGGGCACGGCCAGCACCGAACTGCGGACCACCGGCGGGACGAACACCTTCGGGCTGCTCGTCGTGCAGGACGGCTCCTTCACCGGATCGAGCCATCCCTCGGCCGTGTCGGGCTTCGCCACCGGCGCGGCGGTCGACGACGGCGTCTACGGGTACTCCAACGTCGCAACGGGGAACGGTGTGATCGGACGGAGCGACTTCGGCACCGGGGTGCGGGGCGTGACCACCAGCGGCGTCGGCGTGTGGGGGATCGCCGATGACCCGGGGCTCGGCTCGGTGGGGGTCTACGCCAACAACCAGTCGGGCAAGGCCCTGCAGGCCACCGGGGTGGTGGGCGTCGGGGCCAGCGGCTCGCAGACCGCCCTCCGTCTGTACTCCGACGGCATCCACCTGGCGTTCACCCCGCAGAGCACCTCCCCACCCACCCGGTCCGACCTGCACCAGCTGGCCGAGGTCCACGTGGACGCCGCCGGTGACCTCTGGTACTGCGTCAGCGCCGGCACGCCGGGAACGTGGCGGCGGCTCGCCGGACCGAGCTCGGCCGGCGCGTTGGCCGTGCTCCCGTCCCCGGTCCGGGTCTACGACTCCCGCCCCGGCACCACCCCCGCCGTGGGCACCAAGGCGCCGCTCGTCCCCAGCATCGCCCGTGCCGTCGACCTGAAGGCCAACGGCTCGAACGTCCCCTCCGGCGCCACCGCCGCGCTGGTGAGCTTGGTCGCCACCAACACCACGGGGGCGTCCGGCGGGTGGCTGTCGATCTACCGCAACGGCATCGCCTGGCCCGGCACGTCCAACCTCAACTGGTCGAGCGCGGGCCAGACCGTCGCCGTCACCACGCTGACCTCGGTGAACATCACGGCGGTGGCCAACCTCTACGCCAACGTCGCCACCGACGTGATCGTCGACGTGCTCGGGTACTACCGCTGAGCTCCCCAGCCCCCGCGCCGCGGATCAGCGGATCAGCGGGTCGCGGGGCAGGCCGAGGATGCGCTCGCCGATCTGGTTGCGCTTGATCTCCGACGTCCCGCCGGCGATGGACAGGGCCCGGTGCATCAGCACGATCATGTTGGACATGCCGCCGGCGCCGTCCATGAACGGGGCATCGGGGCCCGACAGCTCGGTGAGGACGGCCGCCGCCTCGTGCATCTGCTCGGACAGCACGAGTTTGGTGATGTTGCCCTCGGGCCCGGGGGCACCGCCGGCCACGGCCCGATGGGCGGCCCGCAGGTTGAGCAGGGCGATGGCCTGCTCCCCGGCGAGGTAGCGGCCGATGCGCGCCGCGCCCCCGGTGAGCCGGTCGGGGTGGGCGTCGAACGGGCCGATCAGGCTCGAGCCGGGGAAGCTCATGCCGCCCTGGCCGCCGCCGATGCTCACGCTCTCGTTGCCGAGGGTGGCGCGGGCCACGGTCCAGCCGCCGTCGACGGGGCCGACCACGTCGTCGTCGGGCACGAACACGTCGGTGAAGAACACCTCGTTGAACTCCGAGATGCCGGCGGTCATGCGCAGCGGGCGGACCTCGACGCCCTGGGCCTTCATGTCGATGACCATCGTGGTGATGCCGTCGTGCTTGGGCACGTCGGGGTTGGTGCGCACGGTGGCGAAGCCCATGCCGGCCACGTGGGCACCGCTGGTCCACACCTTCTGGCCGTTGACGAGCCAGCCGCCGTCGACCCGGGTGGCCTTGGTCTTGATGCCGGCGGCATCGGAACCGGCGTCGGGCTCGCTGAAGAGCTGGCACCAGATCACGTCCTGGGTGAGGGCCGACGGCACCCAGCGGGCGACCTGATCGTCGGTGCCGTACTGGATGAGGGTGAGGATGACCCACCCGGTGATGCCGTAGGACGGACGGGCCACCCCGGCCGCCTTGAACTCCTCTTCGACCACGAGCTGCTCCACCGCGCCGGCCTCCCGCCCCCAGGGCTTGGGCCAGTGGGGCATGACGTAGCCGGAGGAGATGAGCTCGGCCTTCTGGGCGTCGGCGTCGAGGCCCTTGACCCGCTCGGCGAAGGCCCGCACCTCGTCGCGGATGGCCTCGGCCTCGGGCGGGAGTTCGATGGCCTTCTCCCGCTTCACGCCGGCCCGGGCCACGTCGGTGAGCTCGGCCGCGGCGGCGTCGGGGTCGAGCAGCGAGAGCAGCACGGTGGCGCGGCGCAGGTACAGGTGGGCGTCGTGCTCCCAGGTGAAGCCGATGCCGCCGTGGACCTGGATGTTGAGGTTGGCGCAGAGGTCGGCGGCGGGGGCGGCGAGCGCGGCGGCCGCCGCAGCGGCGTAGGTCAACTGCTCCCCGCCGGTGGCCGCGGCCCGGGCCGCGTCCCACACGGCCGCGGTGGCCAGCTCGGTGGCCACCAGCATGTTGGCGCAGTGGTGCTTGACGGCCTGGAACATGCCGATCACCCGGCCGAACTGCTGGCGCTCCTTGGCGTAGGCCGCCGCCTGTTCCGTGCACTCCCGAGCCATCCCCACGGCCTCGGCGGCGAGGAGGAGGCGGGCGAGGTCGACGAGGGTGCGGGCGGCGCCGGGGAGGACGGATGCCGGGGCGCCGTCGAGGCGGACGCGCGCGGTGCGCCGGGTCGGGTCCATGTTGGGCGGCGTGTCGATCGTGACGCCGGGTGCGTCGGCCTCCACCACGGCGACGTCGTCACCCGCCCGCACGAGCAGCAGCTCGGCCAGGCCGCCGCCGAGGGTGGCCCCGGCGTCGCCCGACACGGTGCCGTCGGCGCCGACGGTCGCCGACCCCCCGAGGGCGACGCCCGCTCGCACGGAGCCGTCGGCCAGGCCGGGCAGCCGTGCCGCCTTCGTGGCGTCGTCGGCCGCGGCGAGGAGGGTGGCGCTGGCGATCAGCGACGGGAGGAACGGCCCGGGGGCGATGGCCCGCCCGAGCTGCTCGATCACGACCACCAGCTCCTCGAAGCCGAAGCCCGAACCGCCGAGGTCCTCGGGCAGGTGCAGGCCGAGCCAGCCCAGCCCCGCCGCCTCGTCCCAGAAGTCGGGAAGGGCTTCGGCCGGCGCCTCGAGCAGGGCGCGGGCCGCACCCCGTGCGTTGCGGGCAGAGAGGAAATCGGCGACGGTCTCGCCCAACGTGCGGTGGTCTTCGGTGATGGCGATCGACATGGGCGGCAACCTAGCGCCGGCGACGTTCGCGCGTTCGACGATCTCCCGCCGTACTCGGTGGTGGGCGGTGCGGCTGCACCAGCGGATGCCGCGCCGGATCATCCGAGCCTGGTGACGATGGGTGCGGCGGACGGTGCCATCGAGAGCTCGTCTAGCCTCTCCCTCCCCGGTCCCGACCCACTTCGATGGACACCTCCCCGATGGACGACGTCGACGTCATGCACGGCTCCCGCACCCTGCGGACCGCCGACCTTCTGGCAGACGACGCGTGACAGCACGCCCGGGCCGCAGACCGTTCCTTCGCTCGGCCCTGCAGCGGGTTCGCCTCACGGTCTACCTGCGCGCGCGTCAATTGCTGCTCGGCACGCCGAAGGAGACGCGCTTCGAGACGATGATCCGCAGAGGCGTCGTCACCGTCGGCCGACACACATACGGAACGCCGACCATCGACTACTTCGCGGGCGACACCAACGTGGTGCGCATCGGCGCGTTCTGCTCCATATCCACCGACGTCGTGATCTCGCCCGGGGGCAACCACCGTGTCGATTGGATCACGACCTACCCGATTCGACTGCAGTTCGACCTCCCGGGGGCCTTGGAAGACGGTCACCCCGCATCGAGGGGCGACGTCGAGATCGGCAACGACGTCTGGATCGCACGCGGCGCCCGGATCCTGTCCGGCGTCACGATCGGCGACGGGGCAGTCGTGGCCGCGGGGTCCGTCGTCACCTCGGACGTGCCGCCCTACGCGATCGTCGGCGGCGTCCCTGCCCGCGTCATCCGATATCGCTTCGACGCGCCGACCATCGAGGCGCTCCTTCGCATCGCGTGGTGGGAGTGGGACGACACCCTGGTCGCCGACCGAGTCAGCACCCTCTGCTCCGACGACGTCGGGACGTTCATCGACCGCTATGACCCCCACCCCCCGCCGTCTGGACGCAACGAGCGACCAGTGTGACGCGAGCTGCATCCAGACGGCGGGGGGTGGGGGTAGTGTCCCGGGCCGGTGGACGGCAGGGGGCCGTCGCCGGACCCGCGGAGGCGACGATGGAGATCCCAGGCAAGAAGGCGGTCATCGTGGGCGGGGCGTCGGGCATGGCCCGGGCCACGGCGGAGCGTCTGGCCGGGATGGGGGCGTCGGTCGCCATCCTCGACCTGGCCTCGTCGGCCGGTGCCGACGTGGCGGACGGGCTCGGCGGCACCTTCCACCCCTGTGACGTCACCGACTTCGACGGCGCCGAGGCCGCGCTGGCCGACGCGGTCGAGGCCCTCGGCGGCCTCCACATCGCCGTGAACACCGCCGGCGGCGGGGTGGCCAAGCGCACCCTCGGCAAGGACGGGCCCCACCCGCTCGACGAGTTCCGCCGGGTGATCGACCTCAACCTGGTCGCCACCTTCAACCTCAACCGCCTGCAGGCCGCGGCCATGAGCGGCAACGAGCCCGAGGACAGCGAGCGCGGCGTCATCATCAACACGGCGTCCATCGCCGCCTTCGAGGGACAGATCGGCCAGGTCGCCTACACCGCGGCCAAGGCCGGCATCGCCGGCATGGCGCTCACCATGGCCCGCGATCTCGGCTCGATCGGCATCCGCGTCCTCGCCATCGCCCCGAGCCTCTTCAACACCGGGCTCACCTTCGGCATCACCGACGAGATCGAGGCCAGCCTCACCAAGGACGCGGCCTTCCCCAAGCGCATGGGCCGGCCCGACGAGTACGCCAAGCTGGCCGTGGCCATCGTCGAGAACCCGATGCTCAACGGCAGCACCATCCGCCTCGACGGCGGCCAGCGCTTCGCCCCCAAGATGTAGCCCGGCAGCCACCGGCGGCACCAGCCAGATTGACCGCCCCGACACGAGGAGAGAACCCATGGACGCACCCTGCGAGCACTTCGACGGCGTCACCTTCGACGACGTGGTCGCCACCGAGTGCCCCCAGTGCGTGGAGATGGGCGACCGCTGGGTCAACCTGCGCCAGTGCGTGCAGTGCGGTGCCATCGGGTGCTGCGACTCGTCGAAGAACAAGCACGCCAGCGCCCACGCCCGCGACACCGGCCACCCGCTGATCCGCACCGCCATGCCGAACGAGCACTGGATCTGGTGCGTGGAGCACGAGGTCGTCGTCGACGGCTGACCGCCGCTGACCGGCCGGCACGCGGTCCCCGAGCACGGCCGCCGCTGACGTGCTTCACTCTCGGGTGGGCAAGCGGTCGGTGGCGGGCTCCCTGCGGTCCCCAGCGACCCCGAGGCAGGGACGGCGACCTATGGGCGACTGGCGTGGATCGAATGCGGCGGTGATCGGCCGACGTCCGGCCGGGCCGGCCCATCGGGCCCATCGGGCCCATCGGGCCCACCGGGCCCACCGGGCCCGCACGGGCCGGGCCGGGCTCCTCGCCGCGGCGCTCGTGGCGTCGCTCGTCGGCCAGGTGCTCCCGGCCCCGCCCGCCAGCGCCGTCGCCCCCGATCCGTCGCCGATCTCGTTCCAGTCCGCGGGGCAGGGCTGGGCCCCCACCGGCTACTCACCGGGCTCGGCCAACGTCAGCGGGCTCGCCCCGGCCGACTTCGACGGTGACGGCAAGACCGACGTCGCCCTGATGGCGGGGGGCAACGTCTCGGGTGTGGGCTATCGCGCCGCGCTGCGGGCCGTCCTCGGCTCCGGCTCCGGGACGTTCGGCAGCCCCACCCTCGACGTCACGCTCCCCGGCGACCCGAACGCCGCCACCGCCGTGGTGGCGGGCCAGTTCGTCGGCAACGCCGCGCCCGACATCATCGCCGGATCGGCCGGCGATCCCGGTCACCTGCACCTGTTCGAGGGCAACGGCGACGGGACGTTCAAGGCCGAGGTGATCGTCGCCATCAATACGACGCCGTCCGTGATCCGGTCGCAGGACCTCAACGCCGACGGCATCGGCGACCTCGCCCTGGCGGCGTCCTACGCCAACGGCAGCGCCCCGGTCGCCGTCCTGGTGTCCACCGGGCCGGGGGCCTGGGCCGAGACCGACATCCCCAACAGCGGCACCAACATCACCGACCTCACCTTCGGCGACCTCGTGACCGGCAACGGGCCCGAGCTGGTGGTCGCCCGCAACCCCGCCCTCCCCCTCGTCTTCGTCAACACCGGCGCCGGCGTGTTCGACACCGGCTCGCCGATCTCGGTGAACCGCAACGACACGCGGGCCCTCGGGGCCGGCGACTTCGACGGCGACGGCAAGGGTGACCTGCTCCTGGGCGAGTGCTGCGGCTCCTGGTACTTCTACAAGGGCGACGGTGCCGGCGGGTTCGCCACCCCGCCCGGCGAGGGCGTGCGCCTCCCGGGCAGCTACACCAATGGCGCGCCGAACACGCCGGTCGACATCAACGGCGACGGCCGGGTCGACCTCCTCGTCCCCACCGCCGGCAACGTCGGCGCCATCCACGTGAGCCCGGCCGGCACCGTGAGCTACGACGCCTGGGTCCCCGGGTCGGCCTCGACCGCCGCCGGCGGCGGCTTCGCCCAAGGGACGTCGTCGGTCTTCGCGGCCGAGGTCACGGGCGACGGACGTCTCGACCTGCTCGCCGCCCAGACCGCCGTCCAGCGCGACGGCGAGGTCACCGTGCTCCGGGGCGACACCCGGTTCCCCCCGGGCCGCTTCCTCGCCCCCGAGGCCTTCCGGGTGTTCTCCGACAACAACTCGATGGGGGGCGACGCCCGGACCAACGCCCTGGCCGACGTCGACGGCGACGGCAAGCTCGACCTGATCGCCCACACCCATTCCTCCTTCGGGAGCCGCCTCCGCTACCAGCACGGCAACGGCGACCGCACCTTCGGGCCGGCCCAGGAGATGGGCCACATCAACAGCGCGTGCGGCGAAGGGGCCAAGATCCTCGTGGCCGACTTCGACCTCGACACCAAGACCGACATCCTGTGCATGTTCGGTTCCGGCTACGTGGCCTTCGGCGACGGGGCCGGGCACATCGCCGCCACCACCGCCCTGCCCCTCTCCACCGTGAGCCTGCCGGCCGGTGCGGGCCGGTCGGTGGCGCAGGCCGACATGGACACCGACGGTCATCCGGACCTCGTCTTCCTCGCCACCAACAACTGCTGCCCGTTCGGCGAACCCTGGGTCGGGCACCTCGTCGTGCAGCGCTACGACACCGCCAACCCCCGCGCCTTCGTGACCGACGGCATCGGCGTCGACCTCGGCCAACTGTCCGGACCGGAGCCGGTGGCCGCCGCCGACTTCGACAGCGACGGCAAGCCCGACGTGGTCACCAAGACCAACGTGCAGGCCGACGGGTCCGGCGGTGAGCGCTTCATGTTCTTCAAGGGCAACGGCGACGGCACGCTGGCCGCGCCGGCCACCACCACCCCCGGGCTGCCCCGCTTCGAACAGCTCGAGGCCGGCGATGTCAACGGCGATGGCGACCAGGATCTCGTGGGCCTCGGCACCGGCCAGGTCGTGGTGATCCTCGGCAACGGCGACGGCACCTTCCAGCCAGGCACGTCCTACGCCACCGACGCCGCCTTCGACCTGACCCTGGTCGACCTCAACGGCGACGGCCAACGCGATGTGGTCACCGGCTCGTGGAACCGCGGCGCCACCGTCTTCCCCGCCCGCACCGACGGCACGCTCGTCACCCCACCCACGTCGGTGGTGACCACGTCCCAGCGGGTCGACGGCGTAGTGGCCGGCGACCTCGACGGCGACGGCCGCCCGGACCTCGTCACCACGGTCTACACGTGGCCCAAGGTCACCGTGCTGGAGAACACCTCGGCCTTCGGCCCGCCCGCGGCCAAGCCCGACCTGCGGCCGACGGCCGTCACCGCACCCGCCGCCATCGAAGCCGGGGCCGTGGCCGACGTGACCTACACGGTGAAGAACGAGGGCAAGGCCATCACCGGGGGGGCCTGGGTCGACCGGATCTACCTGTCCGCCGACGGGGCCTGGGACCCGAGCGATCCGCTGCTGGCGTCGGTGGCGAGGTCGGGCGACCTCCAGCAGGGCGCGTCCTACGACCAGACCGTGAGCGCACCGTTCGTCCCCACCGCCGAGGGCGTGCAACACCTGATCGTGCGGGTCGACCTGTTCGACACCGTGGACGAGCTCGTCGAGGGCAACAACCGGTTGGTGGCGCCGGCCACGGTCGACGTGACCGTGCCGCTGCTGGTGCCGGGCGTGCCCGACGCCGGCACGATCGCCGCCGGCCAGCTGCGCTACCGCAAGGTCGCCCCACCCCAGCCCGAGCTCCTCCTCACCGCCGACCTCACCACGGCCGGATCGGGGCAGCTCTTCGTCCGGTCCGGCGCCCTCCCCACCGCCACCGCCCACGACGCCGAGGGCGGCCCGTCCGCTGACCCGCAGCTCTCCCTCGCCGCCACGCCGACCGCTCGCTACGTCCTGCTCCGCGGCACGGCCGGCGCCGGGGCCGGCGTGCCCGCCACCCTCGACCTGCACGAGCTCGGGTTCGAGATCACCTCGGTGAGCCCGGCCGCCGGCTCCAACCAGGGCGAGGCCACCACGGTGATCCGGGGCGGCGGCTTCGTGCCCGGCAGCACGGTGACCCTCAGCCAGGGCGGCACGAGTCGGGACGCCACCGCCGTCGACGTGCGCGGCAACGGCGAGCTCGAGGCCCGCTTCGACCTCACCGGCCTCCCGACCGGGAGCTACGACGTCACGGTCACCCGGCCCGACACCAACATCGCCACCCGATCCGGGGCCTACACCGTGGACGCCGCCGACCCCGGCGACCTGCAGGTCCTGATCACGACCCCGGGCCGGATGCGCACGAACTGGGCCGCCACCGCCCATCTGTCGGTGCACAACACGGGCGGCACCGATCAGCCGCTCCCGCTCGTGCTGCTCGATGCCGCCGGCGGCGCCCGCTTCCTGCCCCCCGGCCACACCGCCTACGTGGACGGCCCGATCGCCATCGTCCCCCGCACCCCGGGTGGGCCCCGGCACCGGGTGCCGCCCCACGCCACCATCGAGATCCCGATCCGCTTCGTGGCCAGCCAGGCCACGCTCGACAAGGTGCTGGCCGGCGGTCGGGTCGACGTGGACTTCCACGCCCGACTCGTGACCGCCAGCCAGACCGACGCCACCGACGTCGCCGCCCGCTTCGCGCCATACCGGCCGGTCGGGCTCAGCGACACGGCGTGGAACGACGTGCTCGCCCACCTCCTCGGCGGCACCCCGCCCGACACGTGGGGCGGCTACGTCGATCTGCTCACCCGCGCCGCCGGCGACGCAGAGGCGGTCGGACGTCATCCCGCCACCGAAGCCGAGCTCCTGACCTTCCTCGTCGACCAGGCCATGGTGTTCGCGCCGGGCGCATCCCTGTGGGGTCAGGTCCGGCGCACCGACGGCTCGCCCGCGTCCGGCGGGGCCGTCCGCCTGCTCTCCCGCGACGGCTCGGGCCCCATCGTGGCGCCCGTGTGGCCCGACGGCTCCTACGCCGTGCGCGACGCCGCGCCGGGGCACCACGACCTGTGGGTCGACGGCTACCTCCTCCCCGGGCTGATCGACGTCGACGTCCCGGCCGGTGGCGCCCGCCACGACCTCGAGGTCGGCGACGGCGCCATCGTCAAGGGCTTCGTGCAGCGCTACGGCGACCTGGCCGCCGTGCCGGGGGCCGCCGTGTCGGCCACCGATCCGGTCACGGCCGTGCCGGCCACCGGCACCTCGGCCACCGATGGCTACTACGAGCTCCACGGCGTGCGTCCCGGCACTGTCCCGTTGCGGGCCGCAGCGTCGCCCAACCTGCCCTTCGGCCCGACGGCCCTCGTGGTGGGCGACCCGGCCGGCGGCGACACCGTGCGCGACATCGTGTTCCCGCGGGGCGGCTCGATCAGCGGCACCGTGGTCGGGCCCGACGCCCAGCCGCGGGCGGGCGCCACCGTCTTCGTCGGCACCGACATCGCCTATCCCACCCCTGCCCTCGGCCCCGACGTCCCGACGGTCACCACGGCGGCCGACGGCACCTTCACCGTGCCCGGCGTCCCCGACGGCGACTACCGGTTGCTCGGCAGCCTGGCCGGGCTGGGCGCGGCGTCGAACCTCGTGACGGTGAACGGGGCCGCGGTCACCGGTGTGGTCATCACCCTCACCGACCCCGCCTCCCTCCGCACCACCGTGCAGGACCCCGACGGCGCGCCGATCACCGGCGCCACGGTGAAGGTGGGCGCACCCGGGACGCCGGTGGCCACGGCCACCACCGCGGTCGACGGCACCGCCACCATCCCCGGCCTCCCGGCCGGCACCGTGCTGGTCGACGTCGAGGCCCCGGGCTTCGCCCCGCGCCGCACCACCGCCACCGTCGCCGCCGCGACCACCACCGACATCGGGGTCACGCTGCACCGGCTCGGCCGCATCCACGGCCGCGTCGTCGACTCGGGAGGCGCCGGGGTGCCCGGGCTGGGGGTCACCGCCTCGCTGCGGGGCGGGTTGTTCTCGGTGAAGGCCACCGACAGCGCCGGCGTCTTCGACTTCGGTCAGGAGGTCCCGCAAGGCACGTACGACGTGGCGGTGCAAGGCGGCATCGGCGGGCAGGTCGTCACCCTCGACGACACGACCACGTCGAGCGATCTGCAGCTGGTAGCCGACGTCGGTGGACTCACCGGTCGGGTGCTCCGCGCCGACGGCCAGCCGGCGGCATCGGTCAAGGTCCTGGCCGTCCTCGGGGGTTCCGGGGCGGCCACGCCGCTGATCACCGGCGCCGACGGTCGCTTCCGGCTGCCCGTGCGGGCCGCCACCACCGTTGACCTCGCCGTGCTGGCCCCCGGGGTCGGGACCATCGTCCGCACGGGCATCGCGGTCACCAACACCGGCACCGTCGACCTGGGCGACCTCGGCCCGGGCACATCGAAGATCACCGTGCAGGTGTCGGCCACCAGCGCCGGTCAGGCCACGGTGACGGGCGCCCGCGTCGTCCTCGCCCCCGTCGTGGGCGGCGCCGACGCCGACGCCATCGAGCTCGTCACCGACAGCTCGGGCGCGGCCACCGTCGACCACCTCGCCGCCGGCGACTACACCGTGTCGGTCCGGGGCGCCGACCTGCAGAACACGACCACCACCGTGACCGTGAACGGTACCGATCCGGTCACCGTGCCCCTCGACCTGCAGGACGGGCACGTCCTGTTCGGCACCGTCACCGACGACGCGGCCACACCGCTCGGCGGGGTCGCCGTCCACCTGTTCCGCACCGGCAGCACCGACGAGGTCCTGACCATCACCGCCGACGACGGGTCATGGCGCGTGACCAGCCTGGCCGACGCCACCTACGACATCTGGTTCGACGACGGGGTGCACGGCATGGTGCACCTGGCCGCCGCCGCGTCCCAACCGCCCGGGGCCAAGGTCTCGAGCGTCCGCACCGTGGCCGGGGGCCGTCGAGCCGCGGTCGTCGGCACGCCGATCGTCACCCCGTTGCCCCCCAACGGCGCGCCGGTCACCGGCAAGGTCACGGGAGGCCCGGGCGTGGCCGTCCCGGGGGCCAAGGTCACCTTGAAGGATGCCAACGGCCACCCGGTCCGGACCACGAACGCCGGCCCCGACGGGAGCTACTCGTTCTCGAACGCGCCGGCCAACGCCAGCCTGTCGGTGCAAGCGGACGGCGGCGACCGCGCCGAGCAGCCGGTGGGATGGCCCGCCGGCCAGGCCGACGTGGGTCTCCAGCCCGACGTGGTGCCCCCCGCCCCCGACGCCGGCCTCCCCATCAACAAGGTGAAGACCGAACCCGAGACCGACGTGTGGAAGGAGCCCGAGCCGCTGACGTCGGACGACGGTCGGCTCGAGACCCGCCTCGGCGCCCTCGACCCGAACTGGTGCCCCTCCCAGCAGGAGGCCTGGCAGAAGGCCTTCGACCTGCAGACGAAGAAGAACGCCGCCTACTTCAAATGGCGCAACGACTACATCGACCAGAACATCCAGGGCGTGACCGACGCCTTCGGCATCGCCGCCGAAGCCACCCAGTACGGCCTCGAGAGCTGGGTGAGCCTCGGCAAGGGCGCCGACGGCATGGTGTTCACGGCCAAGGCCGGTTACCTGACCACGGCCAGCAGCGCCGAGCTGGTCAACTTCGGCTGGCAGAACTTCGGTGACCTCGTCGGGGTCCCCACGGCAACGCCCGATGGCGTCGGTGCCGGGTCCGGCGTCCTCCCGTCCGCGGCCCGAGCCTGGTGGGGCGAGCCCCTGTCCGGGTTCCAGCAGTGGGAGACGGCGGTCAACACCGCCAACGCGTCGCTCCGTGTGGGTGGGGCCATCCGTTCCCTCGGGACCGGCTTCACCCGCGCCGCCACGGTGGGGAACTACCTCGGCATCCTCAACAAGCTGAAGTACCTCGGCGACTCGTTCTCGTCCGCCCACAACGACAGCCTCGCCTTCGTCAGCCGCTACGCCACCGACGAGATGCAATACGAGCGGCTGTTCCGCGACTACGAGAAGGCCGTCGCGGTGTTCCAGTCCATCCAGGACAACAGCTGCAAGTGCCCCAACGGTCAGCCGATGCCACCCGACGGCAACTGCGATCCGCCGCCGCCCCCCGATCCGACCAAGCCACCGCCTCCGCCGACCGATCCGGCCCCGCCGGGCGACCCGGACCGCCCCGGCAACCACGACAGTGACAGCCGGACCTCCTACGGCAACCCCGTGGACCCGAACTCGATCGACGGGCCCGAGGGCCAGGGAGCGCCCCGGTTCGTCACCAAGGACGCCCGGCTGGGCTACGTCATCCACTTCGAGAACCTCGCCACCGCCGGGGCGCCGGCCGCCCAGGTGGTCGTGACCACCACCCTCGATCCCGACGTCGACCTCGAGACCTTCGAGCTCGGTGACGTGGGCTGGGGGTCGACCCGCCTCACGGTCCCCACCGGCCGGCGCAGCTACGAGACCACCGTGCCGCTGGGCGCCGGTCCGTACTCGGTGCGCGTCCGCGCCGATCTCGACGTCGACACCCGGGTCGTCACCTGGACCTTCACCACGATCGATCCGGCCACCGGCGACCTCCCCACCGACCCCGACGCCGGGTTCCTGCCCCCCAACGTCACCTCGCCCGAAGGCGAAGGCGTGATCGAGTACTCGGCTCGCGTCCTGCCGTCGACGCCGATCGGGGCCGTGATCCCGGCCGAGGCGTCCATCGTCTTCGACCAGAACCCGGCCATCGCCACCAACACGTGGTCGAACACCATCGGGGTGCTGCTCCCCGCCACGTCGGGCGGCTACCACCCGCTGGTGCCGGCCCGCATCCTCGACACCCGCACCGGCGTCGGCGGCCCGGCCACCCGCCTCGGACCCGGCGAGACCCGCTCGGTGGCCGTCACCGGCGTGGGCGGCGTGCCGGCGGGCAAGGCGGCGGCCGTCGCCCTGAACGTCACCGCCGTGAACCCGAGCCACGCCAGCCACCTCACCCTCTGGCCCACCGGCCAGACCCGCCCCGACGCCTCCAACCTCAACGTGGTCGCCGGCCAGACCGTCCCCAACCTCGCCATCGTCCAGGTCGGCACCGGCGGCACCATCGACCTGTTCAACAACCAAGGCGACGTCGACGTCCTCTTCGACGTCGCCGGCTGGTTCGACCTCGGCGGCGGCGGGGAGGTCGGGCTCGGGGCGGCCCCGGCCGGCGGTCCGGCCGGCGCGCCCGCCGGCGGCTCGGCCGCCGCCGTCCCCGAGATCGGCCCGGGCGCGGCCTACGTGGCCCTGCCGCCGGACCGGATCCTCGACACCCGCACCGGGATCGGCGGCCCGGCCACCCGCCTCGGCCCCGGCCAGACCCGCTCGGTGGCCGTCACCGGCGTCGGAGGGGTACCCGCTACCGGCGTCACCGCCGTGGTCCTCAACGTCACCGCCGTGAACCCGAGCCACGCCAGCCACCTCACCCTCTGGCCCACCGGCCAAACCCAACCCGACGCCTCCAACCTCAACGTGGTCGCCGGCCAGACCGTCCCCAACCTCGCCATCGTCCAGGTCGGCACCGGCGGCACCATCGACCTGTTCAACAACCAAGGCGACGTCGACGTCCTTTTCGACGTCGCCGGCTGGTTCGGCGACCCCGGGGCGGTCGCCTTGGCGAGCGGTGCCTACCACGCCGTACCGCCTGTCCGGATCCTCGACACCCGCAGCGGCGTCGGCAGCCCCGCCACCCGCCTCGGCCCCGGCCAGACCCGCTCGGTGGCCGTCACCGGCGTCGGCGGCGTGCCCGCTAGCGGCGTCACCGCCGTGGTCCTCAACGTCACCGCCGTGAACCCGGGGCACGCCAGCCACCTCACCCTCTGGCCCACCGGCCAGAGCCAACCCGTGGCCTCCAACCTCAACGTGGTCGCCGGGCAGACCGTCCCCAACCTCGCCATCGTCCAGGTCGGCACCGGCGGCACCATCGACCTGTTCAACAACCAAGGCGACGTCGACGTCCTCTTCGACGTCGCCGGCTACGTCACCGGCTGACCGGCCGGCCGGGCAGCCGGGCGGCTGGGCAGCCGGGCGGCTGGTGATCCGGCTACGTGACCGGTGATCAGGCCCGGGCCACCCGCGTGCCGGCGAGGCTGCCCTCGTCGCGCCACGCCAAGAGGAGATCGGCGTAGTCGATGAGCGACCCGGAGTAGACGGCGGCGCGGGCGGCCAACGTGGTGCGGGACCCTTCGCTGTTGCCGTAGCTCGGCGTGCACGTCTTGTTGTAGCGGGCCAGCGGGCCCGAGCGTTGCCACAACAGGTCGAGCCACGCGTCCTCGGCTTCGACCGTGGCCTCGATCGAGGAGATGCCCTCGGTCAGGCAGTGCTCGATCATCCAGGTGATGTGGTCGGTCGACGCCGAGAGGAAGTGGACGAAGTTCAGGCCGAACCCGGCCTGGATGAAGCTGACCACCATGAAGTTGGGGAGCTCGGCGGTGAGGATCCCGTGGAGGGAGTGGGTGCCGTCGTGCCAGCGCTCGCTCAGCCGCACGCCGCCCCGGCCGACCGGGTCGAAGCCGAGGCGGTCGACGAGGCCGGTGGTGATCTCGAACCCCGAAGCGAACACCAGGAGGTCGAGCGGGTACTCGGTGCCGTCGACCACCGGCCCGGCCGCGGTCATCTCCTGCACGCCCTTGCCATCGGTGTCGACGAGGTGGACGTTCGGCCGGTTGAAGGCCTGCAGGTACTCGTCGTGGAAGCAGATCCGCTTGCAGTGCTTGCCGTACCAGGGCTTGAGCTTCTCCGCGGTGTCGGGATCATCGACGATCTCGTCGATGCGCCGCCGGAATCCTTCCATCACCTCGAAGTCGATGGCTTCGAGCCGGGCTCGGGCGGCCTCGTCGGCCGGTTCCCGTTGGGTGTCCTCGCCGAGCACGGCGCTCCACCCGTCGGCCACGAGGTCGACCGGGGGCTTGTTGCCGGTGACGACCTGGGTGAAGTTGCGGGTGCGTTCGGCCTGCCAGCCCGGCGGGAGCGACCGGAACCAGGCCTCGTCGATCTTCTGCTGGGCCCGCACCCCCACCGCCGACGGGGTGCGCTGGAAGACGTACACCTCCTTGGCGGCGCGGGCGAGCTGGGGGACGACCTGCACGGCCGTCGCCCCGGTGCCGATGATCCCGACGCGCTTGTCGGCCAAGCCGTCCATGGGCTCGGTGGGGCTGCCGCCCGTGTAGGCGTAGTCCCACCGGGTGGTGTGGAAGGCCTTGCCGGCGAACTGGTCGATGCCCCGGATGCCGGGCAGCTTGGCCTTGTGCATGAGGCCACCAGCGGCCACGAAGAACCGGGCGCGGAGTTCGTCGCCGCGGGTGGTGGTGACGGTCCACCGGCCAGCCTCGTCGTCCCACGTCGCCGACTCGACCTCGGTCTGGAACAGGGCGTGGTCGTAGAGGCCGAAGTGGCGGCCGAGCTGCTGGCAGTACCCGAAGATCTCGGTGGCGCTGGCGTAGCGCTCGGTCGGCATGTAGCCGGTCTCCTCCAGCAGCGGGAGGTAGATGGTGGCGTCGACGTCGCACATGCAGCCCGGGTAGCGGTTCCAGTACCAGGTGCCGCCGAAGTCGGCCGCCTTCTCGATCATGCGGAAGCTCGAGACGCCCCGCTTGGTGAGGTTGATGCCGGTGAGGAGCCCGGCGAACCCGCCGCCGAGGACGACGACGTCGACGTCCTCGACCACCGGGTCACGGGTGAAGTCCGGATCGGCCCACGGGTCGCGGTCGAGGTGGTGCTCCTTCAGCCCCTCGTACTGGGCGAGCCCGTCCTCCCGCAGGCGCTTGGCCCGCTCGGCCGCGTACCGGGCCTTGGCCTCGTCGATCGACGACGGGTCGCTGCTGGTCATGGGGTACCTCCGGGCCGACGGGCGTCGGCGACGCCTCCCGAGTCTGACGGATCGTCAGGTCACCCCGCCAGCCCGCGCTTCTCGGATTCCTGTGGGTGCGAATTGTTCGCGTTCGCGAACAAATCGCACCCACGGGGATCGGGCGGGGTTGGGAGTCGCTCCACAGGCCCGGTCGGCGTGGAGGCGGGCGGCCCCGCGCCGGCGCAGGTCGGCCGGGATGGGGATGGCGCGGCGGGAGGTCAGGTCGAAGGCCACGTTGACCACGGAGAACACCGCCACCAGCTCGGCCCGGTCGACGTCGAACACCCAGCTGCGGGTGAGCATCGTCTTCTCGGCGCGGTCGACCTCGGCCCCGAAGCTCTGCACCCGGTCGCCGGCCCGCAACGGGCGGGTCCAGGTGGCGCGGGTCTCGAGGGTGGCGAACCCCATCTGGCCGCCGTCGGCGAGCCGGTGCAGCGGCTGGAACCCCCGACCCGGCGTGGGCGTCCCGCCCCACACCAGTTCGGCGATCGACAGCGACGGGGCCGCACCGCCCGCGCCGACATCGCCGTCATCGCCAGCGCCGGGATCGCCGGCCTCCTCGGGCCGGATGGTGCGGACCTCCCGCTGGGCCAGGTCACGCTCGACCACCACCTCGAAGGTCGGTGCCGTGCCCACCACGTCGTCGTCGGGCGAGATGCTGCGCCACCGGCCGTGCTCGGGCACCTCGACGACGTGGGCCGCTGCCGCGCCGACGACGGCCTCGGACGCCGGGCCGCCGAAAGCCAGCACGAACGTGGCCGCCAGCTCGCCCGTCTCGGCGTGGGCCAGCTCCTCGTAGAGCCGCACCCGCCCGGCCGCCACGTCGAGCACGCCGCCCCGCACCCCGAGCGGCGCCCCCTCCCGCTGCTCGCGGTGGTGCCGCACGTAGACGTCGCCCGGCATCGCGGCCGCGCCCTCCGGGTGCCAGCCGATCGTGGACAGACGGGGGTGCTGGCACCCCTCCCGATTCCCCTGTGGGTGCGCAATGCACCGGGCACCGTGACATTGCGCACCCACAGGGAAACGGGGGTCAGTCGGCGTGGGCGAGGACCTCGTGGGCGGCGTGCCAGCCGCACATGCCGTGGACGCCGGGGCCGGGGGGCGTGGACGACGAGCAGAGGTACAGGCCCTCGACCGGCGTCCGCCACGGGTGCAGGCCAAGGGTCGGCCGGGCCACAAATTGGCGCAGATCCCCGGCGCCGCCGTTGATGTGGCCGCCGATGTAGTTGGCGTCGTAGCGCTCCATGGCCGCCGGCCCCATCACGTGGCGGGCGAGGATCCGGTCACGGAACCCGGGGGCATGGGCCTCGATGCGGTCCTCGATCCGGTCGGTCATGTCCACCGTCGAGCCGGCCGGAACGTGGCAGTAGGCCCACACCGTGTGGCGGCCGTCGGGGGCCCGGCTCGGATCGAACCGGCTCGGCTGGGCCAGCAGGACGAAGGGTCGCTCGGGATGGCGGCCCTGCATGACGTCCTCCTCGCCAGCGGCCACCTCGGCCAGCGACCCGCCGAGGTGCACGGTGCCGGCGCCGGCCACCGCCGGGTCGGTCCACGGGACCGGGCCGTCGAGCGCCCAGTCGACCTTGTGCACGCCAGGGCCGTAGCGGAAGCGGGCCAGGCGGCCGCGGTAGCGATCGGGGAGGCGGTCGCCGGCGATGGCGATCACCTGCCGCGGCGTGAGGTCGAGCAGGACGGTGGCCGTCGACGGGAGCTCGGCCAGCGAGCGGACCTCGCGGCCGCACTCGACCGAGCCGCCGTGGGCGGCGAGGAGCGACACCAGCGCGTCGGCGATGCGCTGCGACCCGCCCTCGGCCATCGGCCAGCCCACGCGGTGGGCGAGCATGCCGAGCATGAGTCCGTAGCCCGCGGTGGCCGGGGCCCGCAGCGACAGGATCGAGTGGGCGGCCAGCCCGGCGAACAGGCCGCTCCCCCGGGCCGAGGCGAACCGCCGGCCGAGTCGGGAGGCGGAGAGGATGCCGGGCGGCCCGAAGCGAGCCAGCGCCACGGGGTGCCGGGGCGGGATGGCGAGGGGGGACAGCAGGCCGTCGCTCAGGGCGGTCCCGGCGTCGACCAGCGAGCCGAACAGCGCCCGCCACACCGGCCCGTCCTCGGGGCCGAGACCGTCGGCGGTGTCCTCGACCGACCGGTGCAGGATCGCCGGCGCCTCCCCGTCCACGACATGGGCCAGCGGGACGTCGGGGTGCACCCAGCGCAGGCCGTGGTCGGCGAGGGGCAGCGACCGCAGGGCCGGGGACGCCAGCCCGAGGGGGTGGATGGCCGAGCACACGTCGTGGACGAACCCGGGGAGGGTGAGCTCGGCCGACCGGGTGCCGCCCCCCGGCGTGGGCGCGGCCTCGACCACGAGCACCCGCCGGCCAGCCATGGCCAGCACCACCGCGGCGGTGAGCCCGTTGGGGCCGGCGCCCACCACCACCACGTCGGGATCGCTGGCCACGACCGCCATCTGACCGCCCCGGACCCCACCCCGTCAACGCCGGACCCTGGGCCGGACCACCCGACCCGTCGCGGGGCCCGGGCGCTCGTGGGTCCGAATTGGTCGCGTTCGCGAACAATTCGCACCCACGAGAACGGTCGTGACCTGGGACCCTACGAGCGGAAGCGCGACGGTGGGACGATCGGGCCATGGGGGCGCAGACCTACCTCGAGCGGTACCTCGACCGGTCCGGCGCCATCGACTGGGATCCCGACCGCTTCGGCCCGATCGACGTCGATCGCACGGTCGCCAACGTGGTCTGGTCGTTGGCCTGCATCGAGACCGACTCCACGTCGCAGGCGTCGAAGATCGAACGGGCCGGCTTCACCCGGGCCCCCGACGTGGGCTCGTTCCTCCCCCACTGGTACGAGGAGGAACAGGAGCACGGCCGGTTCCTCTTCGCCGTCGCCCGGGCCAGCGGCATCGAGCCGCCGGGGTCGGCCCGACTCAGCACCGACGCCGACCAGGCCGGCCAGCCGCCGGGCCCGATGCTGGCCGTCCTCGGCCGGATCCCCGGTGCCGACGTCGCCTACCTCGTCACCGCCGCGGCGGCGGAGTACACGGCTCGGTTCATGTACTCGTGGCTCGGTGACGAGTTCGCGGGGACCCCGGTGGTGGCCCGCCACTTCAAGGACCTCGCCGCCCAAGAAGCGCGCCACCTCGGCTTCTACCGCTCGGCCGCCGAGGCCCGCCTCGACCGGTCCCGCCTCGCCCGACGGTTCGGGCCGATCATCCTCCGCCGCTACTGGCGGCCGGTCGGGATCGACACGCTCGGCTGGGACCGCTGGTTCGACACGTTCGGCCCGATGGTGACCGACCCCCGATTCCAGCACCAGCTCGTCGGCATCGACCGCCTCGTCACGGCCCTCCCCGGCTTCGCAGACACGACGCCGATGCGCTCGTTCCTCGCCGACCACGACCTGCTCCTCGCCGCCTAGCGCCGGTCCTACAGTTGCCGCGATGTCGACGAGACCGCGGCGCACCGTCGGGCGCACGATGGTGGTGCTGGGCCTGGCCGGCGCACTCGTCTCGGCGTCGTGTCGGGCCAGCGACGACAGCGGCAGCGGCGGCAACGGGAGCGGCAGCAACGGCAACGCCGCGCCCGCCGGTTCGACCACCGGCCCGACACGTGGCACGGGTCGCGGCTCGGTCCCCGGCACGGCCCCCGGCACGGCCCCCGGCACGATGTCGGGCCCCGGTGGCAGCGTCGTGCTCGAGCCCGGCCACGACTACGGCGACCGCTACGCCGACGGCATCGTGCCCGTCGGCGACCGGCGCTTCCGCACCGACGGCCCCGAGAAGGGGTCGATCTACCTGTGCCACACCGGCGGTCCCAACGCCGGCGGGGCCCAGGTGCGCGGCCCCTGGTTCAACGCCGACGGCACCACCTACGACCTGAACAAGAAGCTCGCCGTGCGAGGCGAGGTCCGCTGGGACGGCGACCTCCGCATCGAGGTGGCCGGCGACACCCGCACGATCACCACCAACGACCTCCCCGACAGCCATCCCACCGGCGAGTTCCCCGTCGCCACCGACGACCCGGCCTTCGCCGTCGACCGCAACCCCACCCGCATCCAGGCCCAGGCCGTCACCTATCGGCTGCCCGCCCGCCCGGTGGTGCTGCCGGCCCCCCGCTGCATGACCGGCCAGGTCGGGGTGATGACCACCGGCGTGGAGCTCTTCAACGGCTTCGACGCCATGCTCCGCGACGCCGGCGCCTGGGAGGTGCAGGACGGGTGCCAGGGCCACCCCGAGATCACCGGCACCTACCACTACCACTCGCTCAGCTCGTGCATCGCCGACGTCGGGGTCGGCACCGTCATCGGGTTCGCTCTCGACGGCTTCCCCATCACCGGGCCGACGGTGGGCCCCGGCAACGTCCTCACCACCGCCGACCTCGACGAGTGCCACGGCCTCACCAGCACCGTGACCCTCGACGGCCAGCCCGTCACCACCTACCACTACGTGATGACCAAGGACTTCCCCTACTCGGCCAGTTGCTTCCGCGGCACGCCGACGAAGGCCCCCGGTGAACCGTCCGGTCCTCCGCCGGGCGGCGGCCAGGGCCCCGGCGGCGGTCGGGGTCCGGGCGGCGGTCCTGGTCCGGGCGGCGGCGGTCCTCCGCCTGGTGGCGGCCCGCCGCCCGGCGGCGGAACGGGTCCGCGCTGAGCGACGGCCGACCCGGACGCGCCGTCGGCCGGGCGCCGCTACTGTCCCGGCCCTGACGTGCCGCCGGCGGGGCGGAGAGGAGGTCGACGTGGATCCCACCGTGGTGGCCATCCCGGGGTACTTCGCGACCATGGGGGCCGAGTACGAGTACCTCAAGCGACGGGCCGAGCGCGACGGACCGAGTCCGGCCGACTACGAGCGCAACGACACGATCACCAGCCTGGCGATGGGCGTGGGCAGCCTGCTGGCGCCGATCGTCCTCCCTCCCCTCCTGCGCCCCATCACCCCGGGGGTCGGCCGGTTCGGGCGAGTCCTGGTGGGGACGGCCATCGGCGCCGCCATCGCCACCACCCTGGCCGACCGCCTGGCCCGCCTCGACCGCGCCGACGGCGCCGACCGCGCGACCCGAGCCGCCGACGCCGCCCCGACCGGCAGCACGGCCCGCCCGGCCACCGGCCAAGTCCGCCCGGCCGTCGCCCCTGTCCGCACGGCCCGGCGGCAGCGGATCGCCGCGCTGGCCCGGAAGGTCGCCCGGGTCGGTGGGGTCACGGCCGTCGTCGCCGGCGGCCTGGCCGTCACCACCACCTGGACCGACCGCACCAAGGCCAGCCGCCTGTGGGAACGGCGGCTGCTCCCCGATCTCGGCACCGGCCCGCTGGCCTTCGCCGTGGCCATGGTCGGCTGGGACTTCATCTACTACTGGAACCACCGGTTCATGCACGAGGCCCGCTACATGTGGGCCATCCACGTGGTGCACCACTCGAGCGAGCGGTACAACCTCTCCACCGCGCTGCGGCAACCCGTGTTCGACGCCTTCGGGACCTTCGTGCCCTACGGCGCCCTCGCCCTGCTCGGCGTGCGGCCGTCGCTCATCCTCCAGGCCCGCGGCTACAACCTCGTCTACCAGTACTGGATCCACACCGACGCCATCCGGCGCATCGGGCCGTTCGAGGCGGTGTTCAACACGCCGTCGCACCACCGGGCCCACCACGGCAGCAACAAGCAGTACCTCGACCGCAACCACGGCGGCATCCTCATCAGCTGGGACCGGCTGTTCGGCACGTTCGAGCCCGAGGGCGAGCCCGTGGTCTACGGGCTGACCAAGAACATCGAGACCTTCAACGTGGCGCGGGTGGCCACCCACGAGCATCGAGACATCCTGCGCGACGTCGCCGCCAGCGACACCTGGAGCGACCGCCTCTCCTTCGTCGTCCGCGGCCCGGGCTGGGCCTACGCCCGCCACGCCGAACGGGCCGCGCCCGCCGGCTCGGTCCCCGAACCCTTGGGTGCGTAAGGGCGCGCATAGCGCACCCTTACGCACCCAAGAAAGAGAGCGTCAGCCGATGCGGGCGGACTGGCCGCCGTCGACGGGGAGCACCACGCCGGTGATGAAGCGAGCCTCGTCCGAGGCGAGGAACAGGGCGGCGTGGGCGACGTCCCAGGCCGTGCCCTGGTGCCGGCCGAGCGGCACCATCTTGTCCCGGCTGGCCCGCAGCTCACCGCGGTCCAGACCGAAGGCGGCCGACACCCCCTCGATGGCCATCGGCGTGTCGATCAGCCCGGGCATCACCGCGTTGACCCGCACCCCCGCCCCGGCGTGGTCCATGGCCAGCTGGTGGGTGAGGGCGTTCACCCCGGCCTTCGACACCTTGTAGGTCAGCAGGGGCGCCGCGCACACGGCGGCGATCGAGCTCACGTTGACGATGGCGCCGCCGCCGTGCTCCCGCATCACCGGGATGACGTGCTTGCACGTGAGCCACGTCCCCATCAGGTTCACGTCCATGATGCGATGCCACGCCTTCTCGTCGAGGTCGAGGGCGTTGTTGTCGCCGGCACCGATGCCCACGTTGTTGTGGAGGACGTCGATGCGACCCCACCGCGCCACCACATCGGCCACCAGCCGCTCGATCGACGCCTCGTCCCGCACGTCGACCTCGAGCGCCACGGCCTCACCGCCCGACGCCTCGATCAGCTCCCGGGTCTCCTCGGCCGACGCCAGCACCCGGTCGGCGGCCACCACCCGGGCACCCTCCCGGGCGAACAGCACGGCGGTGGCCCGCCCGTTGCCGATGGTCTCGCCCGGCGTCTGTCCCGCCCCGACGACGACCGCCACCTTCCCGGCCAGGCGCCCCACACCGTCGCCGCTCATGCCGGGAACCCCGGCATCCCCTCGTCGATCGGCACCCGCAGCGTCCGCAGCGCCGTCGACACGAGGGTGTACTGGCCCACCGTGAAGATGATGTCGAGCACCTGCTCGGCCGAACGCGACGCGCTGAGCGCGGCCCACGTGGCGTCGTCGAGGTCGTGGTCGGCGACGAGCTGGTCCACGGCCGCGACGAGGGTGCGGTCCTCGGGCGACCAGGCCGGATCGTCGGCCGCGGCGTCGGCGGTGAGCCGGCGGATCTCCTCGTCGCTGATCCCGGCCCGCCGGCCGATCACGGTGTGCTGGCCGAACTCGTAGGCCGACCCGCACCGCCACCCGGTGCGAAGGATCACCAGCTCGCGGTCGCGCTCCGACAGCGACGACTTGGCGAGCACGTGGGCGCCGAACACCAACCACCGCTTGAGGAGCTTGGGGTGGTGGGCCAGCGCCCGGAAGATGTTGAGCCCGCCCGAGCCCCCGACCAGCGCCGCGGTCTCCTCGTCCCAGTCGTCCGCCTCGGTCAGGCGCAGGCGGGGCGCCCCGGTGTCGTCCATCGATCCCCCTCGGCTCGGGCGTCGTGCTGTCGGGCGGGGACCCGGCGGCCGGCACCCCGTCGGCACCCCGGTGGCACCGATCGGTGCCCGCACCGTACCGGCCCCGGCCGAGCGGCACCGGCCCCGGCCGGGCCCGCCCCAGCGACCGGATCCCCGTGGGTGCGCAATGTCACGGTGCCCGGTGCATTGCGCACCCACGGGACGGGGGAGATCGAGCGCCGGCCGGATCAGGCCCGGGTGACCGACCAGAGCGCCACCGGCTCGTCGAACCCCTTGATGTTGCGCCGGCCCGCACCCTCGATGGCGAACCGGGCCGCTTCGCTGGCCGACCCGGTCGCACGCAGGGCCTCCCGCGCCTCGGCCGTGACCAGCACCTCGCCGCCCACGGCGAGATCGGCCATGCGGGCGGCCAGGTTCACCTCCCGGCCGTAGTAGTCGCCGGCCCGGGTGAGCAGCAGCCCGGTGGCGATGCCCGCCCGCGGCGCCACGCCGCTCCCCTCGAACCGGTCGATCAGGTCGAGGGCCACCTCGACCGCCGATGCGGCATCGAGGGTCACGTACATCACGGCGTCACCGATGTGCTTGACGATGCGACCGTCGTGACCGGCCATCGCCGCGAACGCCGCCTCCTCGAATCGGGCGATGAGCGCCGACAGCTCCCCGGGGGAGAGCTGGCCCGACAGCGACGTGTAGCCGACGAGGTCGACGAAGCCCACCGCCAACGGGATGGTGTCGTAGAGCGCCTCCATCTGCCCCTCGCGGGCACGGCGGTTGCGGAGGATGGCCATGCGGACGTGTCGGGAGAGGAGGTGCTCGAGGGTGGACGCCGCCGCCCCGAGCACCAGGATCGACTCCTGCACCACGCGGGCGTGCTCCACCGGTGGGCGGCGCTCGGCGTAGAGATCGCGCTCCACCGCGTCGAGGTAGGCGGCCACCACAGCGTCGGCGATCCGTTCCAACGACGAGCTCATCACCCGCAGCATCTGCAGCGCCGTCTCCTGCGGGAACACGTCGAGGGTCGGGAGGAGCCGGGCCACGGCGTCGACGTCGCCCTCCGCCAGGCCGGGGTCGTCACCCTCGGGCACGGGCAGTCCTGCGGCCTGGAGGGTGGCGCGGAGCAGGTCGGCGTCGATGGCGAGCCGGTGGGCGGCCTCGGGCACGGTAACGGTCCCGCGGTGGGCCAGGAGGCGGTCACCGAGGAGCGAGGTCAGCTGGCCCTCGTCGGCCGCGGCCACCACCTCGTCGACCGTGGCGCCGGCGTCGAGCAGGTACTCCACCAGCTCCCGCCGGCGGTCGTCGCCGGGTGGGAGCACGCCGCGCGCCGCCAGCTGGCCCAGCTCGGCCGCCCGGTCGCGGTTCGCCTCCATCGCTGCCCTTCCCGTGCCGGCCCGTCAGCGGGGCTCGGGCGGGGGGAGCTCGGACGGGCCGACGTTGGTGTCGAGCCACGCCGCGAACGGCGCGGCGTCACGCCAGACCCCGACGATGCGGTCGAGGGCCTTGGCGCTCGACTGCCACGCCGCCCGCGGGAACGACCGGCCGACGGCCAGGCCCTTGCGCCGGGCCAGGTCGATGCGGGGATGGTCCTTGTCCCAGCCCCGCGGCGCCGTCTTGAGCGCCTCGGCCGACATCACCTCGTAGCCCTTCCGCTCCAACCCGGCCACGAGGTCGGCCAGCGCGCCGCCCCGTCGGTCGTCGGCCAACGCGTCGCGATAGCGCTGCAGCTGGTCGGAGGCCAGGTGGTACATGCCGACGCCGACCATGAGCCCGTCGGACCCGAGGGACAGGTAGTAGGCCGCGCCGCCGTCGCTCTCGGTCATCGCCGCCGCGTTGGTCTTGTAGGGCGCCTTGTCCTTCGAGAACCGGGTGTCCCGATTGGGGCGAAACAGACGCATGGGCCCGAACTCGGCCTCGACGGCGTCGGTGAGGGCGGCGAACGGAGCCTTCACGGCCTCGTCGTAGGTGGCCCGGTGGGCCTGCCACCAGGACCGGTCGTTGTTGGCCTCGAGCTCGGCGTAGAAGTCGAAGGCAGCCGCCGGCCACCCCCGGAAGGTCGTGGTCATACGGCCAGGCTAGGCCGCATCCCCGGCACCGATCCGGCGGACCGGGTACCGTCGGCCCATGATGCACATCCTGGCCCAGGAAGACGGCGGCATGGCGCTGCAACTCGTCTTCTCCGTCATCGGTATCGCCATCGGTGCCGTCGTCGGCTACCTCATCGGCAAGCCTCGCGGTCGCGGTCCCCTCGGCGCGGTGCTCGGAGGGATCCTCGGCTGCCTCGGGTGGATCATCGTGGCCGTGTTGCCACGCGCCGACAACAGCTGACGCGTCGCTCACCCGTCACTGGTCAGCACCAGCGGACGGCCAGGCTCACGCGTCCACGCCTCGAGCCACGCCGACAGGACCGCCGCTCGCTGCGGCGCCGACCCGCCCGGTACCGTCGCGCCATGATGCGCATCGTGGCCTACGTCGACCCCATGTGGGTGAACCTTGCCATCTCCGTCATCGGTATCGCCATCGGCGCCGTTGTCGGCTACCTCATCGGCAAGCCTCGCGGTCGTGGTCCGCTCGGCGCGGTGCTCGGGGGGCTCCTCGGCTGCATCGGGTGGATCATCGTGGCCGTGTTGCCACGCGCCGACAACAGCTGACGCTACCGGCCGGGCCGCCCGGCGCCGTCAGGCGTAGACGCCCTCCAGCCAGGCCGACAGCGCCGCTTCCTTCGCCGCGGCGTCGACCCCATCCGAGAACAGGTGGGCGCTCATGCCCACGACGTGCCCGAAGTGGTTGCGGCCGAAGAAGCGGTACAGCCCGTCGGCCGTGCGCACGCCGATGAACTGCGGCGTGCGGTAGTCGACCACGCCCTCGATGACACCGGCCTCGCTGAGGGTCGCCGACACCGGATCCCCCGCGGCGGCCCCGGCCCCGAGGCCGAGCGCGGCCGCCAGCCGGTCCATGGCGTCGGCCGCACCGGCGGCCTCGGGACCGTTGATCCCGAACGAGGGCTGCCCGACGTAGGTGGCGGGCCGACCCTTGAAGTGGGCGAGGTACTGCCCGAGGGTGTGGAGGTAGAAGTCGGTGTGGGGGCCGATGGCGTCGTACTGGTCGGCCCACTCGTCGGCCAGGATGCCGCTGTGGACGTAGTGGACGTGGGCGGTGCCGCCGTCACGGGCCTCGATCAGGTACTCGAGGCTGTTGAACGTGCCGTCGGGCGCCTCCATGCGGATCACCAGGTGGCGGGGCGGATCCCACGTGGCCACCGGCGCGCCCTCCGGAGGGCCTTCACCCTCGGGGATCTCCATGCCGGTGGGGAACTGCCAGGCCTCGGGATGGGCGGTGATGGCGGTCCACACGTCGGCCGGCGTTGCCGGGAGCTCGATGTCGCGGGCCACCTCGAACGGGCGGGTCATGGTGCCTCCTCGGCGGTGGGGGTCGGATCCGAACCGGTGGGGCTCGGGCGGGAGCGGGTGGGGGTCGGGTGCAGGGCCACGATGAAGCGGTGGTCGCGCCCGCGGGGCGAGCGGGGGGCGTGGTAGCGAGCCACCAGGTCGTTGACGGCGTCGGCCAGCTCTCCGGCGAAGGCCGCTCGGTCGGCCGCCGAGGCGAACCGGATCTCGCTGTCGATCCCGAGCGTGGCGACGGGCTGGCCCGCCTCCGCCGAGCGGGCGATCAGATCGCCGACCTCGCGGACCAGTCGGCCGGCGACGGCGAGGAGCCACCGGGCCGACCGCTGGTCGGGCTGGCGGCCGGGATCGGGCGCCACGCCGGCCAGCGCCGTCGGCGAGATCACGAACGACGACGCCGTGGCCCGCAGCACCCGCTCGGTGCAGTTGCCCTTGCGCCGCTCCTCCACCAGCTCGACCAGGCCGTGCTCCTCCAACGCCCGGAGGTGGTAGTTGGCCTTCTGCCGGGTCAGCCCGGTGGCGGCGGCCAACGAGCTGGCCGACCCGGGGCCCTTCGCCAGCGCGGCGAGGAGCCGGGCCCGGATGGGCTGCAGGGAGGACTCGGCGGCGGCCGGGTCGTCGATCACGGCGACGGGGTGCATGCCCGGCATCCTGTCACCGACAAGAATTCTTGTCAAGGCTACCTGAGTTGTCGGCGGTCGGCTCGGCGGCCGATCGAGCAGGCGAGCGGGCGATGCGGACGGTCGGCCGACGTGCCCGTCCCCGCCGGCGTGACCGACGTCGCAGCCGCGAGGCCGGTCCGGCACGTAAGCAGGCACAGGGCGTCGGCTCAGGAACCCCGAGCGGACCACCGCCCCGCCCACAGAAACGGAGTCCCCCGTGCTTCCCATCCATCGATCCATCCGCCTCGCCCTCGGCGCCGCCGCCCTCGCCGCTCCCCTGGCGCTGGCCGCCCCCGCCGGCGCCCAGATCGGCTACGCCGACCCGGGCGTCTACTACTGCGAGGGCCTGCCCGCCACGATCGTGGGCACCAACGGCAACGACCTGATCCTCGGGACCGCCGGCAACGACGTCATCGTGGCCCTCGGCGGCAACGACGTGGTGCGGGCCGGGGCCGGGCACGACAAGGTCTGCCTCGGCGCCGGCGACGACACCGCCTACGCCGGCAGCGGCGACGACATCGTCCGGGGCGGCACCGGCAACGACAACCTCCAGGGTGGCGACGGCATCGACCTGCTCATGGGCGACGCCGGCGGCGACCTCCTCGACGGCGAGGCCGGCGGCGACCAGCTCTACGGCGGCGACGACAGCGACTGGCTGATCGGCCGCCAAGGCAACGACGCCTTCTTCGGCGGGTCCGGCAAGGACACCATCGACGCGGCCACCGACGACGACAACCAGGCCGAGTCGGTCAACGGCGGCAACGACGACGACCTCCTCTTCGCCGACGACGGCGGCGCCGCCGCCGACACGGTGCGGGGCGACGCCGGCGTCGACACGTGCCAGTCAGACGTGGTGGACGTCGAGCTCACCTGCGAGGCCTGAGCCCGACGAGCCCGAGACGGAGAACGACCGTTGGTGGGCGGCGGGATCACCCGCCGCCCACCGCCGCGATCAGGGCCCGGAACTCGGTGTCGTCGCGCTCGATCGTGTCGTGGAGCAGGTCGAACAGGGCCTGGCGGGCCCGCTGCTTGGTGTTGCGGTGGGCCTCGGCGTCGAGGGCGGCGAAGGCCGCCGCCCGAGCTGCGGCGACGTCGAGGAGGTCGGCCTCGGGGACGAGCTCATCGAGGAACCCGGCGGCGACCGCCTCCTCGGGCGAGAAGACGGCGGCGAGGATGGTGGCCCGCTGAAACGCGGCCGGGGTGAGGCGGTACCGGCAGATCTCGACCGCGGTGTGCGGGAGCGTGAGCCCGATCGCCACCTCGTTGGCGGTGATGCGATAGCCCGCCCCCTCGGCCCCGGCCACGCCGAGCCGGTGGTCGGCCGACAGCAGCAGGAACGCCCCCATGGCGTAGGCGTGGCCGGTGCAGGCCGCCACCACGGGGCGGGGGTGGTCGAGCAGGCGGGCGGCCAACTCGAAGCCGGAGCGCAGCAGGCGGGCCGACTCGGTGGTGAGGCCGGTGAGCACCGGCAGGTCGAACCCGCCCGAGAAGCGGCCGGGCCGGCCGGCCAGCAGCACGACGTCGTCGGCGTCCTCGGCCGCGTCGAGGGCGGCGTTGATGGCGTCGAACATGGCGAAGGACAGGGCGTTGGCCTTCCCGTCGTCGAGGACGATGGTGGCCACGCCCCCCTCGGAGCGATGGTGGACGAGGTCGGACATGGACGCCTCCCGGGGTCCGCCACCGCACCGGGCCGTGGCGTCGTTCGGCCGGACCCTAGCGGCGTCCCCAGAACCCTTGGGTGCGTAAGGGCGCGCATAGCGCACCCTTACGCACCCAAGGACCCAGGTCAGCCCTGGGCCCGCTCGCCCTTCGCCGCCTTGGCCACGATGGTGGCGACGCGGGTCGCTCGCGTGTCGGGCTTCACCGCGCTGATCACCCACCACAGCATCTGCTTGCGGGCACCGGGCGGGAACCCGTCCCAGGCGGCCCGGGCCGCCGCCTCGGCGTCGAGGGCGGCGGCCAGGTCGTCGGGCTCGATGAGGTCCTCGACCGGATCCATGATCGTCCACCACCCGTTGGCCTGGGCGACGGCCGCGGCCCGGCGCCCGGCGTCGGTCATCAGACCGGCGGCCTCGAGGTCGGCCACCCGCTGGCGGTTCAGCCTCGTCCACGTGCTCTTGGCCTTCCGGGGCGTGAGCAGCTGGAGGCCCCGCTCGTCGTCCAACGGGTTGACCGTCGAGTCGATCCACCCGAAGCACAGCGCCTCCTCCACCACCTCCGGGTAGGGACAGGCCGGCCGGCCGGTGCGCGGCCGCCACGAGCACAGCCACACACCCGGTTCGGAGTCGTGATGGGCGGCGAGCCACGCCCGCCACTGGGCCCGGGTCTCGGCGTGGTAGATCGGATAGCCGAACTTCCACGTGGCCGGGTGCTCCGAACTGGAACGGGGGACAGCCGGCTCGGCGGAACGGCGGTTGCGGCCGGTCGCGGGCATGGCGCGAGTCTGCCAGGCCCGCGGCGCTGGACACCGGGGGACGCGACGGCTTTCCTTTGGGGCATGACCGACATCCCCCCGCCCCGCTACGAAGGTGTCGTCCGCCTCCCCGACGGCCGCCGGCTCAGCTTCGCCGAGTTCGGCGACCCCAACGGGCGGGCCGTGCTCTGGTTCCACGGCACCCCCGGCGGCAAGCGCCAGATCCCGCCGGCCGCCCGGGAGATGGCGGTCGAGCGCGGCTTCCGGATCATCGGCGTCGACCGCCCCGGCGTCGGCTGGTCCGACTCCCATCTCTACGACTCGCTCCTCGGCTACGCCGCCGACATCGAGCTGCTCCTGAACCACCTCGGCATCGACCGCTTCGGCCTCGTCGGCCTCTCCGGCGGCGGCCCCTACGTGCTGGCCTGCGCCGCCGCCATGCCCGACCGGGCGGTGGCCGGCTGCGTCCTCGGCGGGGTGGCCCCGGTGCGGGGCGAGGAGGGCGTGAGCGGCGGGCTGATCTCCCTCGCCGCCCGGTTCGACGGGATCCTCGAACGGGTGCACCGCCCGATGGGCTCGATGATGCGGCTGCTCATCCGGGGCATCGCGCCGGGCGCCGACGCCGGCTTCGACGTCTTCATCAAGCTGCTGCCCGAAGGCGACCGCGCCGTGATGAGCCGCCCGGAGATGAAGGAGATGTTCATCGACGATCTCCTCGACGCCAGCCGCGGCGGCATGACGGCCTTCCTCCACGACGTCGTGCTCTTCACCAAGCCGTGGGGGTTCCACCTCAGGGACATCACCATCCCCATCCACTTCCTCCAGGGCGACTCCGACACGATCGTGCCGGTGGAGCACGGCGAGCACCAGGCCCGCCTCGTCCCCGACTCCACGCTGTCGATCCGCACCACCGAGGGCCACATGGGCGCGCTCGACGCCGTCGACCAGATCCTCGACGCCATCGACGAAGCCTGGGCCGCCAAGGACGCGCCGGCGGCCGCGGCGCGCTGATCGGCCCCGACCGCGACCCGGCTCCCTCGACGAACGCGTTCGGTCCGTGTTCACCGGCCTCGGCTTCGGGATGGTCGTCGGCGCGCTCGCGCTCGGCCTCCGCCACGGCGTCGACTGGGACCACCTCGCCGCGCTCGGCGACCTGACCGGCGGCACGGCCCCCCGCCGTCGCCGCATGGTCCTGGCCTCGGCCTACGCCATCGGCCACGCCGCCGTCGTGCTGGTGCTCGGCGGCCTGGCCGTGGCCCTCGGGGCCTCGCTCCCGGCGTCGATCGACGGCGCCATGGAGCGGATCGTCGGCCTCACCCTGGTCGCCCTCGGCGCGTGGGTGACGGTCGGCCTGATCCGGCACGGTCGCGACTTCCGCCTGCGGTCGAGGTGGATGCTGCTGCACGCCGGCGCCGGCCGGCTGGCCACGCGGCTGCGGCACCACGTCCGGCCGGGGCTCGACGCCCACGGGCCCGAGCGCGGGGTCGACCACGGCCACCCGGCCCTGTCCCCCACCCCGGGCCTCCCCGTGGCCGCCGGCATCGGCGCCCTCCACGGCATCGGGGCCGAGACCCCCACCCAGCTCGTGCTGCTCACCACCGCCGCCGGCGCCGAGGGGCGGGCCGCCGGGCTGGCCTTCCTCGTGGCCTTCGTGACCGGGCTCGTCGTGTCCAACACCGGTGTGGCGGCCGCCCTCACGTGGGGCCGGCTCGATCCGGAACGCTCCTTCGGTGCCTACGCCGCCCTGAGTATGGCCATCGCCGCCTTCAGCATCGGCACCGGGACGCTGTTCCTCCTCGGCGCCGGCGACGTCCTCCCCTCCCTGGGCTGACGGCCCCGCCCCACCGTCGCCCACCTCGCCGTCACCCGCGGTCGCGCCACCGCCGCAGCCGCCGCAGCCGCCACCCGTCCTCAGCCGACCGGGTGGCCGTCCCGGTCGAAGGTCTGCCAGTCACCGACCTGCTCCCCGCGACGGAACGACCCGGTGCGCATGAGCGTGCCGTCGCGCCGGTACCACCGCCAGGCCCCGTGGAGCTCGCCGTCCTTCATCGACCCGGCCGCCTTCACCGTGCCGTCGTCGAAGAACTCGAACCGCTTGCCGTTGCGCACGGCCGAGATCTCGTCGAGCCGCACCCGGATCAGCTTGCGCAGCACCGTCTTGGGCAGTCTCTTGCCGAGCGGGAACCGGAGGGTGCCCGCGGTGGCGTCGGTCCAGGCCGGCAACCCCGACACCTTGGCCAGCACCGACCCGCTGTGGGGGAAGTAGGAGCAGTGCTCCTTGAACCCGTCGAACCCAGCCACGGCCTTGCCCTCCACGGCGAAGCACGGCATGCCGTAGCTCAGGCGCTCCTCGGCGGTGGGGAGCAGCTCGCGCAGGGTGTCCCGCAGGGGCTCGAGCGTCTCGCGCTGGGCGTCGGGGAGGGCGGCGAGGTAGTCGTCGATGACGGTCATCGGCGGCAGCGTACCGATCGGCCCCGCCGCGGGGTCCCGCTAGCGTGGGCCCACCCGCCGGGACCGCACCGGCCGAGGGAGGACGCTGCCATGCCCGTGCTCGACGCCCATCACGACCTCCAGCACCCGGTCGAGGACGACCCGGCCTGGAGCGAGTCGTACTACTTCAACTGCTACGACCCGGTGAGCGACGCCGGGTTCTTCACCCGCATCGGCGTGCGACCCAACGAGGGCACGATCGACAGCCACTTCGCGCTGTGGACGCCGTCGGGCGACGTCGCCCACCTGCGGAAGGTGTGCGAGCAGACCACCATGGTCGACCGCCACCTCGAGGCCGGCCCGGTGGCCTACGACATGATCGAGCCGCTTCGGGCCTGGCGCCTCACCGCGTCGGGCGACGCCCTGCTCCAGCGACTCGACGGCAGCGGCGAGGTGGGCACGGTGGCCATCGCCGCCGACATCCGGTTCGACGCCCTGTCGCCCGCCATCGGTGCCGACGGCCAGGGCGTGGCCCAGCGCGACGCGTCGGCTGCGGCCACGAGCGCCACGGTCGGGAAGGGCCACCTCGAGCAGGCGGGCCGGTGGACGGGCTGGGTGGAGGTGGCCGGCGAGCGCTTCGAGCTGGGCGACGCCCGCGGCAACCGCGACAAGTCGTGGGGGCCCCGCCAGTGGGGCGGCCCCACGATGTGGCGGTGGTGGTCGATCAACATCGGAGGCGACGCGTTCGGCGAAGGGCTCCACCTCGGCGGCATCCGCATCGGATCGGCCGGCGCCCCGGACCTGCACCGGGGCTGGGTGTGGCGTGACGGCGCCCACGCCAGCGTGACCGAGTGGCGGATCCGCACCGAGGTGGCCGGCGACGGCTTCACCCAGAAGGTGGTGCACCTCGACGTGCTCGACAAGGCCGGCCGGGAGACCAACCTCCGGGGCGACGTGCTGCGGGTGGCGCCGCTCCCCCGCTCCCAGGGCGGCAAGGTCACGATCGTCAACGAGGGCCTCACGCGGTGGACCCTGCTCGACGGGCCGAGCGAGCCCGGCGGCGCCGCCCCGGCCGAGCTGGCCACCGGCTACGGCATCGCCGAGTACCTCCACCAGCTCGACGCCGACGGCCGCCCCATCGTCCCCGTCACCTGACCGACCCGTCTCCCGTGGGTGCCCGTCTCCTGTGGGTGCGCATTGTTAGCGAACGC
>JAKOVR010000205.1 GCA_029782025.1 Actinomycetes bacterium | reverse complement strand
CATCACCCAGATGCGCTGCCACGACGACGCCCACGCCTACCTCGAACGACGCATCGCCAACGGCAACACCAAGACCGAAGCGCTGCGAGCCCTCAAGCGACGCCTCTCCGACGTCGTCTACCGCTCCCTGCTCGCAGACACCCAACCCGCAGCCTCAGCGACCCCGCTCGCCGAGGCCGCTTGACATAGGAGCAAAGCATGCCTGCCGAACCCACCGACGCCTTCCTCCGCCCCGACCCGCGGCAGTTCCCGGCGCTCCCGGCCGACCGGGCGGCGATGTGGGCCCGCTTCGGCACCTGGGACCGACCCACCTTCCCGTCCTTCATGGGCCTCGCGGTCGAGGAGATCCGCGTCGGCTACTGCCGCATGCGGCTGCCCTACCGGCCCGAGCTCGACCAGCCCGAGGGGGTTGTGCACGGGGGCGCCCTGGCCACCCTGATCGACACGGTGGTCGTGCCGGCCATCGGCGCCGCCCACGACGCGATGCCGGGCCTGCTCACCCTGTCGATGGAGGTGCGCTTCCTCGGTGCCGTCCGGGGCCAGGACGCCGTGGCCGAGGGTTGGGTCACGCGGCGGGGCCGCCGGGTGGCGTTCTGTGAAGCCGCGGTCTGCGCCGACGACGGGACCCCGGTCGCCCGCGGATCGCTCGTGTACTCGGTGCGCCCGCGCGATCCCGCCTGACCCCCGTCCACCACCCGGGCAGCGCCGAGATGCGCGTCCTGCCATGAAACAAATTGAAACATCATGACTTGACACGGACCCCGGGCGCTGCCAGGGTCATGTCATGCCTCTTCGATGGTTTTCGATCAACCTGACTGGACGCCCGCTCCGGCGGGCGGCCCGCCTGCTCGCCGCCGTCGTGTTCCTCGGGCTCACCGGGGCGGCCGCTGGCGCCGGTGGGGGTGCGGCCGAGCCGGCTCTCGCCCAGGTCGTCCACGGATCGGGCTACTCCGCCACCGTCCTCGGGTGGACGAGCTGGTACGGGAGCTACGGGCTCGGAGGGCTCGGCTGGGGCTGGTGCATCGATCACGGGATCGCCGCCCCCGACGCCGCCTTCGGCTACCGCCCGGTCGACATCGCCGACGCCGCCCCGGCCACCAAGGCGGCCATGGCCTGGGCGGTCACGTCGAACCTCTTCGCCGACCGCATTGGGGCGGCGGCCACGATGCTCGTGCTGCACGACCTCATGGGCGCCACGTACCCGTTCGGTCGGCTCGACGTCGACCGGCTGACCGTGGCCAACCTGGGCGGGTTCGGGGGTGACGAGGCCGCGGTCCTGGCCCGGGCCAGGAGGACGAAGGCCGACGCGCTCGCCCACCGCGCCCTCCGGGCGCCCCTCGTCCTCCATCTCGAGGTGGCGCCGGCCCCCTCCGGGGGCACCCTCCGACTCCGCCTCACCGATGCCGGCGGCATCCCCATCCCCGACGCCGTGATCGAGGTGAGCGCCACCGGGGCCACCTTGGCCGCCACCCTCGCCCGGACGGGCACCGACGGCACCGCCGCCGTGGGCTACACCGCCGGGGCCGTCGCCCTGAGCTTCGACGCCACCGCCACCGCCGCCGATCCCACGCTGCACGTCTTGGCGCCCACCGGCGCCCGGGCCCAGCGGATCGCCCAGCCCGCGCTCACCCGCGTGGCCGCCCACCTCGCCCTCGCGCCGCCGGCCACCACCACACCACCCACCACCACACCACCCACCACCCGACCGCTCACCACCACGACCACGCGCCTCGCCACCACCACCACCACGACGCGCCTCCCCTCCACCACGACCACCGCACCCCCCACCACGACGACGCGCGCCCCTACGACGACGACCCGTCCCCCCACCACCACGACCACCCGTCCCCCCACCACCACGACCACGACCGCTCGTCCTCCCGGCACCGTGCCGCCCACGCTGCCCCCGCAGTCGGCCCCATCCACCACCGCCCCACCCACCACCACGCCGTCCACCACCGCCCCTCCCAGCACCAGCCCACCCACCACCTCACCCCCGCCGGCCACCAGCCCTCCTGCCCCCAGCCCTCCCCCGCCGGCCGCTCCGGGAGGTCCGACCACCGGCCTGCTGCCCCGCACCGGCGCCCAGATTCGCGGCACCCTCCTCCTGGCCGCCGGCCTGCTCCTCGCTGGCGGCGCGCTCGTGGGTGCCGGCCGACACCTTCGCCCCCCACCCCGCTGATCCCCGGGGCCGCGGCCCGCCCCGCCGAGGACGGGTACGCTGCCGCCCATGGAGTTCTCCGAGACCCACGTGTTCGACGCCCCCATCGAGAAGGTGTGGGCCATGTTCACCGACCAGGCCTCCCACATCGCCAAGTTCGAGTCGATGGGACACCGCAACATCGACGTCCGCACCTGTGAGGTCGACGACGCCGGGTTGCGGCTGGTGATCGCCCGGGAGGTCACCGTCGACCTGCCGTCGTTCGCCAAGAAGGTGCTGAAGCCCACCAACACCGTCGTCTCCACCGATATCTGGAAGGACAACGGCGACGGCACTTACGGCGGCACGTTCACCGCCGACGCCAAGGGCGCACCGATCGATGTCCACGGCACCACCCGCATCGAGCCCACGGCCGACGGCAAGACCAAGTACACCGTCACCACCGACGTGAAGGTCAACGTGCCCCTCATCGGCGGCAAGATCTCCAACTTCGCCAAGGGCAACATCGAGCAGCAGATGCGCGACGAGTTCGCCTGCGGCGACCGCTGGCTCGCCTCCCACTGACCCCCGGGCCGCCTTCCCGGGACCGGCCCTACCGCTGGGGCAGCACCGCGGCCCGGCGAGGGATCACGCCCTCGTCGACGAGGATGTCGAGCACCGCCGCCCCCTCCGCCACGTCCGGTGGCGCATTGCGTGGCCCCACGAACTGGCGCACCCACCGGTCCGGGTGGATCTCCACGGCGTAGTGGAGCCGACCCTCCCGCTCCACCCCGAGCAGCCAGGTGGCCCCGGCGGCGGCGCGTCCGGCGTAGAGCCCGATGCAGTTGCCGAGCGACCGCCCCCAGTGGCGCAGGTCGAAGGCCGTGCGGGGCACCACGATCCGCAGTGATCCGACGGTCCGGCCGTGCAGCCGAAGGATCTCGGCCGGGAAGCGCAACGGCGTGGCGCCGTCGAGGGCGATGTCGGGCTCCTCGGGGGCGGGGGGCAACGGCGCCGCCACCCGGGCCGGTGGCGGCAGGAGGGGCGGCCGCTCTGGGCCGCGGCCGGCCGGGGCACGGCGAGCCGGGGCGTGGTGGGCCGGGCGCGGCCGGTCGTGCAGCGTCGTACCACGGAGGGCGGCGGGCCCGTCGGCCGGCGTCACCGGGTCGGCCGGGAGATGGGCCAGCAACTGGTCGTGGAGGGGGCCGAGGCGCGAGGCCAGGCGTCCGATGTCGGTCGGCACCACGCCGGCCAGCACCACCGCCCGGTGGAGCAGCACCGTGTCGGCCAGGAGGATCGGCCCGTCGGGCCGCGTGGCCGCGTCGCGTAGCACCGTGGTGGCCCGGGCCGCCCCCCACCGCGGCAGCCAGCGTCGGGCCAGCTCGACCTCGTCGACCGTGGGCCAGCTGCCGGGCGGTGACGCGGCGAGGCCCGGCGCCAACACCCGGGCCAGGCGGTCGGGGTCGAGCACGTCCCGGGCCATGAGGACGAGCGCCAGGGGGAACAGCGCCACTGCGCCGCGCCGGTCGGTCCCCTGCCACGCCTCGACGACGGGTTCCGGCTCGCCGTCGCCAGCCACGCCCGGGACGAGGGCGGCGGCGAGGGCGGCGATGGAGCGGCGGCTGGTGCCGGCCCGCCCGGCCGCCTGCAGCATCGCGGCGCGCGCGGTGGGCGCCGCCAGTGGCTCCACGGCCCAACGGGGCACCGTCGCCAGCGGGCCGGCCCCGGCGTCGAGGGCGGCCCGAAGCATGGGCAGCCCGGCGGCGCCGACGACGCCGGCCACGCCCACCGCGGCGGGGTGCTCCGGTAGGGCGATCCCGCACCGGCCGGCCGCGGCCGTGACCTCGGCCAGCACCGCCCGGCCAACGTCGGCCAGGGCAGCGGCGCGGCGGGCCGGCTCCAGCACCTGCACGGCATCCTCGGCCGCCACCTCCAGCGCGCCGGGATGGCCCCGCAGGTCGATGAGCCGGCCGCGCGGCGGCACCACGAGGTGGAGGCCCGGCGCCGGGCCGTCCCGGTCACCGGCGGCACCGTCCGCCGGGCCGGTGCCCACCAGCCGATAGGTCTGGTCGTGGACGGTGCCGTGCCGGTCCGAGTGACCGGCGATCCGCACGGTCAGGGCCCCGGGCCGGGCCCGGGTGGTGACCACGACCCGGCCCCGCCGTCCCTCGAACACCCGCGTGGCCATGCCCGGCCGACGGTACCGAGGCGCCGGACCGCCCGCCAGCGCGCGATCGGCCCGGCCTCGCGTCCCGACCCCGTCGCACCCGGCCGGCCACCCGGTAGCGTGCGGCGCCGTGACCGAAACCGACCCGGGCACCGGCCGCGAGCGGCGGGCCACCAACCTCGAGCTGTTCGTCGACCTGGTCTTCGTGTTCGCCGTCACCCAGGTGGCGGCGGCGATCGAGCGTGACCTCTCGCCGGCCGGCGTGGCCCGCGGGCTCCTGCTCGCCTGGATCGTGTGGTGGTCGTGGTCGCAGTTCGCCTGGCTCGGCACGTCCATCGATCTCGATCAACGGTCGTGGGCTCGACCGCTGGTCCTGTCCGCCGTCCCCGCCGCGCTCCTGATGGCCGTGAGCCTGCCGGTGGCCGACGGCCCCGACGGGATGCGCTTCGCCCTCGCCTACCTGGCCGTGGCGCTGTGGACGCTCGGGATCCAGGGGGTGTCCACGTGGGGCGACCCTGCCACCCGCCGCGCCTTTCGCAACTACGCCCCCGGCGCGGCGCTGGCCCCGTGCCTCCTCGTGGTCGGCGCCGCCCTCGACCCCCCGCTGCGCACCGGGACGTGGGCGCTGTTCACCATCCTGTCGATCGGCTCGGCCCTGCTCGCCGGCCGCAGCAACGGCCAGAGCGAGTGGCGGGTCGACCCGTCGCACTTCTCCGAGCGCCATGCCCTCTTCGTCATCATCGCCCTCGGCGAGGTGCTCGTCACCACCGGTGCCACCGCCACCGGCCGCGACCTCGATACCGGCCTCGGTGGCGGGCTGGTGGCCGCCGTGGCCGTGGCCTGCGTGTTCTGGTGGACGTACTTCGCGTTCATCCCGGCCGTCGGCGAACGGGTCCTGCGGGCGGCCACGGGGGCCGAGCGCGGCCGGCGGGCGCGCGACGTGTTCACCTTCGGGCACTTCCCGATCGTGCTCGGCGTGGTCCTCTACGCCCTGGTCGTGCGCCACCTCATGGAGCACCCGACCGAGCCTCTGGAAGCGGGCGCCCGCACGGTCCTGGCCGGGTCGATCGCCGTCTTCATCGGCGGGTTCATGGCGCTGCACGCCGCCGTCGCCCGAGGGCTGGCTCCCGAACGCCCGGCCGCCGTGCTGGCCGTCGTCCTCCTGGCCGGCCTGGCGGGGCCGCACATCCCCGGCAGTGTCCTGCTCGCCGCCGTCGCCGGTGTCCTCGCCGCCATGCAGCTGACCACCGTCCGCCGGGTGCACGGGCTGCCCGCCGTCGCGGCCGAGCCCGGAGCGGACCAGGGGGGCTAGGAGCCGAGGAGGGGCCGCAGCGCCGCCAGCCACACCTCGGTCATGCGGTCGTACCCGACCTTGTTGGGGTGGTTGCCGTCGTCGGCGAGGGTGGCCGGATCGCGGAAGAACGACGCGTCGAGGAAGTCGGCGACCGGCGCGCCGTGGGCGGCGGCGACGTCGCGCACGACCGTGGCGTAGCGGCCGGCCTGGACCGACATCATCGCCACCTCGTCGTCGGAGATGGACGAGAACGTCTCGGTCCGCAGCTTGGCGTCACGGGCCACCGGGCGCTTGGACTGGTCGTCGTTGATGCCGAGCACGAGGTGGGCGCCGACACCGGTGAGCCGGTCGGCGATCGTGGTCAGGTTGCGCCGGTAGGTGGCGAGGTTCTCCCGCTCCTCCTCCGGCGTGGTCGGCGCGTCGTTGGCGTACAGGTACCAGAGGTCGTTGCTACCCACGAGCACGATCGCCACCACCGGGCGACCGGCCCGCACCGCCTCCTCGATCGCCGGCACGGCCTGGGACAGCTGGCTCGGCTGGCCGTCCTGCCCGTCGATGAGCTGCTGGGAGTCCCACCCCGACTGCCCGAGGTTCACCACGTTCGAGCCGGCCCGCCCATGGGTCTCGAGCCAAGACGCCAAGCGTTCGGGATAGCCGTGGGCGTCGTCGTCGCCCGCCCCTTCGGTGAGGCTGTCGCCGAGGGCCACCACCGTGATCGGACCGTCCGCGAGCGGGCGCAGCCCGACCGGAGCGGTCGACGCCGGCATCGACGCCGAGGACGAGGACGTGGACGAGGCCGGGGACCTCGGGGACGACGAGGACGACGATCCGCCGCTGGCGCCGGTGACGGCAGGGGCCGAGGAGGCCGTCGATCCTGCGGGGCTGGCCAACACGGCCGAGGACGAAGCCGGGTCGTTCCGGCAACCGGCGGCGACGGCCAGCGTCACGGCGGCGGCCCCGATCAGCCCCGGGCGCACGACGCCCCCAGCGACCGGTCGCCGGCCGACCACGGCGCGGTGTCCCCTGCGGGCCAGTAATCGCCGGTGGCCGGATCCTGCTCGTACTCCACGGGGGCGGCCCCGCCGTGCACGATCTCCGTCACGGCGGCGACGAGACGGTCGACGTCGGCCAGCGAGGTGAAGATCCCGCCGCTGGCGCGGACGGCGCCGGGCACCCGCCGCTTGTCGCGGTTGCGCAGGTCGTCCCGGTACCGTTCGATCTCGGCCTGGGGGAGCCCGAGCAGACGGATCAGGTACGGGTGGGCGCAGAAGCAGCCGTGGCGGACCCCGATGCCGTGCTCGGCGCTCAGGCGGGCCGCCACCAGCGCGTGCGGCATCCCCTCCACCACGAAGGTGGCGACGGGCAGGGTGGTCTCCTCCAGCGGGGGGCCGAGGAGCGCCACCCCGTCGATGGCGGCGATGCCGCGGCGCAGCGCGCCGGCCAGCTCGATGTCGTGGGCCACGAGCTCGTCCCAGCCGATGGCTTCGAGCTCCTCGACCGCGGCGCCGAGGGCCACGGCCCCGATCACGTTGGGCGACCCGGCCTCCTCCCGCTCGGGCGGATCGGTCCACACCACCTCGTCGAGGTCGACGAGGTCGACGGCCCCACCCCCGGCCAGGAACGGGTCGCCGTCGGCGAAGGCCGACCGCGGACCCACCAGGATGCCGGCGCCGAACGGTGCGTACATCTTGTGGCCGCTCCACGACACGAAGTCGGCCCCGGCCGGCAGGGGTCGATGGGGGGCGAGCTGGGCGGCATCGACGGCGACCGGGACGCCCCGTTCGTGGGCCGCCTCGATGATGGCGTCGATGGGCGGGAGCCAGCCGGTGACGTTGGTGGCCCCCGTGATGGCGAGGAGGGCAGGCCGCACCCCGTGCTCGAGGGCGGCGACGACGTCGTCCACCCCGAACCGGCCCGTCAGATCGCAGTCGACGAAGCGGCGCTGCACCGGCAGGCGGGTCCAGGGCAGGAGGTTGGCGTGGTGCTCGACCACCGTGGTGACGACCACGTCGTCGCGATCGAGGCGCAGCCGATAGGCCAGGTGGTTGATGGCCTCGGTGGTGTTGCGGCAGACGATGGCGACGTCGTCGCCCCCGGTCCGCCCGGCGAAGCGCAGCGCCGACGCCCTCGCCTCCTCGAAGGCGTCGGTGGCCAACTGGGACTTGTAGCCGGCGCCCCGGTGCACGCTCGAGTACATCGGGAGGAACGACTGCACCCGGTCGGCCACGGCCGGCAGGGCACCGGTGGACGCGGCGGCGTCGAAGCTGAGGTAGGGCCGCTCGGTGCCGTCCAGGCAGGGCACCGGGCTGCCGTCGCCGACCAAGGGCCGGGGAAGGGTCGCCATGGCGCCAGCCTACGACGGCGGTGCCCACGCCCCGACGGGACCGGCGGGATAGGGTGGTCCTGCACCTTCGGGCGGCTGCCGCGGCGGCGACCGGCCCGCCTCCGTCAATGGCGATCTTCAAACGCAAGAACAGCGACAAGGCCACCACGCTCGACGACGAGATCGCCGTCCTCAAGAGCGCGCTCGCGCAGTACCCCCCGGGCTACGCGTTGCGGCTCGGCGAGCGGTGCATGTGCCCGCAGTGCGGCGCGCTCAGCATCGTGATGGTCGGCAACGAGTCCACCACGGTCACCGTGCACCGGTGCGGCAGTTGCGACCGCTCGTGGACCATCACCAAGCGGGCGCTCGACGCCGTGGCCGCCGCCGCGGCGCAGGGCACCGACGAGCTCGAGTCGGCCAAGCGTCGGCTGGCCAAGGACCACCCGCTCCAGGTGCTCGTGGTGGAGGACGACCCGGCCGACGCCAAGTTGCTCAAGGCCATCCTCGCCCCCGCCCTCGACGACATCATGCAGATCTTCCACGCCGAGACCCTCCACGAAGGGTTGGCCAGCACCAAGCTCGGCTTCGACGCTGCGCTCGTCGACCTCAACCTCCCCGATTCGCGTGGCATGGCCACCGTGAAGGCGTTCCAGAAGGGCGCGCCCGGCGTGCCCGTCTACTTCTTCACCGGCGACGCCGAGGCCGCCGTCGACCTACGCAGCGCCAACGTGCCCGTGCTCGCGAAGCAGGCCTGGCTCGACCTGCTCCAGGCCCACCACCAGGGCACGGCCGACCTCCTCAACCTGCTGGCCGACACCGTGGTCGCCGCACCGGCCGGGCCCGGCGCCCGCCCCGCCCCCGGCGCCTCCTGAACGCTCCCGCCTAGGCCGGCCCGGCGAGATGGGTCGCGAACCACGCCAAGGTGCGCGCCCACGCATCGGCGGCCGATGCGGCGTGGTAGCTGGGACGCTGGTCGCGGTGGAAGCCGTGGTCCGCCTCGGCGTAGCGGACCACCTCGGTCGGCACCGGCGCGGCAGCCAGGGCCACCCGGAGCGCCTCGACGTCGTCCACCGGGATCGAACCGTCGAGATCGCCGAACAGGCCGAGCCACGGGACCTGGAGCGCGGCGGCCTCCCCCGCCAGGGCCGGGAACTGGGGGAAGCGCTGGGTGACGATCCCACCGCCGTAGAAGCCGACGGCGGCACCGAGGGGGCGGCGCAGCGCGGCGAGGAACGTGGCCCTTCCCCCGAAGCAGAACCCGACGATGCCGATCGACGCGTCGCTCCAGCCTGCGGTGTGGAGGAGCCCGATGGCCGCGTCGATGTCGACCAGCAACCCCTCGTCGTCGAGGCCCTCGAACAAGGGGAGGACCTGGCTGAAGTCGTCGTAGGGCGCCGTGCCGCCGCCGGTCCGGTGGAACAGCGCCGGAGCGACGGCGTGGTAGCCGGCGGCGGCGAAACGCCGGGTCACGTCCTCGATGTGATCGTTGACCCCGAACGCCTCCTGGATCACGATCACCGCGCCCTGCGCTTCGCCCTCCGGTCGGGCCTCGTAGCACCGCATCGGGCCGTCAGGAGTGTCGAGGGTGTGATCCGCGGTTGGCATGGCGCCACCCTAGGACCCGTGTCGGGAGCGGTGTCGACGCTCGGCCGGCCACTGGCGGCGGTCACCCGGCGCCGGCGAGGGCCACGGTGCCCGGCGGGCCGCAACCCACCCGGCTCCCGTTCCAGCCGGCCGGGTCGATCGGCCCGACTGCGCGCGTTCTACGGGTGATCGAGGCGGTGATGGGGGACACCCGTTACAAGGCGGTCGAACCGTACGCCTTGTATGCTCTCTACATGAGCGCAACAGGTGACTTGCGAGTTTCAGCTCGTGGGCAGATGAGCCTTCCGTCGTCGGCCCGCCATCGCTGGGGCCTCGACGAGGGGGGCGATGTCGGCTACCTCGACCTTGGTGACGCGATGATCATCGTCCCGGGGGGAACGGCCAAGCTGCGTCGCGACCTGCTCGACGCGGTGACTGGCGAGGACTGGGAGCTGGCACGCCAGGGCTTCGGAGACGTCGAACTGGCTAACGAGTGACCGTCGCCCTGATCGATGACCAACTTCTCGGGGCTGTGCTGCGAGGTCAGCCGCCGAGGGTCCTGGCATCGAAGGAGGTGTACACGACGGGCTATTGGTACGTCAGGCTCTGCCAGGCCGTCCTGGGCGCTCAAGAGCGAACCGGCGTGCTGTCACGACCATTCATCGAGCTTCCCGACGAGATGCGCGAGCGCGCACTCGCCGCCGTGCTCGAGCTACCCGCCGACATCGGGCTCGTCAGCCTCCGCGACCTCGGTCCGGTCATCGCTCAGCTCCGCCAACACCACCAGCTCAACATCCTGAGCATCGAGGCCCTCGCGGCGGCGACCTGCCTTCAGGCCAACGTCTACCTGAGCGCCTCGTCACCGCAGCTCGAACAGGCCCTTCGATCGGCGAACCTCAAAGTCAAGGTGCAGCCACCTGCGATGCGCCGTTGAACATGCCACGCGACACGCCACCTATCCGCGACTACCAGTCGATCACCAACGGTTGCTCGAGGGTCAGTATGGCGACGAGCAAGGTGGCCCCGCCGCTCGCTGCACGGGGGGCCACTGAAGCGGCGACACACAGGATGAGGAACGACACCGCGACGAGGCCGCCGACCGAGGCGCCCCGCGGTCGCCACGTCTTCCGAACGGACTCGCCTCCCACCGGCGCAATGATGCCACCTCACCCGGGCGCCGTTGGCAGGGCCGCGTAGGTGGTGCGCATCGCCGCGCGTGGTGCCGCGAGATCACGCATCGTCCCCGTGGGTGCGAATTGTTCGCGAACGCGAACATTTCGCACCCACGGGAATCAGAACAAGGCGAGCTGGTCGGTGGCCCGGTTGGCCGGGACCGCCCGGGGGTAGCCGGTCCAGATCATGTGCTCCATGAACACCCAGGACCGGCGGTGGATCGAGGTGGGCCCGTAGCCATTGAGCGCGGTGCGGTGCCGCGGGCAGGGATACCCCTTGTTCTGTTCGAAGGCGAAGGCCGGGAAGTGCTCGGCCTCGGCTCGCATGTAGCGGTCCCGGGTGACCTTGGCCAGCACCGACGCCGCCGCGATCGACAGGCACCGGGCGTCGCCCTTGACGATCCGCACCGTGTTGCCGGTGCCCACGAAGTCCCACGGGCCGTCGATCAGCACCTGGTCGGGCACCACCCCGAGCCCGTCGATAGCCCGGGCCGCGGCCAGGCGTTGGGCGTCGGCCATTCCCAGCTCGTCGCACTCGACTTCGGAGGCCGCCCCGACGGCCCATGTCACGCACCAGGCCGCCACCTTCGGGAACAGCGCCTCCCGCTCCGGTTCGGTCAGGGCCTTCGAGTCGCGCACCCCGACGATGCGCCGGTCCCGGGGGATCACCGCCGCGCCCACCATGAGCGGCCCGGCCCACGAGCCCCGCCCCACCTCGTCGATGCCGACCAGCACCTCGTGGCCCGCCTCCCACAGCTCCCGCTCGAACTGGCGGGTGGGCGCCGACCGGGCCACCGCCGGCCGGAGTCGTCGACCGTTGCGCCCTGCCATGGCCCGACCCTACCCGGGCCGGTCGGGCTCCCTAGCGCAGGACCACGGCGGGGAGCTCGTCGCCCACCGAACCGACCACCACGAAGCCGGCGTCCACCGCGGTGCCGGCCAACGCCGGGTCGACGGCGGCGAGCAACCCGCCCGAGGTCTGGGGGTCGAAGGCGGCGGCCTCCCGGTCGGCCGGCGCCGACGACGTGAGGTGGGCCTCGACGTAGGCGCGGTTGGTGTCCTCCCCCACGGCCCGCCCACCCGCGGCGGCGACGGCGAGCGCGCCCCGGTAATAGGGGACGGCCGACAGGTCGAGGTGGACGGCGGCGCCGGACCGACGGGCCAGCTCCCACGCCGCGCCGGCGAGGCCGGCGGTGCCCACGTCGGTCAGCGCGTGCAGGCGGTCGCCCCACCCGGCCACGACCCGGGCCGCGGCGACGCTGGGTACCCGCATCGCCGTCACCACCCGCCGGCATTCGTCGTCGCTGCCGCCGGCCAGCACCAACCCGGTCCCGATCCGCTTGGAGATCACCAGCAGGTCGCCCGGCCGGGCCCCAGCCTTGGTGCGGATCGCGTCCGGGTGCACGGTGCCCTGCACCGCACAGCCGAAGAGCGGCTCCCCCGACCGCACGGTGTGGCCCCCGGCCAGCACCCCGCCAGCTTCGGCCACCACCTCCGCCGCTGCGGCCACGATCGCCGCCGCCACCTCCTGGGGCAGCTCCTCGGGCAGGGCCAGCAGCGCGACGGCCATGCGGACCTCGGCCCCCATGGCCAGCACGTTGCCGCAGGCGTGGGCGGCGACGATGGCCCCGAAGTCGGCCGGGCCGTCCACCATCGGCGGGAAGGCGTCGACGCTCGACACCAGGGCGAGGTCCGGCGTGAGCCGGGCCACGGCCGCGTCGTCGGACGGCACGAGCCCGACGAGCAGGTCACCGCCCGGCGCCCCACCCAGCCCGGCCACGAGGTCCTCGACCCGGCGGGGCGGCCAGTGGGCCGACGCCCCGCCCGGGCCGGCCCACTCGGTCAGGCGAACGTCGTCGGGCCTCAGCTGTCCAGCCACGTCTGGGTGAGGCGGTGGACGCCGGCCTGCACCGGGAGCGACTCCTGGCCGTCGGGCAGCGGCCCGTTGAGGATGCCTCGCACCCGGTTCTGGGCGGCGATCGACCAGCGGACGTGCTGCAGCCACAGGTAGGGCACCCGCTCGGCGAACCGCTTGGCCAGCGTGGCGTACGCCGCCTTGCGGGCGGCCGGGTCCGGGTTGGAACGGCCGTCGTCGAGGGCCTTGTCGGTCTCGGCGTCGACGTTGTTGGCGAAGTTGAGCCGGAACTCGTTGTCGTCGCGGGCGTTGCGGCCGATCCAGAAGTGGAAGTCGCCGTCGGGATCGAGGGCCGAGAACTGCCGCCACAGGTTGGCCTGGAACCGGCCGGTGACCGCCCCGAGAATGAACTGCACCTGCTCGTTGGTGGTGATCGTGACCTTCACCCCGGCCTGCTCCCACTGGCGCTTCAGCTCCTGCACCGAGGCCTGGTTCTCGGGGCTCGGGGTGGTGGCCAGCGTGAACGCCACCTCCTGCACGCCGCGTTCGGCCTTGTAGGCGTCGATCAGCTGCTTGGCCTTGGCCAGGTCGTACTTGGGGAACCCCGGATCGACGTACCACTGGCCGTCCTTGCTGAAGGGCGAATCGGCGGCCAGGGAGGCGTCCTCCTGGGTGACGTTCATGTAATCCTCGATGTTGGTGGCGTAGGCCAACGCCTGGCGCACCCGGACGTCGTCGAGCGGCGCGGCCTTCGTGTTGAACATCACGAAGGACTCCTCGTCCTCACCGCCGCCCTTGATGAACTGCAGCTTCCCGTCCCGCGCCTGCTCCTCGAGCGTCTGGACGGTCTGGGCGTGGTCGTCGTGGATGATCGTGACGTTGCCCGAGACCAGCGAATCGGCCCGCGACTTGGTGTCGGTGATCGGGCGGAACTCCACCGAGTCGAGGTAGGGAAGCGGCTGGCCGCTGGCGTCCTTGCGCCAGTAGGTCGGGTTGCGATCCACCGTGAAGTGGTTGTCACGCACCCACTCCTTGAACTTGAACGGGCCGGTGCCGATCGGTTTCGACGACCCGGCCTCACCGGGGTCGTTGAGCTGCTCGGGGGCGGGGATGAGCCCGCCCTGGCCGGTCATGATGTGGGGGAAGGCCACCCACGGCACGTCCATCTGCAGGTCGGCCGACAGCTCCGAGATCTTGGTGATCTTGGCGATCGGGCGGGCGGCCGGGCCGGTCAGCGGCGACTCCTTCAGCTTGTTGATGAAGGTGATGCCGGCGTCGGCATCGAGCTTGGTGCCGTTGTGGAAGGTGATCCCTTCCCGGAAGGTGATCGTCCACGTCTTGTAGTCGGGCGAGTGCTTGAACTCCTTGGCCAGGTAGGGCTGGGGCACCCCGTCCTTGTCGTAGGCAGCGAGGGGGTCGAACACCGTGTTGGCGTACATGAGGCCGGCGATGGCCCACCGCGCCTTGGTGGGGTTCAGCGAATCGGTCTCGGCCTCCACCCCGTAGACCAGGTGCCCGCCCCGCTTGGGCTGACCCGCCGCGGCGATGGTGATGTCGGCCGTCCCGGCCTTGGCCGCGGTGGTGTTCCCCGGCGAGGAGGACTCGCCCGCCGGGCTCTTGCACGCCCCGACGAGGGCGCCGACCACCACGACGAGGCAGGGCACCACGGCCCGGTACCTGGCTCGGGCACGGCGCGTCGGGCGGGCGACGTTGACATCGGCAGCAGGCACGTGGGCTCCCCCTTGAAGCTTCACCCGGCGGTACGGTCCGTACCCCCGAGCCGGGCCACTGTAGAACTCGCGGGCGCCCCGACCCCGGCAACGGCGAAGATGCGGGGTCCGAGAGGAGGGCGATGACCGACCACCACCCCGCCGTCCACACCTACGCCGGCGCGCTGCACTGGCGCGGGAGCACCGGCGCCGGGTACGAGGCCTACACCCGGGCCCATGACGCCACCGCTCCCCCGGCCCGTGCCGGCCTCCGCCTCAGCAGCGACCCGGCCTTCCGCGGCGACCCGGCCCTGCTCAACCCCGAGCAGCTCCTCGTCATCGCCGCCGCCTCCTGCCAGCTGCTCTCCTTCCTCGCCCTCGCCGCCCGCGGCCGGATCGACGTGGTCGCCTACGACGACGACCCGACGGCCGAGATGCCCGAGGACGACCCGCCCGTCCGCATCACCCGCATCGACCTGCGGCCCCGCATCACCGTGGTCGACGACGGTCGACCCAGCCTGCCCGTCCGTATCGACCGCCTCGTCGGCCTCGCCCACGAGGAGTGCTTCGTCGCCAACAGCCTGCGCAGCCACATCGCCATCGCCCACGAGCTGACGATCGTCCCCCTGGCGCCGGATGCCTCCCCGGCGCCGATCCCCCCGACGCCGGACGTCCCCCCGGCGCCGATCCCCCCGGCGCCGGATGCCTCCCCGGCGCCCCGCACCCCGTAGGCTGTCCGGCCGGGGCGAACCGGGCGGCTCCTCTTCTCCCTCCGCGGCGCCGGCGCGCCGCAAAGACGACAGCCGTGTGAACCGTGCAAGAAGAACCGGAAAAACACCGCGGGGTGCCTTCCCCTGAGACCCGATGGAGTGGCACACTCGGACACGAGCCGGCATGGCCGGCGGCCCCGTCGCCGTCCTCGCCGGCCGGATCGTCCGCACCGGTCCCAGGGGAGGTTCCCGTGCCACCCACCGTCACCGACAGCACCGCCACCGAGGGCCACGCCCGTCCCACCCTCGCCGACTTCAAGGTCGACCGCCCCGCGTCCACCGGCGGCGTCGGCCGGCTCGAGCCCGGCACCCCGGTCGAGGTCCGCTCCAGCTTCGATCAGCACTGGACCGGCGGCTTCGAGGTCCTGCGCCTCAGCGAGCAGGGCTACCGCCTCGTCCGGCTCTCCGACGGCGAGGTGCTCCCGGGCTTCTTCGCCCCCGACGACGTCCGCAAGGAACGCCGGCGCAACACCTGGTGGTACTGACCGCCCCACCGGGCCGCTCCGGCCCCGGGCGTGCCGCCGACCAGATCAGCCCTGCCGGTCAGATCAGCCCTGCTGGCCGATGAAGGCGATGAAGTCGTCGACGTCGATGGCCGCCATGGTGCGCGTCTTCAGCGTGCCCCGCGAGGTGAGCTCGGTGGCGATCCGGGCCATGGTCAGCTCGTCGGGCGCCTCGATGATGTTGAGGAAGTCCCATTGGCCGAGCAGCACGAGCTGGGTCAGGACCTTGCCGCCCATCGCCTCGACCTCGGCGTTGACCGCCTTGATGCGGGCCGGGTTGCTGCGGAGCGTGGCCGAGCCGTCGGGACCGAGCGTGGAGAGCATCACGAACTTCGCCATCCGGCCACGCTAACGCGCGTTCACGGGGCGGGCGACCACGCGGTGTCGACCGTGCCGCCACCGACCGGCGGCTCGACCCCGGCGATCACCGGGAGCTCCTCGTCGTCGGGAGCCGTGGCCAGGAAGGCGTCGAGGATCTCCTCGGCCACCGGCTCGGACAGCAGGCGGAGGCTGAGGGCGAGGACGTTGGCGTCGTTCCAGCGCCGGGCCCCGCGCGCCGTCTCGGCGTCGCCGCACAGCGCGGCCCGTACACCGGGCACCTTGTTGGCGGCGATCGACACCCCGGTCCCGGTCCAACAGCACACCACCCCGAGGTCGGCCGCGCCGCTCGCCACCGCCTCCCCGACCGCGTGCCCGACCTCGGGCCAGGGACGGTCCAGCGCCACCACGACGACCTCGTGGCCCCTCGCCTCGAGCAGGCCGGGCAGCCCGGGCGCCATCCCCACCGCCTCGTCGGCTCCGAACGCGATCCGCATCGCCCGACCGTAGCGAACCGACCGACCCCGGGCCGGCGGAGGCCCGCCGGTAGTGTTTCGGCCGCTGTGACGATCACCTCGGAGCCGCCCCGCGGGGCCGACCCCACCGAGCACCGCGCCCCCCGGCCCCGCCGACCCGGCGCGGCGCGCCCCGTCGCGCCCGCCCGCCCGGCCCCCGCCCCCTTCCGGGCCACGCTGCGCTACCGGCCCGCCTTCGACGGCATCCGCGGCGCCGGCGTCTTCATCGTCATGGCCGGGCACAACGGCTTCCTCTGGGCCGAGGGCAGCTTCTTCTGGGTGTCGACCTTCTTCACCCTGTCGGCCTTCCTCATCACCTCGCTGCTCGTGATCGAGCGGGACCGCACCGGCCGCATCGACCTGCGGGCCTTCTGGTCGCGCCGGTTCCGCCGCCTCATGCCCGGCGCCGTGCTCACCCTCCTCGTGATCGCCCTCTTCGGTGCCACCGTGGCCAACCCCACCCAACTCCAGCGCCTCCGCGTCGACGGACTCTCGGCCCTGTTCTACGTCGCCAACTGGAACTTCGTGCTCGGCAACCAGACCTACGCCGAGTTCTTCGCCGGGCTGGCCAACCCCTCCCCGGTCCAACACTTCTGGACGCTGTCGATCGAGGAGCAGTTCTACATCGTGCTCCCCCTGCTGCTCGTCGGGCTGGTGGCGGCCACGCGGGCGAGCTGGCGCCGGGTCGGGATCGCCGTCGCCGCCATCACCGCCGCCAGCGTCCTGTGGGGCCGCACGCTGCTGCACCGCGCCGCCACCCCCGAGGACGTCATCGACCGCCTCTACTTCGGCACCGACACCCGCCTGGCCGAGCTCACCATGGGGGTCCTGCTCGCCATCCTGGTCTCACGGTGGCGGCCAGGCACCCACCGCTGGCTCCGACCGGTGCTCGCCGTCACCGGGCCGATGGCGCTCACCCTCATCCTCGTCAACACGGTGCAGGTCAGCCGCACCGAGCCGTGGCTCTACGAGGGTGGGCTGGCCGGCCACGCCGTGCTGAGCTGCATCGTGATCGCCGCCGCGGCCCAGCCCCACAACCTCGCCGCCTCGGTGCTCGCCTTCCGCCCGCTGGCCTGGCTCGGCCGCCTCAGCTACGGCGTCTACCTCCTGCACTGGCCCGTGTTCCTGTGGCTCGACCAGCGCCGCCTCGGCCTCGACGGCTGGCCGCTGTTCGCCCTCCGGCTGGCCGTCACCCTGCCGTTGGCGTGGGCGTCCAACCACTTCATCGAGCACCCCATCCGGGTCGGCCGCCGCCTCCAGGGGTGGCGCCCGTTCGTGGTCGCCCCGGTGGCGGTGATGGCGGTGATCGTCGCCATGCTCGCCGTCACCGTCGACCCGCCCGCCCTGGGGGTCGACCTCACGGGCGAGCTGTCGGCCGCCCCGCCCACGGCGCCGGGCCTGGTCATCGACGACGTGGTGGCCGCGGGCGGGCCGGGCGGATCGGTCCCGGGCACCGCCCCGGGCGGGTCGATGCGGGGCGGGTCGATCCCGGGCGCGCCGCGGGGCGGCCCGGGCACGGTCACCACGATCCGGCGCGGACCGGCGCCCCTGGCCATCACCGGCCCCATCCGGATCCTCGTCGTGGGCGACTCCCAGGCCTACGTGATCGGCAACGCCTACGAGAAGAAGTTCGCCCCTGCGAGCGGCGGGCAGGTCGTGGCCTGGAACCAGGCCGTGCGGGGCTGTGGCATCGTGCGGGGCGGGGTGAGCGACGTGCTGGGCAAGATCAAGCCCGACAGCGGGTGCGCCGACTGGCCCGTCCTGTGGGGCAAGGCCATCGACACCTTCAAGCCCCACATCGTGATCGTGCTCACCGGCGGGTGGGACTGGAACAAGCGCAAGCTCCCGGAGTGGCCCGACTTCAAGGAGTTCGGCGACCCGGTCTTCGACCAGCACATCATCGACGAGTACGGCGTCGCCGCCGACCTGCTGTCGTCGAAGGGGGCCACGGTCGTCTGGCTCACCCAGCCCTGCTACCAGCTCGAGGGCTTCGGCCAGGATCCGCGCCACCTCAACGATCCCATCATCGCCACCATGGCCCGCACCCGCACCGAGCACGTCGCCACGCTGGACCTCTTCTCCGAGATCTGCCCGGGCGGCCGGTTCACCCAGGAGCTCGGGGGCATGACCAACGTCCGCCCCGACGGCAGCCACCTCAGCGACGAGGCCGCACTGTGGCTGGTGCGCACCTGGCTGCACCCCAACGTGGTGCGCATCGCCAAGGGCTGACCGGGGCGAGGTGCACCAGTGACCGGACCGCACCGCCGAGCCCTCGTCGTCGTCGACGTCCAGAACGACTTCTGCGAAGGGGGTTCGCTGGCGGTGGCCGGCGGCACCGCCGTCGCCGGCGCGGTGGCCGCGCTGCTGCGCTCGGCGTCGGACCGCTACGCCGTGATCGTGGCGACCCGGGACTGGCACGAAGACCCCGGTCCCCACTTCGCCTCGACGCTCGGCGTGCCGCCCGACTTCCGCACCACGTGGCCTGACCACTGCATCGCCGGCAGCCCGGGGGCGGCGTTCCACCCGGACCTGGCCCCCGGGCTCGACGCCGTCGGCGCCGTCGAGATCCGCAAGGGCCAGCGGGGCGCCGCCTACTCGGGGTTCGAGGGCGCCGTCGCCGACGACGACACGACCTCCCTGACCGCGCTGTTGACCGGTGCCGGGATCGTCGCCCTCGACATCGTCGGGCTGGCCACCGACCATTGCGTGCGGGCCACCGCCCTCGACGCGACCGTCGCCGGGTTCGACACCACCGTGTTGCTCGACTGCTGCGCCGGGGTCGCCCCTCGCTCGACGGCGGCCGCCCTCGACGAGCTGGCGGCGGCCGGCGTGCACCTCCACCGCGGGCCGGCGGTCCCTGCAAGGATGGGCCGGTGAACCTCTTCGGCCAGGACCGCCCGCTCGACCTCGCACCCGCATCGGTGCGCGACTACCGGGAGCGGGCCCGGCGGCGCCTGCCCCGCCAGCTGTTCGACTACATCGACGGTGGCGCCTACGAGGAGGCCACCATGGCCGCCAACGAGGCCGACCTGGCCGCCATCGAGCTGCGCCAGCGGGTCCTCCGCGACGTGGCCGACCGGCACACCGCGGTCGAGGTGCTCGGCCAGTCGCTGGCGCTGCCGCTCGTCCTCGCACCGGTAGGGCTCGGCGGCATGTTCGCCACGCGCGCCGAGGTGCAGGCGGCCCGGGCGGCGGAGCGGTTCGGCGTGCCCTTCTGCGAGTCGACCGTGTCCATCTGCTCGATCGAGGAGGTGGCGGCGGCCACGTCGACGCCACCGTGGTTCCAGCTCTACGTGATGCGCGACCGCAGCAACACCGAGGAGCTCCTGGCCCGGGCCGCCACCGTCGGCAGTCCCGTCCTCGTGCTCACCGTCGACCTCGCGGTGGTCGGCGCCCGCTACCGCGACACCCGCAACGGGATGGTCGGCGACATCCCGCCGCTGGCCAAGCTCGCCCGGGGGCTCGACCTCGTCACCCATCCCCGGTGGGTGCGCGACGTCGCCCTGCGGGGCCAGCCGCTGGCCTTCGGCAACCTGGCCGACAAGGTGCCCGGCGCCCGCACGCCCGACGCCTTCCGCTCCTGGGTCGACGGCCAGTTCGACCCGTCGGTCACGTGGGACGACCTCGCCTGGGTGCGGGAGCAATGGCCGGGCAAGCTGGTGCTCAAGGGCATCCTCGACGCCGACGACGCCCGGGAGGCGGCCGACCGGGGGGTCGACGGCATCGTCGTGTCCAACCACGGCGGCCGCCAGCTCGACGACGTGCCCTCCACCACCGCGGCGTTGCCGGCCATCGTCGACGCCGTCGGCGACCGCCTCGACGTGCTGGTCGACGGCGGCGTCCGCAGCGGCCTCGACGTGGTGAAGCTGCTCGCCCTGGGGGCCAAGGCCTGCCTCGTGGGTCGGGCCTGGGCCTACGCCGTCGCCGCCCGGGGGGAGGACGGCGTCAAGCACGTCCTGGCCACCATGCGCAACGAGCTGCACGTGGCCATGGCGCTCACCGGCGTCACCGACGTGGCCGACCTCACGCCCGACTGCCTCGTCGCCCGCCCGTGACCGGCCGCCACCCGGACCGGCGAGTTGGTCGGCGCCGGGGGCCGGCGGGGAGAATGCAGCGATGACCACCACGCCCCCCGACCCGTCCGGGCCCGACGACGTGCCCTTCGCCCCCGCCGGGCGCTACGAGGTCGACACCCTCGCCGCCGATGCCCGGGAGGCGGCCGACGGCACCGCCGTGCGTCTCGCCGGGCGGGTGATGCTGTGGCGGGCCATGGGCGGCATCGCCTTCGGGCAGCTCCAGGACCAGAGCGGGCGGATCCAGTTCTCCCTCCGCAAGAACGACCTCGGTCCCGAGCAGTTCAAGGCCTGGGCCAAGTCCCTCGCCCTCGGCGACTTCGTCGGCGTTCGGGGCGAGCTGTGGACCACCGACAAGGGCGAGAAGACGGTGGCGGTGGCCGAGCTCACCCTGCTCAACAAGGCCCGCCGGCCCATGCCCGACAAGTGGGCCGGCGTGGCCGACGTCGACCTGAAGTACCGGAAGCGCTACCTCGACCTCCTGGTCAACGACGAGAGCCGGCACCGGTTCCACGTGCGCACCCAGGTGATCCGCACCATCCGCCGCTACCTCGACGACCACGGCTTCGTCGAGGTGGAGACGCCGATCCTCCAGGCCGCGGCGTCGGGTGCCGCCGCCCGCCCGTTCTCCACCCACCACAACGCCCTCGACCGCGACTTCTTCCTGCGCATCTCGCCCGAGACGTATCTGAAGCGGGTGGTGGCCGGCGGCTTCGACCGCGTCTACGAGATCGGCCGCAACTTCCGCAACGAAGGCATCGACTCCTCCCACCTCCAGGAGTTCACGATGCTCGAGTGGTACGCCGCCTACTGGGACTACCGCGACAACATCCGGTTCGTACGGGAGCTGATCCAGGCCACGCTCGACGAGGTGCTCGGCACCCGCACCGTCACCTTCGGGGGCCAGACCTTCGACTTCGACGGCGTGTGGCCCGAGCTCGACTACCGCGACGAGGTGCGGCGGGTCACCGGCATCGACCTGCACGAGATCCGGGACGTCGACCGCCTCAAGGCCGCGGTCAAGGACCACGGCCTGCAGGGCGACAAGGAGCTGGCCGACCAGGTGAGCTACGCCGGGCTGGTCGACCTCATCTACAAGAAGACGCTCCGGCCCGGGCTGGTGCAGCCGACGGTGCTGATGCACCATCCCGTCGAGATGGTGCCCCTGGCCCGGCGCTCCGACGACGATCCCACCCGCCTCGACATGTTCCAGGTCGTCGTCAACGGTTGGGAGATCGTGAAGGCCTACTCCGAGCTCGTCGACCCGGTCGACCAGCGGGCCCGGCTCGAGGAGCAGACCGAGCTGCGGGCCGCCGGCGACGACGAGACCATGATGATGGAGGACGACTTCATCGAGTGCATGGAGCACGGCATGCCGCCGATGAGCGGCCTCGGCCTCGGCATCGACCGCTTCGTGGCCCTCATCACCGACGCCCCCACGCTGCGCGACGTGGTGCTGTTCCCCACCCTGCGCGAGTAGCACCGCCGCCGCGTGTCACCATCGCGCCGTGGCCCCGGACCGCCCCGACGACCCTGACGCCCCGATGGCGCCCGCCCCCGAGGTGGGCCGGCTCGGGATGCCCAAACGCTCGCGGTCGAAGGCCGGGCGGGGCCGGAGCCAGGGCAGGGACGAGGCCTCCGACGACGGCCGGACCGGGCGGGGGTGGCGGGTGGCCCGGCGCGTCCACCAGGTGCTGACCGTGGTGTTCGTGGTCGCCCTCCCGCTGACGGTGCTGGCCGGGCTCGCGACCGCGCTCCACGCCGTGGCCGAGCGGTTCCTCGGGCCCGACAACGGCCTGCGCAAGAACGGCCTGCTCAGCCGGCCCGAGCTCCCCACCGTCGCCGCCGGGGCGCTGGCCACGGTGGTGGTCACCGCGCTGGTCCTCGCCGTGCTGGACCACCTCCTGCACCGGCGGCTCGACTGAGCACGGGCGGAGCTGAGTAGCGGGAATCTGAGTAGCCGTTGCTCATGCCGGGGCGCCGACCCCCGGTCCATCATGCACTCGACGCCACCTGGAGGAGCCCGCTCATGACCGTTCCGTCGCCCGACCACGACCCCGCCGCGACGACCGACGACCTGCTGGCCCGCCTGGCCGCCCAGGATGCCGTGATCGAGGCCTTGGCCGCCCGCCTCGCCACCCTGGAATCGTCCGTCCCCCCGGCCGCTCCCTCGCCGTCTGGAGGCAGATCGGGACACATGGGCACCGATCCGCATCCAGACGGAGGAACGGGGGCCCAGCTGGTCGCCGTCGGCGTCGACGAGGCCACGGACGGGGACCGGCCCGGTCGGCGGGAGCTGCTGCGCCGGGCCGTGGGGACCACGGCGGGGGCGCTGGCCGCAGGCGCGGCGCTGGCCCTGGTCGACGCCGACCCGGCCGCCGCCGTGACCGGCACCTTCACCGGCGACCCGGCGGTCACCGGCACCGCGAGCCCCTCGACCGGGACGGGCGTCTTCGGCACCGCCGCCGACGGCTACGGCGTCTACGGCCAGACGACCACCGGCACGGGGGTGTTCGGCGCCGGGTCGACCGGCTACGGCATGTACGCCACGTCCGGCTCCTCCTTCGGCCTCAAGGCCGCCTCGGGCAGCAGCTACGGCATCGCCACCTACTCGGGCACATGGGCCGCGATGCTCGCCTACTCGAACAAGTACTCCCAGGTGATCTTCGGCGGGAACCCGGCGTCGCCGTTCACCGCCGGGCTGGTCCGCTACGCCGGGGAGATGCTGTTCGACACCAACCAGGACCTGTGGATGTGCGTCACGACGGGCGGCCCCGCCGGGTTCCGCAAGCTGGCCGGGCCGGGCACGGCCGGCTCGCTCCACCTGCTGCCGGCCCCCGTCCGCGTCTACGACTCCCGAGCCGGGAACGCGCCGAACAACGTCACGAAGGGGAAGCTGGCCAACGCCACCAGCCGAACGATCGACTGCACCAACAATGCGAGCGGCGTCCCGGCCGCGGCCACCGCCGCCCTCGTCAACGTCACCGTGGTCAACACCTCCGCCGCCGGCTTCCTGGCCCTGTACAAGGCCGGCATCCCGTACCCCGGCACCTCGACCATCAACTGGGATCACACCAACCAGGTCTCGGCCAACACCACCGTCGTGGCGTTGGCCGGCGCCGCGCAGGCTGCGGCCTACGTGCCGGCCAACAGCAGCACCGACTTCCTCGTCGACGTGATCGGGTACTACCAGTAGCCCAGAAGCCCGCAGGCCCTCAGCCCTGGTCGCGGCGCTCCTGCGCGACCCGGTCCTGCTCGGCCCGCTCCTGCTCGACCCGTTCGCGCTCGATCCGCTCCCGCTCCGCCCGCTCGCGCTCGGCCCGGGCCTTGGCCGCCCGGCGCTCGGCTTCCCGCTGGGCGTCCCGTTCGGCCCGATCGACCTTCCGTTCGGTCTCCTCGGCCACCCGCTTCACCTTCCGGCTCGCCTCCTCGTTGGCCCGCCGGGCTTTGTCCTCGGCCTCCCGCAGCGCCTGCTCGACCTTGATGCGGGCCTCGAACTCGGCCTGGGCCACCTTGCGCCGGGCCTCCTCCTCGATGGCGTCGAGCTTGCGCTCGGCCTCGAGGTCGGCCTGGACGGCCTTGGCCTGCGCCTCCTCCTCGATGGCCTGCAGGCGCCGGGCCGCTTCGATGTCGGCCAACAGCTCCACCTGGAGGTCGTCGGCGATGTCGGCCGCCAGCACCACCTCGGTGAGCGCCTCGAGCTCCCCGGTGGTGGCGTCCTCCACGAACTCGGCCTCGAGTGGGAGGTCGCCGTGGAGGCCGAGCACGAGCTCCCCGGCCCCGTCGGCCATCTCCTCGGCCGCCGACACCAGCTCCCCGGCGACCTCCTCGGCGAGGTCCGCGGCCTGCTGGGCCCGCTTGAGCCGGCGCTCCACCACGAACCGACGGCGGTCGGCCCGCCGGCTCCGGGCCCGGGTGAGGTAGGGCTCGCTGTCGTCGTCGATCCAGCGCAGGGTGAACAGCGCGACGCGGCCGATGTCCTTGAGGTAGTGCGACCGGATCGAGCGCACGTCGATGGTGGCGTCGTCGGCGAGCGCGTCGACGATCGACTGGTCCACCACCACCGACGCCGGGTAGGCGATCGACACGATCCGGCTGGCCAGGTTCACCACCGGCCCGTACACGTCGCCCTCCCGCTCGAGCACCGAGCCGGCGGCCAGCCCCACCCGGACGTCGCTCAGCGCGTCGTCCTCCCGGAAGGCGTCGGCCAGGTGCAGCGCCAGCTCGGCGCCGGCCGCGGCGCCGTCGATGGTGAACATCACCTCGTCGCCGATCATCTTGACGACCCGGCCGCCGTGACGGGACACCACGTCGTAGGCCGTGGTCTCGAACCGGCTCACCACGTCGGCCAGCTCCTCGTCGCGCAGCTGCTGGGTCTGGGCCGTGAACCCGACCATGTCGGCGAAGCCGACGCACACCCCCGCGAACTCCTCTTCGCCCGCGGCCCGCACGATCCGGCGCCGGGCGGCGGCGCCGAGGTGACGGCGCCAGACGAACTCCATGAGCCGCGGCATCATCGGGAGGAGCTCGGCCGCCTGCTCCGCCGCCGTGACCATGTTGGCGGCGTCCTCCGCGGCGACGCCCGTCCCGCCGTCGCCGCCGTCGTCCATGTCGGCGGCGACGTGCCGCGAGACCTCCCGCTCGATCACCTCGATCTGGGCGTTGGCGATGCGGGCCAGCGACGACCCGATCACGCGGGCCATCTGGAGCGCGACGTCGGCCTCCAGATCGCCCACCGACACGAAGGGGAGGATGGCGCCGAGCATCTCGACGTCGGTGTCGCTGAAGATCTTCTCGTGGGGGCGCGGTTCGGGGAACCCGAGCGCCCGCCAGTAGTTGCGGACCCGGTCGGCCGGCATCGCCGCCATCGCCGCCACCTCGTCGAGCGAGTAGGTGGCCGACTCCAGGTTGACCAGTCGCTCCAGGGCGAGCAGGTGGAGGGTGCCCCCGTCGGCGGCGGCGTGGACGTCGGGCTCGGGCACGCCCACATCGACGAGCAGGCGCATCAGCACGGCCTGGGCGTCGTGGACGGGTACCGGGTCGGGCCCCGAATCGTTCGATGCGCCGCCCTCTGCCACGGGGCCATTCTCCCCCGCCCACCCGGCCACGTCGAACGGAGAGCCCGGGCCGGGCCGGGGGTTCAGGAGAACCCGCCGTCCGGCGGGGTCGCGGGTTCGGGCGAGGTCGGGGCCGCCAGCAACGCCTCGCCCCGGGTGGCCGTCGCCGACCAGCCGGGGTCGAGCCCCGACGCGGTCAGCCGCAGCGGGACCTCCGGGGCCGAGGGCTCGAGGTCCCACAGCAGGGCCGGCCGTGGCCCGTGCCAGCGCACGGCGAAGGCCAGACGGCCGGCCACCGTGGGCAGCCCGTGGACCTCGACCCCCTGGCCGAGCCAGTCGGCCGGGTAGCGGGGGAACAGATCGATGCCGGCGGGGTCGACGCCGACCTCCTCGGCGACGTCGTCGACCAGGGACAACACGGTGGCGGCCGGGCCGCCCGGCAGCGGCGATGCCGCGGTCGGGAGCCAGGGCGCCGGACCGGCGGCGGCTCCCGCCGCCCCGGCCATGAGGCCCTCGACCCGGGCCGCGGCGTCGGGCTGGTCGACGGCCCGGAGCAGCCGGGCGACGGCGGCGCCCGCCGCCGGCACCCACGGGTCGGGGGCGGCCTTGCGCTGCTGCCGGACCAGCCAGTGCGCCGCCTTGGCCAGCGGACCGTACAGGTCGTCGGCCGCCTCGGGATCGGCGGCGAGGAGCGGATGGCGGGCCGCCGCGGCCACGGCGACGGCCGTGGCCCGGAGGGCACCGGGGGCACGGGCCGGCACGAAGGAGCCGGCCAGGGTCTGCCCGGCCAGCAGCGTCCCGACCAGCGCCGCCGCTTCGGGGTGGAGCCCGAGGCGATCGAGGGCGAGCACGGTCGCGGCCGTCTCGACGACGGCCTCGACCCGCTCGGCGCCGGCGACCCGGTCGGCGCCATCGCTCCGGTCGGGCCCGTAGGCGATGCCGGTGCCGTCGCCGGCCGCCAGCAGCAGATCGATGCGGGCCGTGGCCAGCGCGTCCGCCGCCCGCCCCGCCGGCAGCACGATCCGGGCACCGCGCTCGGCGTGGACCAGCCACCCCCGGGCCACGCCGGCGGCATCCGGCAGTCGGGCCGGGAAGGCGGCGGCGACGGGTTCGGCGGTGCCGCCGTCACCCCGCACGCGGCGACGGCCCGCCGGCGCCGCGGCCGGGGATCGGAGCGGGAGGACCGCCCGCACCACCGCCGTGTGGGCGAGGGGGACCACGAGCGCGGCCACGCCGGGCCCGGCGACGCCGTTCGCCCTCGCCGCCCCGCCCGGCGGCGGGGGCTCGGCCCGCCCGGACGTGACGATGGCTTCCACGTCGGCCGCGGCGGCGGGCCCGCTGGCCACGGCCACATGGGCCGGGGCGCGGTCGAGCACGAGCACGGGCCGGTCGCCGCCGGCGACGGTCGAGCCCACCACGGTCAGCGGCGTCGACGCCTCGGCCGTCACCACGAGCGCCAGTGCCACCGGCACGCCGGATCGGTTCTCGACCTCGATGACCACCGTGTCGCCGTCGGTGCCATCGGTGCCGTCGGGGCCGAACTCGGACCCGGCGGCCACGAAGGTCCGGTGGACGACGTCACCGCCGGGCACCCGCATGGCCGTCTCGACGACCGGCGTGTGATCGATGCGGTGCTGACGCACGGTCACCGACGTGCGGGGCAGGTGCCAGCGATCCTCGGCCCCGATCCACCACTCGAGGGCCGGTCCGCCCCCACCGAGGCGCACCCGCCCCGACGGGCCGACCGCGGCCCGCGTGGCGGCGCCCAGGCGGCCGAGCAGCACGTCGGGCCCGGACGCGGGCGCGCCCGTGGGATCGGTCGTGGGATCGGTCGACATCCCGGCGCCGCTCAGCCGTGCATCTCTGACGTGTGCTCGCGGCGCAGGAGCCCGCGATAGGCCTCGGCCGCCGACCGGCCGCCGTGGCACACGGCGTGGACCTGTTCGGCGATCGGCATGTCCACCCCGAACTCCTCGGCCAGCTCCATGACGACCTTCGAAGTCTTCACCCCTTCGGCGACCATGTGCATCGACTCGATGATCTCCTCGATGGTGCGGCCTTGGCCCAACTCGACCCCCACGTGGCGGTTGCGGCTCTGCGGGCTGATGCACGTGGCCAGGAGGTCGCCCATGCCGGCGAGGCCGGCGAAGGTCATCGGGTTGCCCCCCATGGCCGCGCCCAGCCGGCTGAGCTCGGTCAACCCCCGGGTGATCACGGCAGCCCGGGTGTTGTCGCCGGTGCCGAGGCCGTCGGCCATCCCCGAGGCGATGGCCATGACGTTCTTCAGGGCGCCGGCCAGCTCGCACCCCACCAGATCCGGGTTGGTGTAGACGCGGAACAGCTTGGTCGAGAACACCTCCTGGAGCTGGTCGGCCACGACGGCGTCGGACATCGAGATCACCGACGCGGCGGCGTCGCCGTTGAGGATCTCCTTGGCCAGGTTCGGCCCGGTGAGCACCCCGTGGGGGTGCCCCGGGAGGATGTCGTTGACGATCTGGGTCATGCGCAGGCGCGTCCCCTGCTCGAGGCCCTTGGTCAGGCTGACCACCGGGACCCACGCCCGGATGTGCTCGGCCGCCTGCTCGAGGGTGGACCGGAACCCGTGGGACGGCACGCCCATCACGAGCACGTCGGCCCGCCGCACGGCGTCGGCGAACGAGGACGTGGCCTCGAGCGTGGGGTGCAGGTCGAACCCGGCCAGGTAGCGGCTGTTGCGGTGCTCCTCGTGCACCTCCCGCGCCACCTCGTCGTCCCGGGCCCACAGGACGGTGGGGACGTTGTGGGCGGTGAGATGGGCGACCGTGGTGCCCCACGAGCCGCCTCCGAGCACAGCAACGGTGATCCGCATGGCCGGCAGGTTAGACACGGCCGAAGCCCGCGCGCCCACGGCAGGGCCGGGGGTCGTTGCGCCATGGGACCGGTGTGGGGTACGACGGTGCGGTGGCGCCCCCTCATGCCCCCACCCCGCCGTCCCGGGCGCGCCGTGCCGCCGCGCTCAGCGTCGTGGTGCTCCTCGCCATCTCGCTGGTCGCCGCCTGCTCCCTGTGGGAGCAGGGCAAGGGCTCCGGAGGGAGCGACCTCGACGGCGAGCGGGCCAAGGAGCTCGACGCCCTGCTCCACGTGTTGGGCGTGCTCCCCCCGGCCGATGGGGCCATCCGCTCCCACGTGTCCGACGATCCGGTCAACGACATCGCCTCACCTCCCGAGGACCCCAAGACCCGACTGTCGCCCACCTCCTCCACCGAGACCACCAAGGCCCCGGTGAGCCTGCCCTTCTCACAGCGCTACGACCTCGACCTCCGTCACCACGTCGCCTTCCGGCACGACCCCGGCGCCGGACGGGACACCTTGTTCGGCCCGGCCGGAACGCTGGCCTGCGGCGCCGGCGGCGACCTGTCCGGGATCCGCTACCAGGTGCACTGCTCCTACGGGTCGGTCCCCGACCCCGCGGCGGTGTTCCCCGGGGCCACCACCCCGCCCACGGCCCTGTTCTGGTTCGTGGCCGAGACCACCATGGACCTCACCCGCGAGCCCCTGCTGGGCAAGGCTCCCGGCGACGCCACCTGGCGGTTCATGGCCTGGTCGTGCCCCGGCATCCTCGCCCCGCCCGAGAAGGACGGCGCGCTGCGGGTCGTCACCAGCGGCGCCGGCGACAACGGCGAGGGCATCGGGACCTCCATCTTCGAGCTCACGATCGAGGCGGGGACGCCGAAGGGCGGCTCGACCACCACCACCGCGCCGCCGCCCACCGCCCCACCGCCCCCGCAGCCCACCAGCACCGTGCGCGGGCAGCGGCCGCCCCCCACCAAGAAGCCGCCGGCGACGCCCCCCACCTGCGTCACCAAGACCAGCCGCTCGCGCGTGGTGCTCGTCGGCCGCACGGTGGCCATCGGCGTCCCGATCGAGGAGCTCTACGCCCCGGCACTGGCGTGGCACCTGGTCACGACGGCCGAGCCGAACGGCACCGCGCTCGAGGACCGGACCGACGAATCCCGCACCTACATCGACGACAACGGCGAGGAGCGACGGACCGTCCCGATCACGGAGCCCACCACCACCACGACCGAAGCCAAGACGACCACCACGACCAAGGCGACCACGACCACGCCGACCGTGCCCGGCACCGGCGGCACCGGCACGTCGGCCCCGACCTCCACCGAGCCGTTCCCGTCCTTCCCCGACCCGTCGACCACGCTTCCCCCCACCACGCTCGCTCCCGGCACGTCCACCACGATCGGTCCCTAGACTGCGGTGATGGAGCCCCACCCCGCGGCCGAGGTCACCGGTGTGCTCGTGCCGGTGAAGGCGTTCCAGCGGGCCAAGGTGCGGCTGGCCCCGGCGTTGGATCCGGCGGCGAGGGTCGAGCTGGCCCGATCGATGGCCACCACGGTCGTGGCCGCGGCGGGACCGCTGCCGGTGTGGGTGGTGTGCGACGACGACGAGGTGGCCGCCTGGGCGGCCACGGTCGGGGCCGAGGTGTGCTGGCGTCCCGGGCTCGGGTTGAACGCCGCCGTGCGCAGCGGCGTCGACCACCTGGCCGCAGCCGGCGTGGGGCACGCCATCGTGGCCCACGCCGACCTGCCCCACGCCGACGACCTGGCCTCGCTGGCCGGTCCCCCGGGCGTCACGCTCGTCCCCGACCGACGCGACGACGGCACCAACGTGATCGTGCTCCCGACCACGGTGGGGTTCACCTTCGCCTACGGCGCCCAGTCCTTCGCCCGGCACCTCGCCGAAGCCCGTCGCACCGGGCTGCCGGTCCGGGTGGAGCGCCGCCCGCGCCTCGGCTGGGACGTCGACGAACCTGCCGACCTCGCCACCCCAGGATGGATCGCCTCATGAGCACGTCCACCAACCTCCCCGTGCCCAAGGTCGCGCTGGCCATCGGCGCCCACCCCGACGACATCGAGTTCCAGTGCGGGGCGACGCTGGCCAAGTGGATCAGCCAGGGCGCCGTCGTGCACCAGGTCGTCCTCACCGACGGGTCCAAGGGATCCTGGGACCCCGACGTCGACACCGAGTGGCTCATCACCGAGCGCCAGGTGGAGCAGCGCAACGCCGCCATCACCCTCGGCGTCACGGGGGAGGTCCTCTTCCTCGGCCAGGTCGACGGGGAGCTGCGCGACACCCTCGAGCTGCGGCGGGAGATCGCGTTGTGGATCCGCCGGCTCAAGCCCGACATCGTCCTCGGCCACGACCCGTGGCACCGCTACCGCCTCCACCCGGACCACCGCCACGCCGGCTGGCTCACCATCGACGCCGTGGTCGCCGCCCGCGACCCCCACTTCTACCCGGAGGCCGAGCTCGCGGCCCACCGCCCGTCGGCCATCCTGCTGTTCGAGGCCGAGGAGCCCGACCACGTCGAGGACGTCACCGGCTACGCCGAGCTCAAGATCGCCGCCCTGCTCGACCACCGCAGCCAGCTCCGCTCCACCATGGGCATCGACCCCGACGACGACGGCACCCAGGCCGCCGCCTTCCGCACCAGGGTGCTCGGGAAGCTCACCAGCGACGGACGGCTCGCCCGGGTGGCCGAGGGCGAGGCCTACCACCTCATCGACCGCGTGTGAGCGACATCCCCGCCGGCGCGGCGGCGCACGTCGCCGCCATCCGGGCCGCGCTGGCCGCCGCCGCCGATCCGGCCGCCGCGCCGGCCATGCGGGCCTACATGCGGGACCAGTTCCCGTTCCTCGGCGTGTCGGCTCCCCGCCGCACCGCCGCGCTCCGGGCCGCGGTGGCCGACCTCCCACCCCTCGACGAAGCGGGGCTGGCCTGGTGCGCCCGGCGGCTGTGGGACGAGCCCGAGCGGGAGCACCAGTACGCGGCGCTGTGGCTGGTGCGGCGCCGGATCCGGGCGGTCGGCCCCGGGTTCCTCCCCGTGGCCGAGGAGCTCATCACCACCAAACCGTGGTGGGACACCGTCGACGAGCTGGCCCAGAACATCGTCGGTCCGATCGTGCTCGCCCACCCCGAGGAGCGGGCCCGCATGGACCGGTGGCTCGGCAGCGGCGACCTCTGGCTCGCCCGATCCGCCGTCCTCCACCAGAACAAGTGGAAGGGCCGCACCGACGCCGATTGGCTGTTCGCCGCCTGCACGGCCCGGTCCGGCGACCGCGACTTCTTCATGCGCAAGGCCATCGGGTGGGCCCTCCGCGAGTACGCCCGGACCGATCCCGACGCCGTGCGCCGCTACGTCGCCGCGCACCACGACCAGCTGTCGGCGCTGTCGCGCACCGAGGCCCTCCGTAGGATCGGCGCATGATCCTGCCCGACGGCACCTACGACGTGTTCGTGGTCGACGCCCGCATCGACGACCCGGCGGCGGCCCTCGACGACCGCGTGACCCACCTGAGCCTCACGGTCACCGCGGGCGAGCACAAGGGCGAGGTGGTCGACCTCGCCGCCCGGGCGATGCGGGGCGAGGAGTTCGACCTCATCGGCATGCCCGCCACCCTCACCGTGACCGACGGCCGACCGACGATCCGCATCGACGCCTGACACCCTGACGCCCCCGGTCCCGGGCCCGGGCGGCCGTCGGCGTCGCACGGTACCGTGGCCGGCATGGGACGTCGGTGGGTGTCGACGGAAGCGGACCGCTCCTCGCGCCCCGCCCGCGTCGCCGTGGCGTTGCTCTCGGCCTGGTTGGCGCTCGTGGCCGTGACGGCCCTCGGCCGACCGGCCGGCGCCGCGACGCTCCCGACCGCTCCCGCCGGGCCGGGAGGGCCGAGCACCGCCGACGCCGGCTACCACCCGCTGACCCCGGCCCGCCTCCTCGACACCCGCCCCGACGGCACCACCACCGACGGCCAGTTCACCAACACCGGCCCCATCGCCGGCGGCACCCACACCACCCTCACCATCGCCGGACGCGGCGGCGTCCCCGCCACCGGCGCCGACGCCGTCGCCATCAACGTCACCGCCGTCTCCCCCACCACCACCAGCCACCTCACCATCTGGCC
>JAKOVR010000203.1 GCA_029782025.1 Actinomycetes bacterium | reverse complement strand
GCGGCGAGCTGCAGGAGCTCGCCGCCCACCGCCGCGGGCACCGGCGGGGCCGACACCACCACCAACCCACAGAGGTGGTCGTCGGGGTCGCCGCCGGTGCGCGGATGACCGATCAGCCGGGCGATGGCGTCGTGGATGGCCCGCTGTGCCCAATCCCACGGCAGGGCGCCGGCGTCGGGTCGCCACCCCCGGGCGTGGTCGAGCACGACCAGGAACGCATCGAGGACCAAGCCCTCGATCTCCTCGCGGTCGCGCAGCAGATCGACCCGACCGAAGCCCGACAGCCGGGCCCGGACCATGCGCCGCAGCGCCGGCGCCGCCAGCTCGAACAGCTCGAACGGGGCGGTCACGTCCCCGGCCACGATCCGCGCCATCAGCGCGGCCACCTCGGCCCCCAACCCATCGCCTCCCATCACACACCTCTCCGGTCGCTGCCGGCCCGCTCGTCGGGCCCGCACCCAGATCGTGCCGAGGGGCCACGACAAGTTTCACGGGTGTGATTCCCCGTACAGTGTCCGCCATGGCGGACGCACCGGCCTCTGACGCGACCTTCCTCGCCGCGGTGCTCGACCAGCTCCCCGCCGCCACGTTCGTCATCGACGGCATCGGCAACGTGCGGTGGGGCTCGGCCCCGGCGGCGGCGCTGGTCGGCGACGCCGCCGCCGACTTCCGCGGCCGGTCCGTGCTCGAGTTCGTCACGCCCGACACGGCCTGGGCCTACGCCTCCGCCGTGGCCATGGCGTCGGACTACCCCGACGTGATGATGGGCCCGCTGCGCATCGCCTACCTCGACGGGAGCGGCGAGCGGCGCGACGCCGACCTCTGGGCGACCAACTGCCTCGACGATCCCCTCGTGGGGGGGATCGTGTGCCTCATCACCGAGCAGACGGCTTCGTCGGGGATGACCGAAGCCGTCGCCGCCCTGGCCGCCGGGGGCACCCCGGTCGACGTGGCTGGACTGGTGTGCCGGGCCATGCGGGGTGCCCCGGTCAACGCCGACGCGTCGGTGTTGCGCCTCCGGAACGGCGCCCTCACCACCGTCGCCGCGTCGGCCGGTGCGCCTGATCTCACCGGCGACGCCGACGACGAACCGTGGGCCACGCTCCTGGCCACGGGCGTCCGCCAGCTCTACGGCGAGCTGGACGGCGCCCCGGCCGCCCTCGCCACGGCTGCGGCCGCGGCCGATGGCGCGTCGGTCGAGGCGGTGTGGGTGGAGCCCATCCTCGGTACCGGCGGCGGCCCGCCCGACGCGGCGCTGGTGCTGTGGCGCCGCCGGCGGGGCAACCCCAGCCCCAACCAGATGACCTCGATCCACGGCGCCGCCGCCGTGCTCACCGTGGCCCTGGGCCCGCCTCCCGCCGCCGATCCCGACTGACGTCGGGGCGGCCGGACGGCACGACCGCGGATCGGGTCGCGGGAACGGTCAGCGCACGCCGAGGAGATCGACCACGAACACGAGGGTCTCGTTGCCCTTGATGGGGCCGACCCCGCGCTTGCCGTAGCCGAGCTTGGGCGGGATGACCAGCCGCCGGCGGCCGCCGACCCGCATCCCCGCCACGCCCTGGTCCCACCCGTCGATGACCTGACCGGCCCCGAGGCGGAAGTCGAAGGAGCTGCCCCGATCCCACGAGGCGTCGAACTGCTGGCGGGTCGACCAGGCGTGGCCCACGTAGTGGACCTCGACCGTGGACCCCTTGGTGGCCTCGGCGCCCGTGCCGACCTCGAGGTCTTCGATCACCAGCTTGTCGGGAGGGGCCTCGCCCGGGGGGACGAACACATGGGGCTTCTCGTTGGGGGCCATGGGCGGCGACCCTACCGCCCGCGGTCCTCCCGTGCCTCGCGGATGAGCGCCGCCACCTCGTCGGGGGCCTCGAACGGGAGCATGTGCCCCCGGCCCGGAAGGATGTGGAGCGTGCTCGTGGGGAGCAGCTCGTGCATCCGGCGGGCGCGGGGGACGGGGGTCAAGGTGTCGAGGGTGCCCACCACGATGGACGCGGGCACGTCGACACCCGGGAGGGCGTCCGCCAGGTCGAGGCCGGCCAGGGCCGACAGCATCCCGGCCCGCACCGCCGGCGCGGTGCCGATGAACGTCTCGGCCGTCGCCGCCACGGCCGCGAGGTGCGGCGACCGCCCGAAGGCGCCTCGCACCGCCGACGGACCGAGCAGCGTCGACGCCACCACCTTCCCGGCCAGCGGGTTGCCCACGACCGAGACCATGACCCGCTCCTGGGCCGGATGGAGGGTGACGCTCTCGCCCGCGGTGGCCACCAGCACGAGGTGACGCACCCGCTCGGCCACGGTGTCGGGGTGGTGCACGGCCAGCAGCTGGGCCGACATCCCTCCCATCGAGTGCCCGGCCAGCACCGCGTCGCGGGCGTCGACGGCCTCGAGCACGGCGCGGAGATCCGCGGCCAACGCCTCGAGGGTGAGCCCGGCGGTGCCCACCGACGAGCGGCCGTGGCCCCGCTGGTCGTAGAGCACGACGCGGTGGTCGTCGAGGAGCCGTCGGGCCACCGGGGCCCAGACGCGGTGATCACCGGTCCAGCAGTGGCTGAGGACGACCAGGGGCCGGGACGGGTCGCCGTCGCCCAGCTCGGTGAGCCAGAGCTCGGCGCCGTCGAAGGAGGACACCACCCGCTCCCGTCCCGCCGGCAGGGCGAAGGGACCGCCGCCGGTCGGGTCGGCGGCTCGGGCCCACCGGCGGTTGTTGGCGGCGGCCAGGGCGACGGTGGCGGCGGCGACACCGGCCCCACCGAGAAGGGCGCGGCGGACGGTGCGGCGTGCAGGCATCGGCCGACCATACGGCAGGGCGGATACGCCGGCGATACGCCCGCCGCATCCGGAGGCGTGACGCTCGTCACCGGCGAGGACGGCTCCCCGCCTCGCCGCCGTACCCCGGCGAGTACCGTCGGGCGCCGTGCAAGGTCCGGCGATGGCGCTCCCGCGCCGCTGGTGGTACCCGGTGTGCCGTTCGGGCGAGCTCCGACGCGGCCGCCCTCTCGGGATCACCGCCTTCGGCGAGCACCTGGCGCTGTTCCGCGACCGCACCGGCACGCCGGCCGCCGTCACCGACCGCTGCCCCCACCGCAACGTGCCGCTGTCGCTCGGGCGGGTGCACGACGACGGCAGCCTCGAGTGCCCCTACCACGGGTGGCGATTCGACGGCGCCGGTCGCTGCATCGCCGTCCCCGGTCTGCTCGACGACGACGGGCCCGCCGCCGTCCGCGACGTCGCCGCCCGGCCGTGCACGGAGCAGGACGGGTTCGTCTGGCTGTGGGCCGATCCGGACCGGACCCCCGAGGGCGCACCGTTCGCCCTGCCCCGCCTCGACGGCCCGCCCGGACGGACGGGCGAGGTGGTGCTGGCCTACGACCTCCACGCCTCGCTGGCCGCCGCGCTCGAGAACCACCTCGACGTCCCCCACACCGCCTTCCTCCACCGCGGGCTGTTCCGGGGCGGCGCCCCCAACGAGCTGACCGCCGTCCGCACCGACATCGACGACGCCGCCAACCGTCGCCACGGCGTGGAGGTCCGCTACCTGGGCGAGCCGGTGGGGCTCGGACCCGTGCGACTCGGCGGCCGGGGGCCCGACGGCCGGCCCCGCACCTTCGACCATTGGGACCGGTTCTTCCTCCCCGGGATCGCCCAGATCGAGTACCGGGTGGGCGAGGCGCTCCGGATCGTGAACACGGTGCTGCACCTCCCGGTGGACCCGGTCACCACGCGGGCCTGGTTCGTGGTCCGTTTCCGCACGCCCCTCCCGGCCACGCTGGCCCGGCCGATCGTGCGGGCCCGCGGCCGCCAGATCGCCGACCAGGACGTCGCCATGCTGGCGGCGCAGACCGACAACGTGGCGCGCTTCGGCGCCGAGCGCTTCACCAGCACCGACCTCGACCTGTTCGGGCCGGCCATCTGGCGCCGCCTGCGCCATGCGGTGCGGGCCGAGGCCGGCGAAGCCGGCGAAGCCGAGACCCGGACCGATCCGCCGGCGCCGCCCGCCGCCCGACCGGCGGTGCGGTTCCGTGCCTGACCGGGGCGGCGCCCCGATCGCCCTGCTCGTCGTGCTGGCGGTCGCGGCGTGCGGCGCCCCCGCGACCGACACCCGCACCGCCCCGGTGCCGGCCGGCGGCGGCGCGCCCGGCGGCACCGCGGTCGAGCGGCCGCCCGACCCGTCCCTCGTGGAGGTGACGGGCACGACCGGTCCGCTCGCCGGGCGGGACGAGCCGGCCCTGTTCGTCGCCACCAGCACCACCGTGCCGGCCCCCGTGACGGTGCCCGCGCCCGCCGACTGCGCGCCGACCGACGGCCGCGATCCCCTCGACGGCACCGCCACCGCCGCCCTCGAGTCGGCCCTGGCCGACCTGCGGGGCGCCGGCGGCCGCGTGGCCGTCGCCGTGGCGACCGAGACCAACGGCGAGATCGTGGCCGAACAACCCGACGCGGCGATGGCGCCCGCTTCCAACCAGAAGCTGCTGGTGGCCCACGCCGCCCTCGACCTGCTCCCGGCCGACACCACCCTCGACACCGTCGTCGTCGCCACCGGCGTGATCGCCGGCGGCACCACGAGCGCCGACCTCGTGCTGGTCGGGGGCGGCGACCCCACCCTGACCCGGAGCGGCCCGCACTCCCTCGCCGACCTCGCCCGTCAGGTGCGGGCGGCCGGGATCACGCGCGTCGAGGGTCGGCTCCTGGTCGACGACACCCGGTACGACCGCATCGTCCAGCCCGACGGGTGGCCGGCGTCCCTCGCGCTCGCCAACGTGGGCCCGCTCAGCGCCGTCGTGGTCGACCGCAACCGCGACGGCACCGACCCGGGCACAGCCAGCGACCCGGCGATGGCCGCCGGCCGGGCCTTCGTGGCCGAGTTGCAGGCGGCCGGCGTCGAGGTCACCGGCGGGGTGGCCCGGGGCACCGCCGCCCTCGGCCTCGCCGTCGCCCGTGCGAGCTCACCGCCGCTGCGCGACCTCGTCGTCGCCATCCTGTCGGGCTCGGACAACCTCGCTGCCGAGCTGCTGGTGAAGGAGCTCGGGTACCGCCGCTCCGGGGCGGGGACGACCAGCGACGGCCTCGCCGCCGCCGTCGCCGACCTCGGCCAGGTGTGCGGGCTCGCCCTCGCCGCCGGCGGCAACCGGATGGTCGACGGCTCCGGGCTCAGTTCCCACGACCGGCTCACCGCCCGCACGATCCGCCAGGCCCTCGACGCGGCCCGCACGCGACCATGGTTCCTGACCTTCCAGGGCGCCCTGGCCGTCGCCGGCCGCACCGGGACCCTCGCCACCCGCCTCACCGGCCCGTCGACGGCCGGGCGCGTGCGGGCCAAGACCGGTTCCACCGGCGCGGCGCTGGCCCTGTCCGGCTACCTGACCTCCACGCGGCACGGCACGGTGACCTTCGCCGTGCTCGTCGACCGCCCCGGTCCCGGCGCGGAGGCCGCCGTCGACCGGTATGTCAGTGCGATGGCCGCGGCGCTCTGACGCCGGGCGCCGGCCCGGTGGTCAGAGACCCCAGCAGTTGGCGCTGTAGTACTGGAAGATGAACACCATCTCGCCCCAGAAGGCGTCGAACCCGCCCGGGCCGAGGACATCATCGGCCAGCTTGCGCGCGTCATCGATGCCATGGGCCGAATCGAGCCGACCGCTCTCGGCCATCTTCGACGCCATCTCGAGGAAGTGCACCTCGTGCGGCTTGACCTCCGCGGGGGCCACCTCGACCGAGCGCTGGGCCAGCACGGGCATGCGGGTCGCCATCTCGGGGGTGGGGTTCGGCTCGCCCAGGATCTGCACCAGCTCTTGGGCCAGCGGACACCACAGGGGGAGGTTGGGGTCGGTGTCGCGGGGCTTCAACAACGTGGTGGTGGGCCCGGCCCCACCGGGGCGGACGGTGGTGACCGACGGGTTCCTCACCAGGGTGGTGGACGACACCGCCGGCTTCTCGCCCGGTGCCGTGGAGATGGTGGGTAGGGCCGGGAACGACGCCGCCGATCCCGTGGCCACGGGCCCGGCCCCCCCGGCGACGACGTCGGGCTGACCCGGTTGACCGGGCCGCGCGCCGAGCGAGGTCGACGAGCCGACGAGACCGGCGCCGGCGCCGCCGCCACCGGCCGTGGTGCTGGCGGCACGCGAGCAGCTCACGAGCAGGACGAACCCGACGCAGAGGGCCGACATCCGGAACGCGAGGCGCATTCGGTCGACTATACCGACCGGGTCGGAGCACCGAGCATCGCCCCCACCGCCGCCGCGACCGCGCCCGGGGCCTCGTACGGCACGTTGTGGCCGACCCCCTCGAGCTCGACGAAGGTGGCGCCGGGGCAGGCCTCGGCGAGATCCCGGGCCCGATGGGGCACGGCGAAGTGGTCGGAGCTGCCGACCAGCACGGCCACCGGGACGGCGCAGCGGCGCAGGGCCGGGCGGAGGTCCTCCTGGATGGCGCCGAGCATGCCGCCCCGGACCCGGGCCGGCGTGGCCAGGAACGACGCCCGTTGGGCGGCGAGGTGGGCGGGGTCCTTGGTGCGCCCCTCGAAGGGGTCCATCACCCGGAGCCCCGCCCGGGGCCGGGCCACGACCCATTCCACGAAGGGCGAGCGGGCCCCGAACTCGGTCAGGCGGAGCGACCACGGGCCGAGGTTGGGATCGGGGACCGCCGACCCGACCGCCACCACCCCCGCCAGGGGGTGACCCTGCGGGTCGGCGGCGCGGCGCAGGACCGTGAGCCCACCGATCGAGTGCCCGACGAGCACCGTGGGCTGCCCGCCCACCCCCGCCAGCACGGCGTCGAGGTCGCCGACCAGGCGGTCCAGGCCCAGCCCGCCGCGGCCGGTCGTGGACCGGCCGTGCCCCCGCAGGTCGTAGCGGATCACCCGGTGCCCGTCGGCCACGAGCGTGGCGGCCACGTCGTCCCACAGGGCCCGGTCGCCCACCCACCCGTGGACCAGCACGACGTCGTCGGGGCCGTCACCTTCCACGGTGACGGCCAGGCGGGCCCCGTCGTCGGTCACGACCGTCGTGGTGTCGGCCGGGAGCGGTCGGGCGCCGGCCACGGGCGGGCGACGGCGGTTGGCCCGCCGCACCCCCAGGGCCAAGGCGGCCGCGGCGGCGGCATCGGCCACGAGGGCCGCGACCACCGTCCGGCGGATCCGGCGCATCATCCCCCCACGGTAGACCCGCCGGCGCCGATAGCGTGCCGGACCATGGACATCGGCATCGGACTGCAAGCCCAGACCATCGACCAGACCGTGGCCCAGGTGCGCCAGGCCGCCGACGCCGGCTTCGGCTCGGTGTGGATGAGCCAGATCTTCGGGATCGACACGCTCACCGCCCTCGCCATCGCCGGGCGCGAGGTGCCAGGCATCCGACTCGGGTCGGCCGTCGTGCCCACCTACCCGCGCCACCCGATGACGCTGGCCGCCCAGGCCCGCACCGTGCAGGAGGCGTCCGGCGGGCGCTTCGCCCTCGGGATCGGGCTCTCCCACCAGATCGTGATGGAGTCGATGCTCGGCCTGCCGTGGAAGCGCCACACCGACCACCTCCGCGACTACCTCTCGATCCTCGGGCCGCTGTGCCGGGGGGAGTCGGTCGACTACGAGGGCCCCACCCTCACCGGCCGTCTCACCCTCGACCCCGCACCCGAGGGCCAGCCCCCGGTGCCGATCCTCGTGGCCGCCCTGGGACCGAAGCTCCTCGCCATCGCCGGCGCGCTCTCGGAGGGCACCATCACCTGGATGACGGGGCCGGAGACGATCCGCACCCACGTGGCCCCGTCGATCCGGGCCGCGGCCGCGGCCGCCGGGCGGCCCGACCCCGAAGTGGTGGTGATGCTGCCCGTCGCCGTGACCGACGACGCCGCCGCCGCCCGGGCCAAGGCGGCCCAGCTCTTCAGCGCCTACGGCTTCCTGCCGTCCTACCGGGCCATGCTCGACCGCGAGGGCGCGGCCGGCCCGGCCGACGTCGCCATCGTCGGCACGGCCGACGAGGTCCGGGCCGGGATCGAGGCCGTCTTCGCCGCCGGGGCCACCACCTTCGGTGCCGCCGTCTTCACCAACGCCGGCCCCACCACCGAGCTCCTGGCCTCGCTCCTCTGAGCACCCGTCCTTGGGTGCGTGAGGGTGCGGTATGCGCGCCCTTACGCACCCAAGGCTTGTCCGGCGGCCGCGTCGCTAGCCGAGGTCGCGGCGGCGGAGGGCGGCGAGGCCGGCCCCGCCGAGGGCGAGGGCCACGGCCAGCAGCACCGCCAGCGCCGTCACGGCAACGGGCACGCCGGGGAGCTTGGGCGTGTGGGTGAACGGCGACAGGTCCATGACCCACTGCGGGAGGTTCAGGAGGGGGCCCAGCTCCCCCAGCACGACGAAGGCCCCGAGGGCGGCCCATCCCGCCATGGCCAGCCGGGGCGACACGCCGTAGGCGGCAAGGGTGATCCCGATCAGCGTCCAGGCCTCGGGGACGTGGGCCAGGGCCGCGCCCATCACCCGCGGGATCTGCCCGGCGTCGTGGACCTGCAACGCGTAGACCGCGCCCGCGCCAACGCCGAGGAGCAGCAGCATCACGACCGAGCCGCCGAGGGCGATGGCGACGTGGCTCATGGCCCAGCGCAACCGGTGCACGGCGGTGGACAGCACGGGGGCGGCCCGCTCCCCGAGCTCCTCGGCCCGGAGCCGGAGCACGGCCTGGATGCCGAAGGCGCCGGCGGCGATGCCGCCGAAAGCCAACTCGGCGGCGATGAACGCGTCCTCGAACACCTTCTCGCCTCCGAGCTTCATGAACAGCTCGCGGGCCTGGGGGTTGTTGAGGAACGAGCTCACGCTCGACACGAGGCTGCCGAGCAGCGCCCCCATGAGGAGGAAGCTGGCGGCCCAGCCGACGAAGGCCGCCCGCTGCAGGCGCCACGCCAGCGCGAACGGCGACGACAGCCAGCCGGCAGCCACGGGCGGGCCCGGCCGGGTGGGGAGCAGGCCCGTGCCGACGTCACGGCGGCGGGCGATGGCCACGGCGATCCCGCCGACGGCGCCGGTGAACCCGAGGGTGATCAGCAACACCCACCACCGGTTGCCGGCGTACGGGCGGAACTGCTGGCCCCAGCCGATGGGTGAGAGCCAGGTGAGCGCGCCGACCGCGCCCTCGTCGGCCGCGTCCCCCACGGCTCGGAGCACGTAGACGGCGGCCAGCACGATGCTCGACAGCGAGGTCGCGGCCCGGCCGCTCGTCGTGACCTGCGCCGCCACGCCGGCGATGGCCCCGAAGCTGAGGCCCACCCCGGCCCAGGCCACGCCGAAGGCGAGCGAGCCGTCGACCGGCAGCCCCGCGCCGGCCAGGGCGGCGAAGGTGACGAGGGCCAGCGCGGCGTTGGTGAGGGCCACCAGCACGAGGGCCGAGGCCAGCGGGGCCAGCCGGCCGATGGCCGTGGCCCCGAGCAGCTCGGTCCGTCCCGCCTCCTCGTCGGCCCGGGTGTGGCGCACCACCAGCACCACGGCCAGCATGGCGACGAACACCGCCCCGAAGCCGCCGAGCTTGATGAGCGACACGGCGCCGAGCGAGGACGGGTCGTAGATGCGGCCGTAGAGGGCGACGAGGGCGGTGGAGCTGTTGATCGTCTCGGCCGCCTGCACCAGCGACGACAGGGTCGGGTAGAGGTCCCGGGTGGCCGCGGCCGAGACGTTGGCCATGAGCCCGAACACGGCCAACCAGACGGCGATCAGGATGCGGCTCCGGCGCAGCGCCACCCTGGTCAGCGCCCCGGTGCCGGCCAGCGAGGTCATGGCGCCGGCGCGTTGGCGGCCGAGCCGTCGTAGTAGCGGAGGAAGAGCTCCTCGAGGGTGGGCGGCTGGTTCACCAGCGACCGCACCCCGACCGCCGACAGACGCCGGAGGACCTCGTCGAGGGCCTCGGGGTCGACGCTGCACCGCACCGACCGACCGTCCACCACCAGCTCGTGCACGCCGGCCAGAGCGTCGAGCCCGGCGGGGACCGGCCCGGCCAGCTCCGCTTCGAGGTGGGTGTGGGTGAGGTGGCGCAGGTCGGCCAGCGCCCCCGTCTCCACCGTGCGCCCCTCGCGGATGATCGTGACCCGGTCGCAGACCGCCTCGACCTCGTCGAGGATGTGGCTGGACAGCAGCACGGTGCGCCCCCGCCCTCGCTCCTCCCGGAGGCAGTCACGGAACGACGCCTCCATCAGCGGGTCGAGGCCGGCCGTGGGCTCGTCGAGGAGCAGCAGCTCGACGTCGGACGCCAGGGCCGCGACCAGTGCCACCTTCTGGCGGTTGCCCTTGGAGTAGGAGCGACCCTTCTTCGTGGGGTCGAGCTCGAACCGTTCGATCAGGGCCGCCCGCCGGGCCGGGTCGAGCCCGCCCCGCAGCCGTCCGAGCAGGTCGATCACCTCCCCGCCCGAGAGGTTGGGCCAGAGGGCCACGTCGCCCGGCACGTAGGCCAACCGGCGGTGGAGGGCCACCGCGTCGCGCCACGGATCGCCGCCGAGCAGCCGGGCCTCGCCGCTGTCGGCCCGGGCCAGGCCGAGGAGGATGCGCAGGGTGGTGGTCTTGCCCGCCCCGTTGGGGCCGAGGAAGCCGTGGATCTCCCCGGCCCGGACCTCGAGGGAGAGCCGGTCGAGGGCCCGGGTGGCGCCGAAGGTCTTGACCAGATCGTGCACGCTGATCGCGAGCTCCATGGATCCATCCTGCTCGCCGACGCCGTCCCGTCCAGGGACCTAGTGCCCTGGACCGCGGGGGAAAGACCGCGGACCATGGACACAGAGCCACTCCCGGCTGATCGGAGATGCGCCATGACATCGACACCCTTGCGACCACGCCGACCGCACCGCTGGCTCGCCACCGTCAGCGTCCTGGCCCTGGGGCTGGCCGCCTGCTCCAAGACCGAGAACGGCGCCGGCACGACCGGCACCGGCACCTCGGGCACCGTCGGGTCGACGGCGGCGCCCGCCACCACGGGCCCGGGGACCACGGCCCGGCCGGGCACCACCTCCAGCCCGACGACGGGCACGGTGCCCGGCAGCACCGCGACCACCGGGAGCACAGGCACAACGGCGACGAGCGTGCCCCCCGACAACGACGGGGGCATCGACCCGATGACCGACGCGTCGCTGGCCGAGAAGTCCGGCACTGCGACGGGATCGGGGCCGGCGCACCTGCGCTCGGTGCGGGCGGCGCGCCACGAAGGCTACGACCGGGTCGTGCTCGAGTTCGTCGAGCACCTGCCGGACTGGACCGTCGGCTACCAGAACAAGCCGATCCTCTCCGACGCCGCCGGTGAGCCCGTGGCCCTCGCCGGCAACTTCGCCATCGTCGTCCGGGCCGCTCCCGCCTCGGGCGTCGACATGGCCAACCCGAGCGGCGATCCCCAGGGCTACACCGAGATCTACACGGGCCCGAAACGGTTCACCCCGGCCACGCCCGAGGTGAAGGAGCTCGTGCAGACCGGCGACTTCGAGGCCGTCCTGCACTGGGCCATCGGGGTCGAGGACAAGGTCGAGTTCCGGGTCCGCACCCTCACCGGCCCACCCCGCCTCGTGATCGACGTCGGCAACCACTGACCGCGGTTACCGGTCCGGCGGCGCCGGGGCACTAGATTGCCCCGTTGTGAACCCCGTCGTCGCGGTCATCGCCATCGGTGTCATCGCCATCGGCATGGTGATCATGCTCGGCGCCGTCCAGACCCACCGCACCCGGGTGATGACGCGCCGCCGCCTCGACGAGGCCATCCCCGACATGGAGCCCAGCCACGTGATGGGCACCGTCTCGCACAACGCCACCAACGAGCGTGTGCGTCGCGCCACCGGCGATCTCGACGTGTCCGAGCTCCAGCGGACCATGGACCAGGCCCGGGAGCTCGAGGAGCACGGCTAGCGCCGGCCCCGTCAGAAGACGGCGCCGCTCGCCTCCTGCGAATCGCCGGTGATGTCGTCGGCGAAGTCGTCGGCGAGGTCGTCGAGGGCGTGATCGTCGTCGCCCACCTCGTCGTCCTTCAGCGACGACACCGCCTTGACGGCGGCTGAGGTCCAGTCCGACTGGGGCACTGCCTTCTTCTCCGTCGCCGCCGAGCGGCCCCCGAAGAGCGACGAGCTCGACGACGCCGGCGATCCGGCCGGAAGGCTGTCGGCCAGGCTGGCCACCACCGACTGCACGGGCACTGCGTCCTCGGGCTTCTCCTCCTCGGGATGCACGAAGAACATGTGGCCGATGCGCTTGACCATCTCGGAGTCGAGCACGAGCGGCACCTCGTCGAAGGCGCAGATCGACTGGAGGATGGAGATCACAGCGCCGGGCAGGTAGGGGCGAAGGTCGCCGTCGCCCATCTCCCGGCTCATCCACCGCAGGGTGGTGGGGGCGTCGGGCGTGAGCTCGACGCCGCGGGCGGCCGCCACCCGGCGCAGCACCTCCTCGAACTGGCGGTCGGTGATGGTGGGGATGAGGACCTTGCTCTGGATCCGGCGGAAGAAGGCCTCGTCGGCGAGGGCCTCGGGCTGGAGGTTGGTGGAGAACACCACCTTGGAGTCGAAGGGCACCTCGAACTTCACGCCGTAGTCGAGCGTGAGGTAGTCGCGCTGGCGGTCGAGCGGGACGATCCAGCGGTTGAGCAGCTCCTGCGGGGTCATCACCTGACGGCCGAAGTCGTCGATCACCAGGATGCCGTTGTTGGCCTGCATGGTGATCGGGGCGAGGTACACGCCCGACCCCTGCTGGTAGGCGAGGTCGAGCATGCTCATCTTCAGCTCGCCGCCCACGATGATGAAGGGCCGCTTGCACAGCACCCATCGGGGATCGATGCCGTGGGGTTGCTCGGCCACGGGGTGGTGCACCACCGGGTCGAACACGGTGATGATCTGGCTGTCGACCTCGAGGGCGTAGGGCACGAGCACGTCGTCGCCGTAGACCCGCAACAGGCGCTCGGCGATGGAGGACTTGCCGGTGCCGGGAGGGCCGTAGAGGAACATGGCCCCCTTGGCGCAGGAGGCGGGGCCGATCTCCTTGAGCAGGTCGTCGCTGATGACGAGGTCGCTGAAGGCCTCGCGGAGCTCGGTGAGGTTGGTGCGGGGCTTGGCCGTCTGGCTCTTGATGACGGCGGTGTACTGCTCGAGGGTGACCGGCGCCGGACCGATGTACCGGCACATCGCCATCCGGTCCTGGGCCTGGCGGCGGCCGGCTTCCGACGGGGCGAGGAGGTAGTCGCGGCCGTCGACGCCCTGGACCTCGAGGAACCGGAGGTCGCGGAGCTCCTCCACCACGCTGGTGATGATGGTGGTGCTGACGCACAAACGGTCGGCGAGGCGCACCACCGAGGTGCGGCCTTCCGACATCGCCACCTTGACGACGAGGTCGTGGAGCATGGTGGGCGGGATGCCGAGCGCATCGATGCTGCGCGGCATCGACAGATCGACGGGTTGGGGGGTGGCCGTGACGGTCACGCGCGGGCTCCTGCGGTTCGTGGTGCCTGGTCCTATCGGCCCAATCGCCCCCGCATTGAGGAACGATGCGGGTCGTCCGCCCCATGTAGGGTCGGGCCGTGGACGCCCCGGCCGGTCGCTCGGCACTCGCCCTCGGGATCGACCTGGGCACGAGCGGGCCGAAAGTGGGCGTCTTCGCCGCCGACGGCCGCCTCTTGGGTGCGGCGAGTCACCGGGTGCCCACTGTCCGCGGTCGCGGCGGGGCGGCGGAACAGGATCCCGGGCAGGTGTGGCTGGCCGTGGTCGACGCCACCCGGCAGGCGCTCGCCGCCGCGGGCGGGGTGGGCGCCGGTGTGGCCGCCGTCGGGGTGACCAGCCAGTACTCCTCGATCGTGCCCGTCGGGCCGGGCGGGCTCCCGACCGGCCCGATGCTCACGTGGATGGACACGCGGGGCGGGAGCCACAACCGGGCCGTGCTCGAGCGCCATCCCGACGCGCTGTTCCGCTGGCTCGACGTCCACGGCCTCCCACCGCTCCCCAGCGGCGCCGACTCCCTCGGCCACCTCCTCCACCTCCAGCACGACCGGCCCGAGGTCCACGAGGCCACCGCCGCCTACGTCGAGCCGATGGACTACGTCACCGCCCGTCTCACCGGCCGCCTCACGGCGACCCGGTGCTCGGCCTTCATGCTGCTCCTCACCGACAACCGCGACGGCGCCCCGGACGCCTGGCACCCCGAGCTCGTCGAGCTCGCCGGCGTGGACGCCACCCGGCTCCCCCCGGTCGTGCCGGTCGACCAGCCCCTCGGTCCGGTCCGGCCCGACGTCGCCGAGGTGCTCGGCATCTCGCCGGCCGCCCTGGTCGTGCCCGGGCTCAACGACACCCAGATCGGCGGGGTGGCCACCGGCGCGCTGCTCGGCGGCGGCGGGGCCGGGATGTGCATCGGCACCACGAGCGTCCTCATCGCGGCGATCGACCGGAAGGACCTCGACGCCACCCACCAGCTCGCCACGATGCCGAGCCCGCTCGGGGGGCACATGCTGATGGCCGAGAACGGCAACGGCGGGAAGCTCCTCGACCACGCCGTGGGCGAGCTGCTCGGCGCCGATCTGGCCGACCTCGACCCGCTGGTGGCCGGCAGCGCCCCCGGGGCCGGCGGCGCCCTCTTCCTGCCGTGGCTCGGCGGGGCCATGGCCCCGGTGGACGATCCCCGGATGCGGGGCGGGTTCCTCGGCGTGTCGCTCCACACCACCAGGGCCGACCTCGCCCGCGCCGTGCTCGAGGGCGTCGCCCACAACCTGCGCTGGCTCCTCGAGCCGGCCGAGACCTTTTGCCGACGACGGTTCGATCACCTGGCCTTCTCCGGCGGCGGGGCACGGTCGGCGGCGTGGACCGCCATCCTGGCCGACGTGCTCGACCGTCCGGTCCGCCGCCTCGCCGATCCCGCCCACGCCAACGGGCGCGCCGCCGCCCTGCTGGCCCTGGCCCGCACCGGCGCCATCGCCCTCGGCGACCTCCCGGCCGCCCTCCCCGCCGACCACCTGGTGGAACCGACGGCCGATCCCGAGGTGCGGGCCCGCTACGACCGGCACCACGAGCTGTTCGTCGCCGCCTTCGCCGCCACGCAGCCGATCGCCCACGCCCTGCGCCGGAGCTAACCTCCTGCCCCACACCGACACCAAGGGGGGCCTGATGCGCGTTCGAGTCGATGGCGACAAGTGCCAGGGACACAACCGCTGCTATTCGCTCGCGCCGGAGCTGTTCGACGTCGACGACTACGGCAACGCCCACGAGCTGAACGACGGGGTCGTGCCGCCCGGGCTCGAGGAGAAGGCCCGCCTCGCCGCCGCCAACTGTCCCGAGTACGCGGTGATCATCGAGGAGGATGCGTGACCGGCAACCACCCGCCGGTCACGGACTGGTCCGTCGACTTCGACCACGCCGACCCGACCTACGCCGCCGACCCCTACCCGATCTGGGAGGAGATCCGGGGTCGGGGCTGCCCGGTGGCCCACTCCGACCGCTACGGCGGCGTGTGGTTCCCTGCCACCCACGAGCTCGTCAGCGAGATCGCCTACGACACGGAGCGGTTCACCTCCCGGAGCGTGCTCGTCACCGAGGGCCGCCCGCTGGCGCCGGCCCCCCAGGGCATCGCCCCGCCCATCTCGTCGGACCCGCCGTTCCACCACGGCGCCCGCCGCCTCCTCCTGCCCGCCTTCTCGCCCAAGGCCATCGAGAAGCTCGAACCGTTCACCCGGGCCTACTGCCACGAGCTGCTCGACGCCGTGGCCGGCCGGGAGGTGATCGACGGCGCCGTCGACTACAGCCAGCACATCCCCGTGCGGGTGATCGCCAAGATGCTCGGCTTCCCCCTCGAGGACGCCGACACCTTCCGCAAGTTCGTCCACGACGTCCTCGAATCGGTCGACCTCCCGATCGAGCGGCGGCTCGAGAACTTCCTCGAGCTCGACGCCTACCTCACCGCCCAGGTGGAGGACCACCTCGCCCACCCGCGCGACGACCTCACCTCGTTCCTGCTCGACGCCGAGATGGACGGCGCCCCCCTCCAACCCGAGCACGTCGGCGGCACCATCGTGTTGCTGCTGCTCGCCGGCATCGACACCACGTGGAGCGCCATCGGTTCCTCGCTGTGGCACCTCGCCGGCCACGCGGCCGACCGCCAGCGCCTGGTGGCCGAGCCCGAGCTGCTCCCGCTGGCCATCGAGGAGTTCCTCCGGGCGTACGCGCCGGTCACGATGGCCCGGCTCGTGGTCGACGACATGGACTTCCACGGCTGCCCCATGAAGAAGGACGAGTGGGTGCTGCTCCCCTTCCCGTCGGCCAACCGCGACCCGGCCGCCTTCGACCGCGCCGACGAGGTGATCCTCGACCGGGAGGAGAACCGCCACGCCGCCTTCGGCCTCGGCATCCATCGCTGTGCCGGCTCCAACCTGGCCCGCATGGAGATGCGGGTGGCGCTGGAGGTCTGGCTCGAGCGCTTCCCCGAGTTCTCGCTGGCCGATCCCGCCGGCGTGCAGTGGTCGGGTGGCCAGGTGCGCGGGCCCCGGGTGCTCCCGATCCATGTCGGCTGACCCCACCACCGCCACCGCCACCGAGCTGGCCGCGGCCATCGCCGCCGGCGAGCTGTCGAGCGAGGAGTGCCTCGACGCGCTGCTGGCCCGCATCGACGCGGTCAACCCCACCATCAACGCCGTCGTCGCCCTCGACGCCGATCGGGCCCGGGCCCTGTGCCGCACCGCCGACTCGCTCACCACGCGGGGGCGGTCGCTCGGCCCGCTCCACGGCGTCCCGATCACCGTCAAGGACGTGTGGGAGACCGAAGGCCTCGTCACCACCGCCGGCGCCGTCGAGCTGCGCGAGCACGTGCCCCTCACCGACGCGCTGGCCGTCGGCCGCCTGAAGGCCGCCGGGGCCGTCGTCTTCGGCAAGACCAACACGCCGCTGTGGGCCGGCGACGACCAGACCTACAACGAGGTCTACGGCCTCACCCGCAACCCGTGGGACCCGAGCCGCACGGCCAGCGGCTCGTCGGGCGGGGCGGCGGCGGCGCTGGCCGCCGGGTGCACCCCGCTCGAGCTCGGCTCAGACATCGGCGGGTCGATCCGCACGCCCGCCCACGCCTGCGGCGTCTACGGCCTGAAGCCTTCGTGGGGCCTGGTGCCCAGCCGCGGCCACATCCCCTACCGGCCCGGCACCCTGATCGAGAACGACGTCAACTGCGGCGGCCCGATGGCCCGCTCGGTCGCCGACCTCCGCCTCGGCCTCGACGTGATCGCCGGTCCGCTCCCCGACGACGCGGTGGCCTGGCACCTCGACCTGCCGTCCGGGCCGGCCCACGGCGCCTGGGACCCGGCCGCCGCCGAGCCCGGCTCGCTGGCCGGCCTGCGGGTCGCCGCCGTGTTCGACGACGCCCGCTTCGGCGTGGCCACCGCCGTCCGCGAGCGGCTCCGCGCCTTCGCCGACAAGCTGGCCGCGGCCGGGGCCCGGGTCGAGGAGGCACCGCTCCCCGTCCCGCTGATCGACGCCTTCCGGTCCTGGCAGGACCTCGTCCTCCCCCAGATCGGCGCCATGCTCCCCGACGAGACCTTCGAGGCGTTCACGGGCTTCGCCGACCTCGTCCCCGGCGACGACATCGGCCTCGGCGCCGCCCGCGGCCTCGCCCTCCGCTGGCGCGACGTCAACGCCGCCGAGCAGCGCCGCCAGGAGCAGCGCCGGGCCTGGGCCGCCCACTTCGAGCACCACGACGTGGTCCTCGTCCCGCCGATGGCCACCCCCGCCTTCCCCCACGACATCGACCGCACCTTCGCCGAGCGGGTGGTCGACATCGACGGCCGCGCGGTCCCCCACCTCGACATGACGGCCTGGCCGGGAGGCATCGGCGTGATGCTGCTGCCGGTCGTGGTGCTCCCCACCGGGCGCACGCCCGACGGGCTCCCGGTCGGTGCCGCCCTCGTGGGGCCGTGGCTGCGCGACCGCTGGCTCCTCGATGTGGCCGGGGCGGTCGACGCGGTGGCCGGCGACTTCGCCATGGCCCCGATCTGACCCTGGTGGGCCGGTCGCGGACCGGCCCACCCGACCGCGGCCCCTACCGTCTGGCGCCATGTTCGAGCGTCTCCGCCGGTGCGTCGCACCTTCTCACCAAACGACGCATGCTCGCCGCCGTCGACCACGCCAGCTGAGTCACCTTCGGGATAGCTCGGTCTTCAACTTCTCCAGCTGTTCGGCGCGCTCATTCCCGAGCCGCAACTGGCACGTTCGTTCCTCGACCGCCTCCTGACTGCCGCCTGCAACATGCGCCGCCTCGAGTTGGCACTCGGCGGTTCGGAAGCTGCTCCAGGCGCGCTGAGCCACAGCAACTCGTTCCGCAACCAGCGGGCCCATCTGGTTCACGTCGTTGACGACCACGCCCAGCGTCTCATCGCTCAAGCGCAGCTCGGCATCGAGACAACCCAAGATCTCCGTTCGCGCATCGAACTGCGCACAAGGCGGTCGCCATGACGTTGTCGTCGACATGCCAGTGGTGACCGATTCCGTTGCTCTCGGCTGAGCATCCGGCGTACATGACGAAGCCACCAGCAGTGCTCCCAGCACCCAACCGGCACGCCGGAGCGCCCTCATTGGTTCAGTCGGTAGACCCCGGTGCCGAACAGGTCTGCCTCGGCCTGACGACGTCGGACCACGCCACCCCGAGCGTCCCAGAGAGCGCCGCCACGACGCGCGCCGCAAGGCCCAGGATGACGAACAGCGAGAACATCGTTCACGCCACGTGGCTCAACAGGTGACGGTACTTGTCGACCGGTCCCGGTAACGGCCGGACACGCACGATCTCGCCATCGATCTCGATCACCTGCGCGACTGCCCGCACCGATCCTTCGCCGACGACGATCCATGCACCCTCTCGGATCAGCGCCGGGTCGCGGGCTTCGTCCAGGAAAGTCCATGGAAGCCCGGAATCGTCCTCTGAGTTCAAGTCGACGACCAGGTCGATGCGAAACGTATCGCTGGTCATGACGATCTCCCTTCGAAGTACGGGTTCTCCAGCTGCCTATGTTCGCACGATTGGACCCCCGAGACGAGCGCATCGAGCTCGACATGAGCCAGGGTGACATGAGGCCGGCGGAACGTCGGGACGACCTCGATCCCCTTGGCGGTCAGATCGGTCCGGCCGAACACGACCACTGTCGCGAACAGCACGAGCCGAGTCTCACACAGCGCATCGACCTCTCTGTCGTCGACGGCCAAGAACCCCGACACCCCGTAGCGGCCCCACTCGTTGAAGCGTCGCCGGAATCGCCGAGCGTCGCGCTCGAGGATCTCGGCCAGCAGCTCATCGCCACGAACCACCAACAACGCGTCCTCCGGCACGGCGGCCAGACGCACCCGCGGCAGTCGCACGCCATCCATCGGCCAAGCCTACGAGCAACCCTCACCTGGATGGGCCGCCTCACCATGACGGTCGAAGGCCGACGGGCCCGCGTTCACCAGGTGTCGACCATCGGGCGCTTGGGCGCCGGGCGGGTGCGCCAGCCGCCCCCTTCGGGCGGGGGCGCGGCGAGCAGCGCGGTGGTGATCCAGCGCCGGGTGTCAGCCGGGTCGATCACGTCGTCGATCTCGAAGAAGGTGGCGGTGGACAGGCCCCGGCCCACCTCGTAGGCCCGGGCCACCAGCCGGTCGAAGAGGGCGGCCCGCTCGTCGGGGTCGGCCACGGCCTCGAGCTCGCGGCGGTAGCCCAGGGTCACCGCCCCTTCGAGGCCCATGCCGCCGAACTCGCTGGTGGGCCAGCCCACGAGGAACAGGGGGGCCTTGAAGCTCCCGCCGGCCATCGACTGGGCACCGAGGCCGTAGCCCTTGCGCAGCACCACGGTCACCAGGGGCACCGTCATGCTGGCGGCGGTGACGAAGAGGCGCGACACGTGGCGCACCAGCGCCGTCTCCTCGGCCGCCGGGCCGACCATGAACCCGGGCGTGTCGCACAGCGACACCACCGGGAGGTCGAAGGCGTCGCACAGCTGCAGGAAGCGGGCCGCCTTGTCGGCGGCGTCGGCGTCGATGGCCCCGCCGAGGTGCATCGGGTTGTTGGCGATGACCCCGACCGGGCGGCCCTCGACCCGGGCCAGCGCCGTGACCATGCCGGCCCCCCACCCGCCCCGGAGCTCGAGGACCGATCCGGTGTCGAACAGGCCGTCGATCACCCGGCGGACGTCGTAGACCCGCTTCCGGTCGGCCGGGACCGCGTCGCGCAGGGCCTCCTGGGGAGCGCACGCCCAGTCCGGGACGGGGCCGTGGAAGTAGCCGAGGTACTGCTTGGCCGCCGCCACCGCTTCGGCCTCGTCGGCCACGGCGACGTCGACCACGCCGTTGGCCACCTGCACCGACAGGGGGCCGACCGCCTCGGGCGGGAACACGCCGAGCCCACCGCCCTCGATCATGGCCGGGCCACCCATGCCGATGTTGGCCCCGGCGGTGGCGATGACCACGTCGCAGCAGCCGAGGAGGGCGGCGTTGCCGGCGAAGCAGCGCCCCGACACGATGCCCACGAGCGGGGCCCGCCCGCTCAGCTCGGCGAAGAGCCGGAAGGCGAGGCAGTCGAGGCCCGTGGGCCCGGTGGCGTCGGTGTCGCCGGGCCGGCCACCGCCGCCCTCGGTGAAGAACACCACCGGGAGCCGGAGGTCGTCGGCCAGGGCGAACAGCCGGTCCTTCTTGCGGTGGTTCTGGAACCCCTGGGTGCCGGCCAGCACGGTGTAGTCGTAGGACACCACCATCGCCGGCGCCCCGTCGACGGTGGCGATCCCGCCGACCAGGCCGTCGGCCGGCGTCCGCTCGACGAGCTCCTCGAGGGAGCGGCGGCGGCGCTGGGCGGCGATGGCCAGCGGCCCGTACTCCACGAGGCTGCCGGGATCGACGAGGTCGGCGATGTTCTCCCGGGCCGTGCGCTGCCCCCGCCCGTGGCGCTTGGCCACGGCCTCCGGGCGGCGTTCATCGAGGCCGACGGCGTGGCGGTCGAGCACCTCGGCCACGTCGGGCCGGAGGCCGGCCGAGCCGGCGGAACCGGCCGGGGCGTCCTCGGCCGCCGCCACCGCCGCCGGGGCGTCCACGGGCTCGAGGGTGAGGAGCAGCTGACCGGCGGCCACCTGGGCCCCGGGGCCGATGCCCTCGGCCACGGCCACCACCCGCCCGGCCGTCGGCGCCTCGACCGCGTGCTCCATCTTCATCGACTCGACCACGGCCACGACCTGGCCGGCCACGACCTCGTCGCCCGCGGACACCGGGACGCGCACGAGCGTCCCCACGAGCGGCGACACGACCGGATCAGCCATGGTCGTTTCTAGCGCAGGCGGGCCATGAAGTCGGCGTGGGGCTCGGGCCGACCGAGCAGGAAGCCCTGGGCGAACGGACAGCCCATCGACGCGAGGAGGTCGGCCTGGGCCTGTTGCTCGACGCCTTCGGCCGTGACGGGCACGCCGAAGGTGCCGGCCAGCTTGAGGATGGCCTCCACGATGGCGAGGTCGTCCTCGGAATCGGGCAGCCCATCCACGAAGGCCTTGTCGATCTTGAGCGACGTCACCGGGAGACGCTTGAGGTACAGCAGGGACGAGTAGCCGGTGCCGAAGTCGTCGATGGCGACGCCGCAGCCGAGCGCCCGGAGCTGGCCCAGCACCTCGACGGCCCGGTCGGGGTCGACCAGCAGCGCGTTCTCGGTGAGCTCGAGGGTGAGGCGGGCGGGTGGGAGCCCCGAGTCGGCGAGGGCCTGACCGACCAGGCTGATCACGTCCTGGCGGAGCAGCTGGTTGGGCGAGAGGTTGACCCGCACGACGAGCGGTGCTCCCTCGACCTCGGGCCACGCCGCCGCATCGGCGCAGGCCACCCGCAGCACGTGCGCGCCCAGCCGCTCGATCACCCCGATGCCCTCGGCCAGGGGGATGAACGACGAGGCGGACAGGAGCCCGAGACCGGAGTGCTGCCAACGGGCCAGCGCCTCCGCCCCGACGATGCCCCCGCCGGCGAGGTCCCACTCGGCCTGGTAGTGCACGACGATCTCCTCGGCGCTCAGCGCCGCCCGGAGCTGGGTCACCTGGTCGATGTGGTGGTTGCGATCCCACGCCGCGCCGCCTCCCGCCTCCTCCACCTCCACCCGCGCCCCACCGAGGCTGCGGGCCCGCCGGCTGGCGACGTCGGACCGGCCGAGGAGGCTGGCGACGTCGTCGGCCGTGACGACCGACGCGTGAGCCACGCCGACGGAGGCCGAGAGCCACACGAGGCGACCGTCGATGTCGAACGGAGCGTCGAACACCTCGAGCAGCGCGTCGGACCGCCGGCGGGCCTCGGCCGCGGTCGGCGCCTGCTCCCACACGACCACGAACTCGTCGCCGTGCAGCCGCGCCACCCAGGCGTCGTCGTCGGCCCGGGCCAGCCGGGCCGCCACCCGCCGCAGCAGCTCGTCGCCCGCCTCCCGGCCGAGGGCCTGGTTCATCTGGGCGAACTGGTCGAGGTTCACCGTGGCCACGCCCACGCCCGGGCTCTCGCCTCGGGCCATGGCCCCGAGCGCCTCGTGGAGCCGGTCCTCCATCGTCCAGCGGTTGGCCAGGCCGGTGAGCACGTCGGTGCGGGCCCGACGGTGCATCTCCTGCTCGACCCCGTCGCGCTCGAACGCCGCCGACAGGATGGCGGCGGCCGCCCGGAGGGCCGAGAGGTGGGTGATGTCGAAGCCGATGGGGCTGACGGTGACCTCGGCCATGACGCACCCGCGCAGCTCGTCGTCGGCCACCATCGGGACGGCGAGCAGCGACTGCACCCCGGCCGCCTCCAACCACTTGCGTTCCCGCTCCCACTCGTCGGGGAGGTGGGCCACCGAGCGGAGGTGGGTCTCCTCCAGCGCCCCGAGCCGGCCGGCCAGGCGGGGCCAGGCGGTGTGCATCGGCGACGGGAGCTCCCCGACGGGCGCGTCGTGCGGGGCGGACCACACGGTGTGCGGGCGCAGCGCCGGCTCGGCTCCCGCCGGGTCCGGCCCGCCGTCGGCACCGCGGTCGGCGTCGGTGTCGGGGCGGTTGACCCACACCGACAGCCTGGTCACCCATTCCAGCTCGGCCAGATCCCGGAGGGCCCGCGCCACCCCGGCGTCGAAGTCCTGGGAGCCGTGGCGGAGGAAGGTCGACGCCAACCGCACCAGCCGGTCCTCGTTCAGCACCCGCTGGAGGAGGTCGCGCCGATCGTGGTCGGTGGATCCCGCCGGCCGGAAGGTGACCACCACCGACCCGAGCAGGTCCAGCCCGGGATCGATCACGGCGTCGTAGTCGAGCTCGACCCAACGACCGTCGCTGGTCGACACCCGCTGCACCTGCCCGCGCGGCTCGCCCTTCCGGTGCTGCCAGCGGGCCAGCCCCTCGAGCACCTCCTCGTGCTCGTCGGGGTGCAGGAACTCGAAGATGTTGTGCCCGATCACGTCGTCGGGCTCGAAGCCGGTCAGGATCCGGCAGGCCGGGCTCACGTAGGTGACGACGCCGTCGCCGGTGCAGCACAGCACCATCTCGTCGATCCTCTCGAAGAGGAGATCGAGGACCGGACGATCGAGCACGACCCCGATGGTAGGACGGCGGCGACGGGTAGGGTCGGGCCGATGCCCGACTTCAGCCGCAAGCCCGCCTCGCCCCACACCGCCGCGGTCAACGCCGCCGCCTCCCTCCCCGACGACGAAGACGGCGACCTCGCCCTGGCGTCCCGCCAGCGCATCGCCCCCTTGCCCGGGCCGGTCACCCATCCGCTGATCGGCCACAACGTGTGGAACATGGAGGACTTCTCGTTCCTCGACGCGCCGGCCGCGCCGCCCACGGCCAATCCCAGCCTGTGGCGCCAGGCCCGCCTCAATGCCGTCGCCGGCCTCTTCGAAGTGGTGCCGGGCGTCTACCAGGTCCGGGGCATCGACATCTCCAACATCACCTTCGTGGCCGGGGCGGAGGGCTGGGTGGTCATCGACCCGTTGAGTGCGGCCGAGACGGCCGCCGCCGCCCTCGACCTGCTCCACCGGCACGTCGATCCGCGACCGGTCACCGCCGTCATCTACACCCACAGCCACCTCGACCACTTCGCCGGGGTACGGGGCGTGATCGACGAGGCCGACGTCGAGGCCGGCCGCGTCCGGGTCATCGCGCCCGAAGGCTTCCTCCACGCCGCCATCAGCGAGAACGTCATCGCCGGCACCGTCATGGCCCGGCGGGCGTCCTACATGTACGGGCGGCTCCTGCCCGCCGCCCCCGACGCCCACATCGACTGCGGGCTGGGCAAGGCCATCCCGCTCCTCGGCACCTTCGGCCTGATCGCCCCCACCGAGGAGGTGGCCACCACCGGCACCGAGCTGGAGGTCGACGGGGTACGCATGGTCTTCCAGGTCACCCCCGACACCGAGGCCCCGGCGGAGATGAACTTCTTCTTCCCCGACCTGCGCCTCCTGTGCATGGCCGAGAACTGCTCCGGCACGCTCCACAACGTCTACACGCCCCGCGGTGCCCAGGTCCGCGACGCGCTGGCCTGGAGCCGCTACATCGACGAGGCCATCGAGCTCTTCGCCGCCGACACCGACACCGAGTTCGCCAGCCACCACTGGCCCCGCTGGGGCGCCAAGGCGGTGCGCGATTACCTGGTCGAGCAGCGCGACGCCTACCGCTACCTGCACGACCAGACCATGCGGCTGGCCAACCACGGCCACACCGCGGTGGAGATCGCCGAGCAGCTCGAGCTCCCGCCCGGCCTCGCCCGCCACGCCCACGTGCGGGGCTACTACGGCACGGTCAGCCACAACGTCAAGGCCGTCTACCAGCGCTACCTCGGGTGGTTCGACGCCAACCCCGCCCACCTCCACCCGCTGCCCCCCACCGACGCCGGGGCCCGCTACGTGGCTCTGGCCGGCGGGGCCGAGGCCCTGCTCGCCGCGGCCCGGGAGGCCTACGACGCCGGCGACTACCGGTGGGTGGCCGAGCTGGTCAACCACCTCGTGTTCGCCGAGCCCGACAACGCCGAGGCCCTGGCGCTGCAGGCCGACACGCTCGAGCAGCTCGGCTACCAGGCCGAGTCCGGCCCGTGGCGCGACTTCTACCTCACGGGAGCGCAGGAGCTCCGTACGGGCACGCCGCCCCTCCCCGGCGCCCTCGCCTCCAACGTCGAGGTGCTCCGGGCCATGACCACCGAGATGCTCTTCGATCTCCTGGCCGTGCGGCTCGACGGCCCCCGCGCCGCCGATCACCCGATGCGGATGAACGTCACCGTCGACGGCGAGCCCTGGCTGGCCGAGGTCAGCAACGGCACGCTGCACGCCCGGGCCGGCCGGCACGATGCCGACGCGCCCGTGCACCTCACCATCAGCCGGTTCGACCTCGCCCGCCTCGCCGCCGGCGACACCGCCGTCCTCGACGAGGACGGGCCGGTCGTCGACGGGGACCGATCGGTGCTCGACGGCCTGCTCAGCCGGCTCGACACCTTCACGATGGGCTTCCCGATCGTCACCCCGTGACGCCGGCCGCGGCCGCATCGGCGGCCCAGCGGTAGTCGGCCTTGCCCGCCGGCGAACGGCGGATCTCGTCGACCACCACGAGGTGCTTGGGCAGCTTGTAGCCGGCCAGGGTCTGGCGCCCGTGCTCGCGCAGGTCGTCGAGGGTGATCGCCTGGCCGGGGACCGGCTTCACCACGGCGGTGACGGCCGCCCCCCAGCGCTCGTCGGGCACGCCGACGACCACGACGTCGGCCACGGCCGGGTGGCCGATCAGCGCACCCTCGACCTCTTCGACGAACACCTTCTCGCCGCCGGTGTTGATGCAGGCCGACCCCCGGCCCCGCAACGTGACGGTGCCGTCGGCCTCGATGCTGGCGTGGTCGCCGGTCACGAACCAGCGACGCCCTTCGAGCTCCACCAGGCTGGCCGAGGTGCGCTCGGGGTCGTTGTGGTACCGCAGCGGGAGCCGCCCGCCGGCCACGAGGCGACCGACCAGCCCGGAGCCCGGCGCCACCACGTTGCCGTCGTCGTCGATCACCCGCACGTCGCCGAGGGGGGCCAGGCCGCTGGCCAGCTCGCCGGTGGCCTCGGCCGCCGGGGTGCGGCTCACGGCCTGGGTGCCGGTCTCCGACGAGCCGTAGCCGTTGATGATGAGGACGTTGGGCAGGGCGGCGGCGATGCGGCGGCGCAGGGCGGGCGACAGCGGTGCGCCGCCTGACCCGATCGACAGCAGCGACGACACGTCGGGTGGGTCGCCGGCCTCGGCCCGGGCCAGGTAGGCGTCGAGCACCGGGCCGCCCACGGCGTCGCCCACCACGACGAGCGAGTTCACCTGCTCCTCCTCCACCATCCGCCAGACGGCGGCCGGGTCGAGGGGGCCGCGCTGGAGCACGGCCTTGGCGCCGACCGTCCAGCACGCCAGCACCTGCCACTGCGCCGCCGCGTGCATGAGGGGCGCCACCGGGAAGAGGGCGAGGGACCAGGACAGGATGCGGGACGGGATCTGCTCGGGTGTCTCGACGAACCCTTCGAGCCGGGTCATGTCGCAGCCCCCGAGGCAGGTGAAGAACGCGTCCTCCTGGCGCCACACCACCCCCTTCGGGTGGCCGGTGGTGCCACCGGTGTAGATGACGTAGAGGTCCTCGGGCGAGCGGGCGCCCGGCGCCGGGCGGTCGGCCGGCGCGGCGGCGAGGGCGGCGTCGAGCTCGGGCCCGACGGCCACGAGCGCCGGGGTGGCCGGGAGGGCGGCGGCGGCGAGCGCGGCGTCGACCGTGGACCGGGTGGCCGGGTCGAAGAGGACGGCGGCGGGGCGGGCGTCGTCGAGCAGGGCGGCGAGCTCGGTGGCGCTGTACCGGAAGTTGACGTTGATGGGCACCGCGCCGAGCTTGAAGGCGGCGAACAGGGCGATGGCGTGGTCGGGGTGGTTGTCGACGTAGCAGGCGATCCAGTCGCCGTGGCCGACGCCGAGGGACGCGAAGTGGTGGGCCAGCCGGTTGGCCCGGTCCTCGAGCTCGCGATAGGTGAACCGCTGTCCGTTGACGGACAGGGCGACGTTGTCGGGGACGCGGTCGACCACGCACTCGATGACGTCGGCGAACTGGAACGAGCGGCTCATCGCGGCACCTCCATCAGTACATCGGCGTGGCGTCACAGGTGCCGGGGCCGAGCAGGTTCATGTTCTTCACCGTGCGGGTGTAGGAGTCCTTGAACTTGTCGGGCGTGGCCCGCGTGACCTTGTGCCCGGGGATCACCACCCACGTGGGCGCGTACTGCATCTTGGTCACCCGGAACTTGCCCTGCTCGACCTCGTCGACGGTGAACTGCTGCCAGGTGCCGTCCTGGTTGTCGGACACGAGCGTGCGGTCCTGGCTCGGTGACTGGTTGGAGAGGAAGTTCCCCATCCCGTAGGTGACGTACTTGTCGCCGATCTTCTCGCACGGCTGCACCACGTGGACGTGGTCGCCGAGGATCAGATCGATGTCGGGCGAGGCCAGGAGATCCTTGGCCAGCTGGCGTTGCTGGGCGTTGGGCTGGTGGAGGTACTGGTCGCCCCAGTGCATGCTGACCACGATGAAGTCGGCACCGCGGGACTTGAGCTTGCCGGCCTGGCCCTTGATCCCGTCGGCCCCGAGCGCCGGCCACAGGTAGTTCTTCATCCACGGCGCCTCGGGCGGCACCTGGGTGTTGGGCCCGGCGTTGTTGTAGATCGTGTACGTGTAAGCGAGGTGGCCGATCTTCACGCCGTTGACCTCGTAGATCGGCGGCTGGTCGGCCTCAGCCGCCGTGCGGGCGCTCCCGGTGTGCTTGAGCCCCGCCGACTCGAGCACGTCGTTGGTGGCGATCATGCCGGAGAGCTGGCGGTCCCAGAGGTGGTTGGAGCTGTTCTCGCACCCGTCGAACCCGGCATCCTTCAGGGCGTCGGCGATCTCGTGGGGGGCGTTGAAGCTGAGCGTGCGGGGCACGGTGAGGTTCTTGTTGTCCTTGGCGATCGGCGTCTCCTGGTGGCAGATGGCCACGTCCACCCCGGAGATCAGGGCCCGCACGTCGTCGAACATGGGCCGGAAGTCGTAGGCGGTGGCGCCGTTGGGGCCCTTGGTCTTGGCGTTGGCCGCGCCCGATTGGATCACGTTGTTGTGGAGGAGGATGTCGCCGGACCCGCCGATGCTGAAGTGCCGCGGCGCGTGGGTGGTGGGGGTCTGGGGGGTCTCGTCGCCACCTTCGGGAGGGTCCCCACCAGCGTCGCCGCCCGAGGGCTGCTGCTCCGGCGGCAGGGTGCGGCCGGTGGCGTCGGTGGCCGGCGTGCGGTTGGCCGCCTGCTTCCCACCGGACGACCCACCGCCCACGAGGCCGCAGGACGTGAGGAGGAGGAGTGTGGCCGCGCCGGCCGCGGCCAGCCCGGTGCGGGGAGAGGGGATCACGGCGACCGTTCTACCAGTGGTTCCAGTGGGTGATGTGGTCGGCCGGCCGCCGCTCGGCCGGCTTGAAGTCGGTGCCCTTGGTGTAGGCCACCGGCAGCAGCGCCACCTGGGTCATGCCGGCCGGGATGCCGAACGCCTCGGCCGCCTCGGCCTCGTGGGCCAGGTGCAGGGTGGTGAAGCAGCTCCCGAGGCCCCGGCTGCGCAGGGCCAGCTGGAAGCTCCACACCGCCGGGATGATCGAGCCGAGATGGCTGGCCTGCCAGAACGGCGCCGGGTCGTCGACGCGACCCTTGATGCAAGGGATCACCAGGGCCGGGACCCGGTCGAGGATCTCGAGGAGGTAGTCGGCCGAGTCGATCACCTTCCCGGTCTGGTCGTCGAGCGGGCGGCTGCGGTAGGAGGCCAGGTACTCGCGTCCGGACCGCCGGTAGAGGTCGGCCGCGGTGGCCTTGGCCTCGGGGTCGTCGAGCACCAGCCAGCGCCAGCCCTGGGCGTTGCCTCCGGTCGGAGCCTGGGCGGCGATGCGGATGCAGTCGAGGATCACCTCTCTGGGGACCGGGCGGTCCAGGTCGAGGCGCTTGCGCACCGAGCGGGTGGTGGTGAGCAGCGCGTCGGTCTGGGCCAGGTCGAACTCCATGACCGCCAGTCTCGCAGGGCGGTCAGGCCAGGCGCGAGTCGAGGGTGGCGAGCCCGTCGCCCGCGAGCTCGGCCAGGGCGACCCGCCGCCCGGCCAGCGCCATCATCAGGGCCTCGGCCGGTCCCTCCACCACTGGGCCCTCGCCGTTGGACCAGTCGACGTCGGTGGCGACGAAGCGCAGGCCCTCGACCCGCTTCCGAGGGACGAAACCGCGAGGCGCGGCCGCCAGGTGCCCGAGGACGGCGGTCACGCGCTCGGGATCGAACGCCCTTGTATGCCCGAGGGGCCGGCGGGCGTCCTGGCCGTGGACGAGCACGTCGGTGAGCGGCGCTGCCGGCCCGGATCCGGGCGGGGTGAAGCGGTGCTCGGCGTGCTGGCGGAGGAGAGCGACGAGCTCGGCCGGGTCCTTCTCGGCGACCTCGTTGGAGAGCTTCACGCTGGCCTTGTTGAAGTTGAACCCGCTCGCGACCATGGCCAAGAGGAACTTCGGCCCGGGGAGGACGAGCGGCATCAGCAGGTGACCGGCGATCCCCCGCACCGTCCAGGCGTCGCACAGGCTGGGGACGTCCCACTCCTGCGGCTCGAGCGCCTCGAGTTCGTCGGCGAAGGCGCGTCGCTCGTCGGCGATGGCAGCGAAGAGGGCGTCGTCGGTCAGCGGCATGGGGCGAGCGTAGGTGACACCCGCCAGGACACACCGATGGTCGCCGGTGACCCGCTCCACGACTGCGAGGTCGCCGGAACGCCATCGCTCGAACCGCGTGGTGTGGCCGGTCCGGCGTTCGTTGGCATCGGGCGGCTGTCGATCGGCAGCTGACGTGGAGCCGAGCGACCTCCGTGACCAACGAGTCCGACACCGGGATCACCGTGGTGGACGCGATCGCCTCCTCCAACCGCGCTCGTCGCGGCTCGCCCCACTCGGCGACCAGTGCACCGAACCGCAGCTCCGCGACGGTCTGTACCGCGACGCTCGGTACGTCCACGACCGGCGATCAGCCGCGCTCGCCATGCGTTGTCAGGTGACGCGCGGTTAGGGGCGTTCGACCCCGATGCGCGGGAAGTCCGAGAGGAGACGTCGCAGATCTGTCGGATCTGTCGTGAAGACGACGCCCGCTCCAGCGTCGGCGGCGTGAGCTGCGACGATGGCATCGATCCCGCTGGGAACTCGAGGAGCACCGGACCGCTTCACTGCGAAGCGCAGTTGCCCGGCACGGCGAGCGATCGCCTGGGTCGTGTCCGTCGTACCGAGCCGCTTGAGCACCCTATTCACCGGCGCGTCATCCGGTCGACCCGTCACCGCCTCGGCGAGCACCACTGTCGGGATCACCGGTTCCCACCCGCCCTCGACGAGGTCGCGCAGCACCCAGCGAAACTCCTGGTTCGTCTCCGCCAGGTCGATCACACCGGAATCCAGAACGACTCGCGGCTCGCTCACCTCGTCGCGGATTCCCGGACCTTGTCGGCACGTCGACTCGCGCGCCGCTTCGTGAGCTCCGGGGTGGGGTCCGCCCGTTCGAGCTCGTCGAGGTACTCGAGAAGCGCTTGCCGCCGCTCGTCGCGCTCGAGCTTCTCCTCCAAAGCAGCATCGAGATACGACGACAGGCCTCGTGGCCCAGCCGCCTTCCGCGCCCGCTCGATCGAGGTCGACTCGAGCGTGACAGAGACCTTCTGTGTCGGCATCGTCCTCACGCTAGCACACCCCTCCGACGGCTATCGCCTACTTATCGCCTGTTCCAGAACCACGCCCGACCACGTCGACGTGCGCGGGCAAATGGGGCCGATCTGCCCGGCTCCATGCTCATCGCCGAGCGGCGCTCACGAGCGGACTCGACAAGAAGCGAACGACGTCGAACCAACGTGTGGTTCGAAAGAGCTCCGATCAGCTCCACGCCAGCTCATACCCGCCCAGCGACCGAGCAGTCAGCCGATGACCCGAGCGTCCCTCCACCGCGTGCCCTTCGGCCCTGCCCGGTCGAACACGAGAGGCGCACCATGGATCCATGAGGAACAACCATCGATCCCGAACGCGGCCAGCACTGGCGGCCGCCGCCGCGGTCGCCTTCGCCGCGGCCTGCTCGGCGTCCCCGTCGTCCTCCCCGCCAACCACCTCGGCGCCACCGGCCACCGCCCCACCCGCCACGGCCCCACCGGCCACCGCCCCACCCGCCACGGCCGCGCCATCCACCCGGCCACCGGCCACGGCGCCCGACGGCACGCGGCACCAACGTGACCTCAGCAAGGGCGAGACCATGCAGTTGGCGGCCGAGCTGGTCGCGGTGTCGGGCTACGACTACCAGGACATCAGCGAGGCCGAGCGGAAGGCCCAGCTCGCCAGGCTGCCGGACAGCGTGAGCGCCGCGGCCTTCCACGGCGTGATCGACAAGACGACCGGCAAGGAGGTCGCCTTCCTGGTCCTCACCGTCCCCGATCCGATGGACGCCATGCACGCTCCCGACCAGGCCGCCGCCTTCGGGCGCTGGGCCCTGGGCCCGACGGCGAAGGACCGTCGGTTCGGGTCCCAGGCGGTGTGGTTCGCCGAAGCACCCGACCAGCCCAACTCCCGCTACCAGTACGCGTGGCTGCGCCACGGCACCGTCGGCTTCGTCGACGGCCCCGACGGCGCCGCCGTCGACGCCTTCCTCACCGCCTTCTTCGCCGTGCCGTTCCTCGGCGCCGAGGACCCGGTGCTCGGGCAGCGGATGGTCGAGGTCCCGGGCTACAGCTACACCAACGCCGTCGATCGCACCGACGACCTCGATGCCGCCTTCGCCGTGTTCCCGAAAGGTGACGCGTCGGAGCACTACGTCTTCGACCGCAGCCACTCGTTCGCCTCGATCCTGCTCGTCGGCACCGACCAGGCCCACACCCCGGACGAGCTGGCCTCCCTCGCCGAGCAGTGGATGGACGAGCTCAGCCTCTCGGCCGCCCCCACCCCGACCCGCGGCGCCGATCTGTCCGCCGGCCCGATCACCGCGCGCCGCCTGGTCTACGGGAAGACCGGCACCCTCTTCGTCTGGCAGTGGCCCGACACGAAGGTGGTCGGCATCGTGATCACCCCGCGGCCCGACATCGCCGAGCCGTGGCTCACCGCCTACCTCAAGGCGCAGCCGGCCGGCTGAGCTCCCGGGCGTTGTCCCAGAGCACCCGACGGCGGGTGGCGTCGTCGAGGTTCTTGATCTCGACGAGGTAGTCGAGCGGGGCCGGCATGCCCTCGATGTCGAGGATTATCACCAGCATCCAGCGGTGCACTAGGTGACGGCGGCTTCGCGCGTTTGGCCCGCGCCGAGGTCATGGGCGCGGAGCTCAGGAGCTGGGACCGTGTCCAACGCAGGTGGCTTGGATGCCACCGGCGATCGACCCCGCCTTCGTCGTCTACGCCGCCCACATCACGCTCGTCTACTACCGGTTCATCCGGGCGGCGAGCCTTGCTTGGCGAGGGCAGGACCCCAGGTACCCACCTTTGATCAACGTGCTGAGACGGCGAATTCGACAGCCCCGATGGATCACCGACCACCGCGCGCCCGGCCGGCAGGGAGTGCTGCACTACCGGCGTACTGCGCGTTCTCGTGGCGCGGACTGATCTGGTGATCTGCCGCGAGTCAGAATCGCCTCGTGTCTGAAACCGTCGTCATCTACGTGGACAGCAAGGAGCGGTTCGACGCCGCGTTGAACGACGTGCTCCGATCAAGCGGCTTCGTAGATCGAGGCCCCGATGGCGCACCTGCCCTCTGCCTCGAGGGCCACCATCGCAGCCTCTTCGTCGGCGAAGGGACAGAACCACTCTCGTGGTTGGCGGAGGAAGAAGGGGTCACCGAAGACGCTCTTCGTTCGGAGTTCGAGGTCACGACGGGTGTACGGGATCCGTACTGCGTGTGGATCCGCTATGGCGACGCCGACCTGTTGAGGAAGTTCCTCCTGCTGCTGCTCCCGCTGCTCCCCACGGTCGTTGACAACGACTTCGGCCTCCGGGCGCCCGGCAGGGAGTTCCTGCGCCGCATTCACAACGAACCAGAGTGGAACCTGACCGACCCGTAGTCACCTTGAGGACCGAGGCGAACTCCGAGCTGAGCGCCATGCCGGCGATCGGTGACGCGGCTCCGTCAGTCCGGGGCGTGATACGGCCCGCGTCTTCGGGGACACTCTTGGGGCTCGGCGACATGGGACATGCCGAGGCGTAGCCTCTACCTGTGATGGCGATCCGACGAGGCCCTTCCAGGCCGTGGAAGTTGGCCAAGGAATCGGGACTCGGCGTAGCAGCGCTACATGAGTCTTGACTCATTATGAGGCGCAAGTCATACTGGGTCGGTGTGGGACATCGAGGTGACCGACGAGTTCATCGGCTGGTGGGACGAGCTCACCGTGGACCAGCAGGAGTCGGTCACGGACCGTGTCGACCTCTTGGCCGAACATGGCCCCGATCTGGGGCGACCTGTCGTGGACCGGATCGCGGGCTCGCGGCATCACAACATGAAGGAGCTGCGGGCCAGCCGGGGCGGCGCCTTGCGCGTCCTGTTCATGTTCGACCCGCGCCGACACGTCATCCTGCTCGTGGGAGGCGACAAGACCGGTGAATGGGAAGCGTGGTACCAGGTCGCGATCCCGCTTGCCGATGACCTCTATGACGACTACCTGGCCGAACTCAAGGCGGAAGGATTGATCTGATGGCACGCAAGAACTTCTCCGAGCTCCGCAAGCAAGTCGAGGCGCGTCCGGGCGCGGCGAAGCGTCTGGCCGCCAAGCGAGCCGAAACCCTCGAAGAGATCCGCCTGTATGAACTGCGCCACCGCGAAGCCGTCAGCCAAGTCGAGCTCGCTGGCCGGCTCGAGGTCACCCAAGGCGCGATCTCCAAGCTGGAACACTCCGAAGACGTGCGGGTGTCGACGCTTCGCCAGTACCTCGAGGCCCTCGGCGCGAGGCTCGAGCTCGTCGCCGTCTTTGACGACGAAGACCGCCGCGTGCCGATCCATCTCGGCAAGGACACCGCCGCCTGACCGCGGGCAATAACCCGGCACGATCACCCGTACAACGCGGGCAAATGGGTTGTTATACGTGTGATCCACCCGTCCTAGTGGGTGCCATGGAAGCACGGTCAGGTGGTGTCGTCGAGGTCGGCGAGGAGGCGGGTGTAGATCTGGGCGCGGTCGTGCTGGTCGTTGGTGGCGGCGTGGTCGCGTTGGCGGAGGAGGACGGGCACGAACTCGGGTCCGGTCTCGTAGAAGCCGCAGCGTTCGCAGATGGTTTCGAACTGGCAGTCGAGCGCGACGGGGCGGGTGCAGTGTCCGTTGCCGAGGAGGCGGCGGTGGTCCGCAGCGATGCGGTGCATGTTGTCGCCGGCGGTGTCGTCGGGGAGGTCGTGTCGTTGCTGGTAGTTGGCTTCGACGGCGGCGGTGACGCGGAAGTACTCGTCGGCGACGGTGCGGTCGGTGATGCGGGCGTAGGTGAGGGTCATGCGCATGGAGCGGTGACCGAGCAGTGCGGCGATCGCTTCGAGGCTCATGCCACGGTTGATCGCTTGGGTGGCGAGGGTGTGGCGGAGCTGGTGCGGGTGCACGGGTCCGACGCCGGCGCGTCGGGCGACGGCTTGGACCCAACGGTAGGCGGTGCGCCGGTCCACGGGCCTGCCGTCAGCGCGTTCGAGGAGCTTGCCGGTTCGGGACCGTCCTCGTTCGCGCCGGTAGGTGTCGATGAGATCGACGAGGATGGGGTGCAACGGGACGTAGCGGTCGTTGTGGAGCTTGCCGACCGGGACGCGCAGCCAGTGGGTGTCGCCGATGCGGACCATGGCGTCGTCGTCGAGTTGACCGGCTTCGCTGACGCGCATCCCGGTGCGGGCCAACAGCTCGACGAGGAGCCGTTTGGCTGGTGTGGTCTCGGTGGCGAGCGCGGCCATGAACTGCGCGGCGGTGGCGTCGTCGAGGAACTTGGGGAGCGGGTCGTCGACCTCGGGCAGGTCGCCCGGGTAGATCGGCACGCGGGCGGGGGCGTCGTCGTAGCCCCACTCGATGACCCGTTCGAAGAACACCCGCAACAACCCCAGTCGGTGTCGGACGGTCTTCGCGGCGAGGGCGGTGCCGCCGGCGCGGCGGCGGTCCTTGAGCCACAGCTTGTAGTACTCGATGTGGCGGCGGTCGATGTCCGCGACCCGCCGGCACGTCGGGTCGGTCTCGATGACGCACGCCGCGAACTGGCGCAGCGTGATGTCATACGCCGACACGGTCCCCGGGCGGGCAGAGACCGCCAACTGGTCCAAATACTGGGTCATCGTCGCCACCAGCTGCGGGGCGTGCGCCGCGCTGGCCGTCCACGGGAACTCGGCGGCGGACCGCTGCGACGCCGCCGGGCTGATCTCGGGTTGGGCGCTCATCGGGCGACCGCCGTGCCGACGGTGGCCTGCGCTTCGACCGCTTCACACGCTCGGCGATACTCGTCGGCGAGCCAGTCAGCGCCGAGGTGCAGGTAGATCCGAGTCGACGCGATCGACCGGTGCCCGGCCTGCGCCTGCACCGCTTCGATCGGCATCCCCGCTTCCCGCAGCCGAGTCAGGCACGTGTGACGCAACTCGTGACACGTCCCGTGCGCCAACCCCGCCCGCCGCCTTGCCGCGGCAAGCACCTCGGCGAGTCCGTCGGCGGACAGCGGCTCACCCCGACGGGGTCCCTTCAACGCGACGAACACCCGGTCCGTCGACACCCCCGCCGGGCGTTCCCCGTTGAAGTAGTCGGCCAACATCGCAAAGAACGTCGCCGACACCGGCACCAACCGTTGATGACCGCCCTTGCCGTTGTCGATGAAAACCCGCCACTCACCCAACCGCAGATCCTCGAGCCGGAGACCGAGCACCTCACAACGGCGCAGACCGCCGAGCAGCATCGCCTGGACCATCGCCCGGTCCCGGTCCGTGCGCAACGCGCCGACCAACGCGTCGACCTCGTCGGGGTTCAGGATCCTCGGCAACTGACGCACACCCCGCACCAACGGCATCGCCCGCTTCCCCGCCCGGCGAGGCCCCCGAGCCGGCAGACCACGCGGCACCGGGTTCACCTCCACGTCACCGCGAACCACCAGATACGCATACAAGCTCGACACCGCCGCCAGTCGCCGCTTCACCGTCGACACCGCCAGGCCCGCCTCGCCGTCGGAGATCCGCACCACGTTCTCCACGCCAGCCCTCGGCCGCCGCTGCGCCGACACGAACGCCAACACATCACGCGCCGTGACGTCCACCGGGTCCTTGCCCACCACCGTGAAGAACACCTTCAGGTCATGCGCGTAGCAGCGCACCGTGTTCGGCCGACACCGAACCCGAGCGAACTCCAAGAACTCATCGACCAGCACATGCCCGACCCGATACCCCGGACCGTCGCCATCAGCCACGACCCGCTCGAACACCGGAGACCACATCACGATCCACCTTCCTCTCGACGGACACTCGTCCGAGGAAGACTCCCCGGACGCCTATCCCAGGAGGGGGATCACCCGTATAGGGGCCGATCGGCCCCGCTCGAGGGTCGTCAGGTCAGCTCCAACTCCATCTTCTGTTGACCGGAAACGGTGCTATCGGCGGAGAACGGTCATCAGATTCCGGGAGCGGGCCGGGTGAGCTCCCGGGCGTTGTCCCAGAGCACCCGGCGGCGGGTGACCTCGTCGAGGTCCTTGATCTCGACGAGGTAGTCGAGCGGGGCCGGCATGCCCTCGATGTGGGGCCAGTCGCTCCCGAAGAGCACGCGGTCGGCGCCCATGAGGTCGATCACGGTGTGGATGTCGTCCTCCCAGAACGGGTTGATCCACACGTGGCGGCGGAAGATCTCCACCGGGTCGTCGGCGAACCACCCCGGCACCTTCTTGGTGATCGATCGGAGCTTGCGGAACACGTCGCCCAGGAACTCGGCCCCGTTCTCCACCGACGCGAACCGCAGGTTCGGGAACCGGGCGCACAGGTTGTCGAGCATCATGGCCAGCATCCAGCGGTGCACGGCGTCCTCGATGGCGAAGAACTTGATCGAAGGGCCGAACCCGCCGCTGAAGTTGGCGGCGAACCCGTCGACGGCGAAGCCGTCGGAGGACGTGCCGCTGTCGCCGGCGTGGAGCACCACGGTGATGCCGGCCTCGTTGACGCGCGACCAGAAGGGATCGAAGCGCCGGTCGAAGGGCGACACCCGGCCCGTGGCGGTGACCGGCGCGGTGGGGAGCATCACGATGAGCCGGGCGCCCTGGTCGAGGGCCCACTCGAGCTCCTCCACCGCCCAGGCCGGATCGGCCAGGGTGATGTACGGCGCGGTGAAGATGCGGTCGTGGTAGGCGAAGGGCCAGTCGTCGGCCAGCCAGCGGTTGAAGGCCCGGAAGGTGGCGCACACGGCGAAGGGGTCCTCACGCAGGGGCGTCTCGTAGATCATCCCGAGCGTGGGGAACATCCAGCACGACTCGAGGCCGTGCTGGTCGAGCGTGGCGAGGCGGGCGGCGGCGTCGCGGTAGGCCGGGCGGATGGGCTCGTGGTCGCGCAGCAGCTCGAGCGGGTTGACGTTGTCGGGGTTGCCCCGGAAGTAGCTGGCCAGGATGCCCGGCTTCGACACCGGGTCGAAGGTGGCGTTGGTGACGGCCCGGCTCACCCGGCCACCAAGCACGTGGTACTTCCGGCCGTCGATCTCGCACCACTGGACGCACCGGGACCCGAGGGCCGGGTCGAGGTGGCGGGTGAAGGCGTCGAGGGCCTCGTAGTAGTGGTTGTCGGCGTCGTGGACGGGGTGGCCGAGATCGCTCATGGACCGAGTGTAAGGGCGTGCACCGCGACCGCCAGCTTGATCCGGTGCTCGTCTCCATCGGCGATGGCGGCGTCGATGTCGGGCACCGGCACCGCGCCTGGATCCACCGCCAGCGGGGCGGTGCCGTAGCCCGCCCACAGCGCCGCCGCCGCCTTGAAGGCCTCCCCGACGGCGGCCGTGGCCACGTGCGGCGCGAGGTGAGGGGCGAGGGCGAGGAGCGATGCCGGCGCGGTGACGGCGTGGGTGAAGGCGATCTCGGCCGAGGGCACGGCGGCCAGCAGCCGCCGGCCGAGCGCCGCCACCTCGACCGCGCCGGCCACCGCGTCGGCAGGGCGGGCCGCGGCCCGGATCGCCGCCGCGAACCGGTCGGCGTCGATGCGGCCGACCCGGTCGCTGATGAGCCAGTCGGTCCGGTCGCGGTCGGGAACCATCGGGACCAGGGCCAGCGCATCGGCGAAGGGGAGATCGCCCTGGGGCATGACCGGCGGGAGGGTGGCGTAGCTGGCGGCCCAGTAGCCGAGGGCCCGGGCCAACTCCTCCCGCCGGGGGCCGGTGTCGGCCCGATCGAGGGCCCGCACGGCGTGGCTGGTGCGGATCACGCCGTGGGTGGCGGCTGTGATCACCCCGGGGACGAAGCGGGGCACCCACGTGGCCACCGTCGCCGCCCACCCGTGATCGGCGATCTCCCGGCGGAAGAAGGCGGCCCAGTCGGCCGTCGAGGCGTGGTGGCCGAGCCGCAGGCGCCAGCGGGCCGGGTCGATCGGTTCGGTCTCGGGCATCGGGTCGGCGAGGCGGCCGAGGTAGCCATCGATCCACGGTCCGATCGCGTGGGCCCGCCCGGCGAAGTCCAGGGCCTCGGCCACCATGGGCGCGTGGCTGGTCAGGCCGCCGTGCCACTCCTCGCCCTTGGTGTGGATGCGATCGAGCGCCTCGTCGAGGGCGCCGCTCAGGGTGGTGTCGGTGATCATGCCCGCACCGTACGACTTCAAGTTCACTTGAAGTCAAGTCCCTCGGCTTGCGGTTAGGCTGGCCGGCATGACCGCCGAGCTGCTGACCATCGGGGAGGTGGCCGACCGCACCGGGCTGGCCCCTTCGGCCCTGCGCTTCTACGAGCAGCGCGGACTCGTCCGGTCGGTGCGCAGCGCCGGCAACCAGCGCCGGTACCACCGCGACGAGCTGCGGCGAGTGGCCTTCATCCGGGTGGCCCAGCAGGTGGGGCTGTCCCTCGACGAGATCGCCGCCGCCCTGGCCACCCTGCCCACCGACCGCGCCCCCACCAAGCGCGACTGGGAACGGCTGTCGAGGGCCTGGCGGACCCGGCTCGACGAGCAGGTGGTGGCGCTGGTCGGACTGCGCGACAAGCTCGACTCCTGCATCGGCTGCGGCTGCCTCTCGCTCCAGGCCTGCCACCTCTACAACCCCGCCGACCGGGCCGCGTCGCTCGGGTCCGGCCCGCGGTACCTCCTCGGCGACACCCCGGACGGAGGCTGAGCGCGGCGCCGGACAAAGGCGCGAGGATGGCGGATGCGCCTGGCCATCACCCCGCCGACCGACCCCACGGCCTACCCCTTCGCCCACCCCATCCGCGTGCGCTTCGCCGAGACCGACGCCATGGGCATCGTCCACCACGCCGCCTACCTCCCCTACCTCGAGGAGGCCAGGGTCGCCTACCTCCGCCACATCGACCGGCCCTACACCCGCATCCGCGACGAGGACGGCATCGACTTCACCGTCATCGAGGCCTTCGTCCGCTACGAGGTGCCGCTCCGCTTCGACGACGTGGTCGACGTCCACGTGCTGGTGGGCAAGGTCACCCGGGCCACGTTCCAGCTCGGCTACCTGCTCACCGTCGACGGCGAGCGCCGCGCCACCGGCGTCACGGTCCACGGCTGCGTCGACGCCACGGGCCGGCCGGGCCGGCTGCCGGCGTGGATCGAGGTCGCGCCCGGGGTCGGTTGAGCGTCGGCGCCGCCCCCCGAGCCGACGGCACGGCCTACCCGGTGAAGGGCCCCATCCCCATCTGGTCGCGCACGGTGACCACGGGCGGATTGGTGAGGGTCCGCCGCTGCCAGTTGGCGCCGTCGACCACGAGGGTGTGGCCGCTGATGAACCGGGCGTAGGGCGAGGCCAGGAACGTCGCCGCCCACCCCAGCTCCCGCACCCGGCCCACCCGCATGGCGGGCTGGCAGGCGTCCTTCTCGTGGGTCCGGGCCAGGTTGCCCTTGATGTCGGCCGTCATGTCCTCGTGGGGGAACAGGCCCGGCACCAGGCCGTTGACCTGGATCCCGTAGGGCCCCCACTCCACGGCCAGGCTCTCCACCATGTTCTTGACGCCGGCCTTGGCCGCGGCGGAGTGGGCGAACCCGGGGCCGCCGGTCCATGCGTAGGAGGCCCCGATGTTGACGATCGACCCGGGGACGCCGGCGAGGATGTGGCGGCGGCCGAACTCCCGGGCGCAGAAGAAGGTGCCGTTGAGGGTGATGTCGACGACCGTGCGCCAGGCGTTGGGACTCATCTCCTCGGCCGGCACCGGGAAGTTGGCCGCAGCGTTGTTGATCAGCACGCCCGGGAGCCCGAGCTCGGCCTCGACGGCGTCGAAGGCCGCGGCCACCGAATCGGGGTCGCGGATGTCGCAGGTGGTCACCATGACCCGACCACCGTGGCCGGCGGCGTCGGCGACGGGCGTGAGGTCGGCGACGGCGGCGTCGAGGTGCTCGGCCTTGCGGCTGGCCACCGCGATCGACGCGCCCAACCGGGCGAACTCGGTGGCGATGGCCTTGCCCAGCCCGGTGCCACCGCCGGTGACGAACACGGTGGTGCCGGCGTAGGTGCCGGCCGGGAGGGCGGCGGCGCCGAGCTCGGGGGGTTCGGGCAATCCCATGGTGCGCTCCTTCGGGCGGCCGGTCAGCCGCGCCGGTAGTCGGGCTGGTGGTCGCCGGCGCGGGCGGCCTTGAACTCGCGGAAGTCGTGGCTGTTGGCCACCACGGTCTGGGCCAGCAGCTCCTCTTCCATCGACGCCCGCACCTCCGGCGAGGCGAGGTTGCCGATCACGCGTCGGGCCAGCTTGATGGTCAGGGGCGGGGCGGCGGCGATCTTGTCGGCCATCTCCCGCACGGTGGCGTCGAGGTCGTCGGCCGGCACGATGCGGCTCACGACGCCGTAGGCCAACGCCTCCTCCGCGCTCATGGCCCGTCCGGTGAGCACCATGTCCGACACGACGCCGTGGCCGGCCATCTGGAACAACCGGGCCACGCCCCCGGTGTCGGGGATCACGCCGTGGGTGGCCTCGGGCAGCATGAACCGGGCGCCCTCGGCCGCCACGCGGATGTCGCAGAGCAGGGCCCGCTGGAACGATCCCCCGATGGTCCAGCCCTTGCAGGCGACGATGACCGGCACGTCCATGTCGAGCACCTGCAGGATCCCGCGGTGTCCCCGCTGCATGAGCTGGTGGTGGGTGAGCTCGGTCTTGTTGGTCCCGATCGACCCGACGTCACGGCCCGAGGAGAAGCTCTTGCCCTCGGCCCGCCAGATCACGGCCCGGATGTCGGGGTTGGCCGCGATCTCCCCGAAGGCCGAGAAGAGCGCCACGTCCATGTCGTCATCGAAGGCGTTGTGCTTCTCCGGGTTGTCGTTGGTGAGGGTCGCGACGTGCCCGTCGATCTCCAGGTGCACCGTGCCGGCCATGCGGGTCCCCCTTCGCTCCATACCTGACGACTCGTCAGGACCATAGCCGAGGCGGACGAGGCTCGCGTCCGCCACAACTGATGACAAAGCATCACCTCCGGACACTAAGATGACACTCGTGCGGACCACGATCCGGATCGACGACAACCTCTATCGACGGGCCAAGGCCTCGGCCGCACGGCAGGGGGTGACGGTCGGGCAGCTCATCGAGGACGCGGTGCGGGCGGCCCTCCGACCGCTCCCCCGGGACGCCGACGACCTCCCCGAGCTCCCCACCTTCGGCCACGGCGGGGTCCTCCCAGGGGTCGACCTCGACGACGCCAAGTCGTTGCGCGACGTCATGGACATGGGCACGCCCCTCGATGCGCTGCGTTGACGTCAACGTCCTCGTCGACGCCCACCGACCCGACGCACCCAACCACGAGGCGGTCCTCGGGTGGCTGCAGCAGGCCCGCCAGCGGGGCGAACCGATCGGGCTCCCGTCTCTCGTCGCCAGTGGGTTCCTTCGGGTGGTCACCCACCCACGGGTGTTCAAGGAACCCACGCCGATCCGGACCGCGCTCGCCTTCGTCGACGCCCTGCACCGCTCCCCTGCGGTGGTGGCGCTCGAGCCCGGCGAGCGCCACTGGTCGATCTTCACCGACCTCTGCCGTTCGCTCGCCGTGAAGGGGAACGACATCCCCGACGCCTACCTGGCCGCCATCGCCATCGAGCACGGGGCGCGGGTGGTGACGTCCGACCGCGGCTTCGCCCGCTTCGGCCTGCGCACCGAGCTCCCCGGCCCCGACGCGTAGCGCCGGCGCGGTTCAGGCCGTCGCCGCCGGGGCGAGGAGCGAGCGCACGGCGGCGACGAAGCGGTCCGGCGCTTCGACCATGGGCCAGTGGGCCACATCGTCGAGCACCACCAGCGGCGTGCCCGGTCGGGCCGCCACCACTCGCTCCGCCATGGCGTGCACGGCCACCGGGTCGAGGCGCCCCCACACCACCCCGAGGGGCGACGGGTGGCGCTCGATGGCGCCGGTGTAGCGGGCCTCGTTGGCCCGGCGGTCCTCGACGTAGCGGATGGTCCGGGCCAACAGGAGGTGGCCACCCGCCCGCTCGGTCAGCCGCCACGCCGCGTCGAGCTCCTCGTCGCTGGCCGGATGGTCCGGCGAGTACGTGCCCTGCACCCCGGCCTTGAACAGCGCCCCGTCGGTGTCGCCGATGTCGATGGCGGCGTCATCGAGACCGAGCAGCATCTGCTGGCCGGTCGTGAGCTGGGCCAGGTCGATGTAGATGCTCCCGTTGGTCAACACCCGGCGGGTCACCGTGAAGGGCAGCGTGCCGTCGATCGAGCGGGCCAGCAGCTCGCCGCCCACGGAGTTGCCCATGTCGTGGGAGAGGAGCGCCACGGCCGTGAGCCCGAAGGCTGAGGCCACCGCCTCGGCCGCATCGGCCTGCTGTTCGATCGAGTAGCGGTGGTCGGGCTTGTCGCTGAGCCCGAACCCGAGGAAGTCGAGCACCACCACGTCGCGGTCGGCGCCGAGCGCGGGGAGCACGTGGCGCCAGTCGTGGGAGGACGTCGGGAAACCGTGGAGCACCAGGAGCGGGTCGTGCTCCCCCACCCCGCCGTCGGCGGCCGGGAACCGGGCCGCCCACACCGACCCGTGGGGCGTGGCGACCCGGCGCCCCGTCGCCTCCCACGCCGCCAGGTCGGCGGTCATCGCGAGGCCCGGCCCAGCACCTTGTTGAGCTGGGACACCGAGCAGATCGTGGCGTCGCCGTCCCGCACGGTCTGGATGCCCTGGTCGAGCACCAGGAGGTAGCCGCTGTCGATGCCCGCCGCCGCCATCCGCCGCACCAGGATCGTGGCCTGCTGGCGGGCCTTGAGCACGCTCTTGTCGCGCAGGACGTCGTCCGCGGTGACGCCGTCGGCCGCCTCGGCCCCCACCACCACGCGGATGCGCCCGTCGGGCATGGCCCACACGCAGCTCCCGGCGCCCGGGGCCTCGAGCATCTGCGCGCCGTTGCGGCGCAACAGGGCCAGGGCGCCCGCCGGCGGATCGGGCGGCGAGGTCATCTGCTGGGCCGACACCCAGGCCAGGAAGGCCCCGACCCCGCAGCCGAACACGGCGAAGAAGGGCCAGTGCATGTTCACGACCTTCGCCCCGCCCAGGGCGGCGGCGACCACACCCACGACGCCGATGGCGATCGCGGCCGGGAGCCCCTGCTTGGCCAGGAACGTCTTCCCGGTGGTGACGGCGAAGCCGACCCCGAGGCCGGCGGCCGCCCCGAGGAGGCCGATCCACGTGCCGCTCACCCCGAACGACACGATGGCCACCACGGTCATCACGGCCAGGAGGGCGCCCCCGCCGATCAGCACCAGGCGCAGCCGCTTCTTCTGCTGGGCCTCCGCTTCGGACTGGTCGGGCACCTCGATGCCGGCGCGGCGCATCTGGCGGTTCACGGTCGGGATGCCGCCACCGGCTCCACCCCCGCCGACCGACTGGGGACCGAGCGCCCGCCCGCCGCCGCCCATCCCGGCGGGGCCGGTCTGCGGCCCCCGCTTGCGGGGAGGGGGCTGGGTGCCCTTGGCGGTGGTGCGGCCCCCGCCCTGCTTCCGTTCGTTCGCTGCCATCACCCATCAGATTGGCCGGTCGACCGGCCCGGCGCCGAATCAGGCGAGGCTCAGAGCCCGGCCGCCCGCAACGCCACCACCACGTCGGCGAAGTGGGTCGGATCGGGGTTGCGGCTGTTGACCAGACCGACCGATCGGGTGATCCCCGTGACCCGGTCGAGGATCTGCCCCGCCAGCTCGTCGCGCGGACCGACGGCGGCCAGCTCGGGCACCAGCTCCTCGGGGAAGCGCAACGCCATGTCCAGCCAGCGGCCCTCCTTCGAGAGCGCGTTGAGCTCGTGGTGCAGGTCGCCGTAGCCGTGGAGGTCGAGCACCTTGGCGTAGGCCGGGGTCGAGCCGTAGAAGGCGAACTGGCCCCGGATCGAGAGCATGGCCTCCTCCCGGGCGGCGTCGTCGCCGTCGGGCCAGGTGACCACGTTGACCACCCACACCACCTCGATGTCGTCCCGCGCCCGGCCGGCCCGGGCCAGCCCGGTGTCGAGGGCGGGCAGCACCAGCTCCTCCATCGACCGGCGGGTGTTGAACGGGTGCACCGTCAGGCCGTCAGCCACCTCGCCGGCCACGCCCACCATCCGGGGCCCGTACCCCCCGACGAAGATCGGCGGCGGGCCGAACGGGTTGGGGCCGGGGTCGAACGCAGGGGTCATCAGCGTGTGCCGGTAGAGCTCCCCTTCGAAGCGCAGCGGGGCCCCGGTCTCCCACGACGCCCAGATGGCCCGGATCGCCTGCACCATCTCCCGCATGCGGGCCGCCGGACGCGACCACGTCTCGCTGTAGCGCTTCTCGATGTGGGGCTTGATCTGGGATCCCAACCCCAGCACGAACCGGCCGCTGCTCATCGCCTGCAGGTCGTAGCCGATGTTGGCCAGCACCATGGGGTTGCGGGCGAACCCGATCGCCACCGCGGTGCCGAGGCGGAGGTGCTCGGTGGTGTGGGACGCCACGGCCAACGGCAGGAACGGGTCGTGGCTGGACTCGAAGGTGAAGCCGGTGTCGTAGCCGGCAGCCTCGAGCTCGGCGAACACGCGCCCCGCGTCGCGGGGGTCGAGGGTGGGGACGGTGATGGCGAGGGGCACGACGGCAAGTGTCGCGCCGATCCCCTACCGACTTGGGCCGGTGAGGCCGCACAGCGCCGCGGCGCGGGCCAGCGCGGCGATGTGGTCGTCGACGGTGTCGAGTCCAGCCCGCATGGTGTCGACGGTGAGGTGGGTCGGCGCGGCGGCCCGCCACTCGGCCAGCCGCGCCGCGAAGGCGGCCTCGTCGCCGGGCTTCCACCGGATGCGCCCCTCCATGCCGATGGCGGCAGGGTCGCGGCCGGCCTCGACCGCCGCCGCGGCCACCACGGCTCTGGCCCGTTCGAGGTCCGGGCCGGGCGGGAGCATGGGGAACCACCCGTCGCCGAGCCGGCCGGCCCGGCGGAACCCGGGGTCGGAGGCCGCCCCGACCCACACCGGGATCGGCCGCTGCACCGGGCGCGGCGCGATCCCCGCCCCGGTCGACCGGTCGAAGCGGCCGTCGAAGGTCACCGACCGCTCGGTCCACCACCGTCGGAGCAGCCCGATCTGCTCGTCCATGCGCCGGCCCCGCCGGTCGAAGGGTTGGCCGAGGGCCTCGTACTCGACCGCGTTCCAACCCACGCCGACACCCAGGCGGAAGCGCCCGCCGGCCAGCAGGTCGACCTCGGCCGCCTGCTTGGCCACCAGCGCGGTCTGGCGCTGCGGGAGCACGATCACGCCGGTGACCAGCTCCAGGGCGGTGACGGCAGCGAGGAACCCGAAGAGCACGAAGGGCTCGTGGAAGGTGGTGTCGACGTCGTAGGGGCCGGCCCATCCGCGGTGCACCGCGGGGTCGGCGCCGAGCACGTGGTCGTAGGCCAGCACGTGGGCGAAGCCGAGCTCCTCCACGGCCTGGCCGTAGGCCCGCACCGCACCGGCGTCGGCGCCGAGCTCGGTCTGCGGCAGGACCGCCCCGATGCGCACGGTTCGCCGGTCAGGCGGCGGGAGCGCCGGCCAGGCGCTCGTTGATCCACCAGGCGAGCCGCTCGCGATCTGGGTGGCCGAGGACGATGCGGCACGGACGGTCGAGCGTGGTGTCGATCACCAGCACCTGCTCGCGGTCGCGGAACACGGCCCACAGCTCGCGGGCGCCCCGGCGGCCCCGCACGGCGTACCAGCCCGTGGCGATGAGCCCCGGCACCCACGTGCCGCCGACGCGGAGGGCGATCGACGCCTTGGCCTCGTCGAAGCCCACCAGCCGGGCGCCCGTGATCTCCGTCAGCGGCAGGGTGAGGCCCGACGACAGACACATCGCTCGGTCGAACCAGCCGGTGATCTGCAAGTCGATCGAATCGTCGTGGACGAGGAGGGTGACGGCCATGCCCGCCAGGCTACCGAGGGTCCCCGACGGCACCGCCAGTCCGGTGGGCGACGCCCGGTCGGCCACGCGCCGTGCGATACTCTGCCGTCCGGATCGCTGGGGAGGGACCATGACCGACGTCCGATCCGGCGAGGCCGCCGCCTCGCCGCTCGCCTGTTCGCCGGGTCACTGAAGTTCGTCTACCTGCACTCGGTGTGGTTCTTCATCTGGGTGGCGCTCAACGTGGGCCTGTTCGGCGAGGCCGCCCGGTTCGACCCGTTCCCCTTCGGGCTGCTCACGATGATCGTCAGCCTCGAGGCCATCTTCCTGTCGACGTTCGTGATGGTCAGCCAGAACCGGCAGGCCGCCCGCTCGGACCTGCGGGCCGAGCTCGACTTCGAGACGAACCTGCGGGCCGAGATCTGGGCCATCCACATCGGCGCCGCCCTCGGCATCGACCACGACCACGTCGAGACCGTGGTGCGAGAGGCCATCGAAGCTTCCCGGCAGCTGCCCAGCCCGGCCTGACGACGGCACGCCGGCCGGGCCTCCGACGCCGCCGGCACGCTGCGCCCTGCCCCGGCGGGGCCGTCAGGCCGACACGACGTTGCGGATCGGGCGGGCGGGACGTGACGGCTGGCCCCGCACGGCGCCGGCGTCGGGGTGGTCGTGCAGCGGGTCCACGCCGTCCCACACCGGGAGCACCAGCGACGACGCCCGCTCCCCGCCCCAGCCCACGAGGTGGGCGGCGCCGGGGACGACCGGGTTGTCGAAGCACCAGAACGGGCTGTCTCGCCCCGGGGTGGACACGGTGAGCCGCAACCGCGACCCCGGCCGGAACACATGGACGACCGGCATGAGCGGCACCCGGAAGTGGATCCACTCGCCCGGCACCAGCGGCTCCCGGTGGTCGGGGTGGAACGTGTAGTCGACGCGGAGCTCGTCGGAGTGGGCGGGGTCCTCCTGGCGGTGGACGGGGCGGTGCCAGCCCGACTGCACCCGCAACTCCTTGCCGTCGGGGCGGATCTCGGTGAGGGTGACCTGCACCGAGGTGTCGTCGGTGCCGGGCCGGAGCCACAGGTCGGCATGGCCCTGCCCGGCCACGGTCACCGCGGCCGGGAGCGGCGCCGTCTCGTAGGCCGCCGTGCACTCGTCGGGGAAGTACGTCCACTCGATGGGGACGGTGGGGCGGATGAAGTCGTTGAAGACGTCGGTGAGGGCGTAGCAGATGGGGCCGGCCGCCGGGTCGTCGACGTACTCGTCGGCGCCGGCGACGCCCGGGACGGCGTCGGCCAGCTCCCCGCCCGGACCGCACCACCAGCGGCGGGCCGTGGTGCCCGGAGGCGGGAAGGACGTGGTGGTCACCTCGTAGCGGTGGCCCGGTGCGCCGGCCACCTCGCCCGCCGCGCCCGACTCGAACAGGATGCGCACCGGGGGCTCGTCGAGGTAGCGGGCCAGCGCCGCGTCGAAGTCGTCGACCAGGTCGCCGAAGCGGTCGGCCTCGATCTCGGCGGTGTAGCCGAAGTGCTCCGCGAACTGGGCCGGCGCGAACATCCGGATCAGTTCGGGCACCACCGGCACCCGCCGGGCCACGTGGAACGACAGGAACTCGAACCACCGCGAGATCACCATCGGGCTGTAGCCGTCGGGGTGGTGGCCGTTGAACAAGGTGAACACCACGTGGGGCGAGGCGTCGAACTCCTCGAGCATCAGGGCGAACCGCGAGCCGGTCTGCTCGTCCTGCCACGCCCCGGTGAGGTACACGGGCACGTCGATGCGGTGCACGGCGTGGGCGATCCGACGGGCTTCGAGAGCGGGCCGGAACGTGTCGATGGCCTTGCCGAAGGTCTCGAAGTCGAGCTCGAGGCTACGGATGCGCTGGTTGGCCGCCGCCTGCGCGTCGCCGGCGTCGATGCGGGCCTGGTCCCACGCCATGCCACCCACCTTCGTCTCGGCGTCGCGCTGGGCCAGCCAGGCCCGCGTGAAACCCGAGTTGTAGGTACCGCCCGGCCACTGCTGGCGCCAGAGGTCGTCGATCACCGACAGCGGGGTGACGGCGGCCAGGCTGGGCGGGCGGGTGGCGGCCACGAAGAGCTGGGAGATGCCGGGGTAGCTGAGCCCGACCATGCCCACCTTGCCGTGGAGCACCCAGGGCTGGCGGGCCACGGTCTCGATCACGTCGTAGCCGTCGGCCGACTGGGCCGGGCTGAACACGTCGAACACGCCGCCGCTGCACCCCGTGCCCCGCATGTTCACGCCCACCACGGCGAAGCCGAGGAGGTTGGCCAGCAGCGTGCCCGGCTGCGGGGCGTCGGGGTTGGACGGCCCGTAGCCCGAGTACTCCACGACGGTGGGCCAGGGGCCCGGGCCGTAGAGGTTCTCGTTGGGGAAGCGGACCATCACCGACAAGGTGATGCCGTCGCGCACGCGCAGGTAGCCGAAGCCCTCGGGCAGCTCTTGGTCGTAGAGCGACGGGTCCGGGTGGTCGTCGACGCCGAGGACGGTGGCCGACCCCACCAGGCGGGGCTCGGTGCCGCTGTCGTCGAACACCTCGTAGGGCCCCGGCGCCAGAGTGTGCCCACCGGCGACGGCCCGCACGAGGTCGTCCTTGGTGGCCAGCACCGTGTGCTCGGGGAGCACGAAGGCCACGTGGGCGTTGCCGGCGGCGTCGGCCACGACCGTCACCACGTCGCGACCCGACCCGGCCTCAACGACCCGCAACGGGGTGCCGGGCGCAGCATCGGTGACGGTCAGGGTCTCGACCCCCGGCACGAGGGTGCCCGATGCGAGCGGGCGGGCGGGGTCTGGGTCGGCCATGGGCGGCAACCTAGCGCGGCGGTGTCGCTACGATCCCGGCCATGGAGCCCACCGTCGCGGACACCCTCGACCTCGGTGACGGGCCGGAGCTGACCGTGGGCGAGTGGGGCATCCGGGCCATCCTGCTGCTGCTCATGATGTGGCTCGGCTGGGCCCGGCGCGAGCCGACCCCGGCCGCGACCGATGAGGACGACGCCGATGCCGGGCCGGTGGCCTCGGCGGCGCGACCAACGCCGACGCGACCACGGGCGACGCGTGCAGCTTCGGCGCGACCAGCGGTGGCGCCGGCAGGGGCACCGACCTCGGTCGGCGCTGCCACTCCCGCGGCGACCGGCCCGGCCGCCGTCCCCCGGTCGTCAGGCGCCCGTCCGAACCGGGGTCGAGTGGCCACGATCGCCGCCGCCGCCGGTGTGGTGGCGTATGCCGCCGGAAGGGCCACGGGGGTACGCTCCCGCCCGTGATCGACCGATTCGTGCGCGCCGTGCTTCTGCTGGTCGGCGTCACCGGCCTCTGCCTGACGGCGGGGGTCCGGACGGCCGGCGCCCACGGCACCAAGGCCGACATGAAGATCACCAAGGCCGAGGCCAACGGGCGCACGGTCACGATCGAGGTCGGCCTCACGTTCGCCAACGACAGCGACCTGGTCACCGGCGCCACGGTCACCGCCACCCTCACCGGGCCGGCCGGCGCCACGGCCGGGCCCGTCACCCTCACCGCCGCCAACGCCGAGAGCGCCCGCTACACCGGCACCGTCACGGTGCCGGCCGACGGCGCGTGGAAGATCGCCATCGTGTCCAAGGACCCCGCCGCCTCCGCCGAGGCCACCGTGGCCGTGGGCGCGGGCGCCGGGACGACCACAGGCAGCGCCCCACCCTCGTCGGCCGTGGCCCCCACCACCGCCGGGCCCGCCACTTCGGCGCCGGCCCCGACCGCCGGCCCAACGACCACCGTCCCGTCCCCGCCACCCCCCGCCGACCCCGCCTCGGGCACCTCGCTCCTCCCCCTTCTGATCGTCGGCGCCGTGATCGCCCTCGCCGTCGTCGCCGGCCTGGCCTGGCGGGCCCGCCACGAGGTCCACGGCTCGGACGGCTGATCATCCTTGGGTGCGTAAGGGTGCGCTATGCGCGCCCTTACGCACCCAAGGGATCAGAGCTGGACGGGGACGTACTCGACGGTGAGGCGGGTGTCGTCGCCGAGACCGAAGTAGGTCCAGCTCGGCTCGGCGTTGCGGGCCAGGAGACGGAACAGCTCGAAGCGCAGCCGGGACCACGCCCCGGCGCCCTCCCCGATCACCACCCGCTCCTTGGTGGCGTGGATGATCCAGTCGCTGAGGTCCTGGCCGGGGGTGAGCGACTCGTCGGCGGCCAGGTCGGCGATCACCGCCTCGACATCGGGCTCCTCCATGAACCCGAAGCTGGCCTCCACCGAGAGGAACGAGACGTCCTGGTCGGGGTCGTTCTCGAAGATCTCGATCTCGTACCGCTCCTTGCCCCGCACGTAGGGCCGGTTGGTCTGGCGGATGGTGAGGAGGATCACGTGCTTGGGGAGCTCCCGGAACCGGCGGAGGAACAGCTCGGCGATCGGCGGGGCGGGATCGGACAGGCGACGCACGTGGTGGTTCGAGAGCAGGATCATCGACTTGGGGAAGTGGTGCTCGCCCCTCCGCTTCACCTCGAGCAGGTCGCGCACGGTGAGGGTGGAGTGGCGCAGCATCGACGTGCGGACCTGGTTGCGACCCCACTGCCACGTGAGCATGGTGACGGCGAGCACCGAGCCCATGCCGATCGGCACCCAGGCGCCGTCGAGGAGCTTGTCGAACGCGCTCATCACGAAGCACAGGTCGACCAGCAGGAAGGGCAGGGCGACCGCCGTGGCGATCGCCGGGGCCCAACGCCACCGGTGCCGCGCCACCAGGCCGACGCCGAGGGTGGTGCAGAGCATGACGCCGGCGACCGCCGCCCCGTAGGCGCCGGCCAGCGCCTCGCTCGACCGGAAGGCCAAGACCAGCATCGTGCTGCCGACGAAGAGCATCCAGTTCACGGCGGGCAGATAGATCTGCCCCCGGTGCTCGTGATGGGTGTGCACCACCTGCACCCGAGGGAACAGCTCGAGGGCCATGCCCTGGGAGACGAGGGAGAACGCGCCGGAGATCAGGGCCTGCGAGGCGATCACCGTGGCGGCGGTGGCCAGCACGATCATCGGCGCCAGAAGCGGTGAGGGCACGGTGGCGAAGAACAGGCTGACCCCCTCGACGGGTTCACCACCGAGCACATGGGCGCCCTGCCCGAGGTAGTTGAGCAGCAGCGCCGGGAAGACGACGAGGGTCCACGCCACCCGGATCGGGCGGCGGCCGAAGTGGCCGAGATCGGCGAACATCGCTTCGGCGCCCGTGGCCACGAGGATGGCCGCCCCGAGGATGCGGGCCAGGTCGGGGATCGAGGTCCGGCCGATCACCCGAACGGCATGGAGCGGGTTCACGGCGGCGAGGATGCCGGGATGGGCGACGATCGCCCGCAGCCCGAAGACGGCGATGGCGACGAACCACACCAGCATCACGGGACCGAAGAACGACCCGATGCGGGCCGTGCCCCTGCTCTGCACGAAGAACACGACGAAGAGCAGCGCGACGACGATCGGGACGACCCAGGACGACAGCGACGGCGCCAGCGCTTCGAGGCCCTCGACCGCGGCCAGCACCGAGATCGCCGGCGTGATCAGCCCGTCGCCGAGCAGCAGCCCGGCGGCCAGGAGCAGGAGGGGGAGCGCGATCAGCACGAGGCGGGTCCGGTGCGGGCGCAGCAGCGCGTACAACGCGAACACGCCTCCCTCCCCCTCGTAGTCGGCCCGCAGCACGAGCACCAGGTACTTGAGCGCCACGACGACGACGAGGATCCACACGACGAGCGAGATGGCGCCGAGCACGTCGTCGTCGGACCGCGGGTCGAGCACGCCCGAGCCGTAGACCAGGCTGTGGATGGCGTAGAGCGGCGACGTCCCGATGTCGCCGAAGACGACGCCCAGCGCACCGAGCCCGAGCAGGGCGAGCGGGGCTCGCCGCTCCCGCCGGAGCTCCTCCACCCGGTCGCTGGCCTCGTGCCCGGGACGGATGAGCTCCACCACACCGGTGGGCGACAGCGGCTCGGGACGGCGCCGGCCACGACGCCGACGGGCCCGAGCCCCATCGGCTCCCCCAGCAGCGGACGCGGGCCCAGCCCCCGGGTCGGGGGCCGGCGTCGGCGGGTCGAGCGGGGTCTCGTCGTCGATGGCCCCAGTCTCGCGGGCCGGTAGGGTCGCGCCGGTGAGCCTCGACCCTCGCACCCCCGTCCTCGTCGGCGCCGGTCAGGTCACCCAGCGGATCGACGAGCTCGGCGGGCCGGCCGCCGGGGTCGACGCCCTCGAGCTGATGGTCGAGGCCGCCCACCGGGCCGTCGCCGACGCCGGCGCGTCCGCCGCCCTGCTGGCCGACGCCACCCACGTCGCCGTCCCGCAGGGCATGTGGTCCTACCCCGACCCCGGCCGGCTGCTCGCCGCCCGCCTCGGCGCCGCCGACGCCCGCACCACGTTGGCCGAGCTCGGCGTCCTCCAGCAGGACGTGCTCACCGACGCCTGTGCCCGCATCGCCGCCGGGGAGGTCGGCGTCGCCCTCGTCGCCGGGGGCGAGGCCAGGTACCGGGCCCAACAGGCCAGGATCGCCGGTCTCGACCAGCCCGAGACCGCGCAGCCCGAGGGCACCACCGCCGATCGGGTCTGGGCCGCCCCGTCCCTCGGCGTCGACGACGTGGAGATCCTGCGCTACGCCGTCGATCCCCCCACCTCCTACGCCCTCATCGAGCAGGCCATCGGCCACGCCGCCGGCCGGACACCGGCCGAGCACCGCCTGGCCGTCGGCGACCTGTGGGCCCGCTTCGCCGAGGTCGCCGCCGGGGTCCCCGAGGCGTGGGACCGGAGCGGTCCCGTCGCCGATGCCATCGTCGACCCGCGGGCGCCCGGCAACCGGATGATCGCCACGCCCTACACGAAGCGCTGCTGCTCGCAGTGGAACGTCGACCAGGCCGTGGCCCTCGTGCTGTGCTCGGCGGCCGAGGCCGAACGCCACGGTGTGCCGCGGGACCGATGGGTGTTCCCCTGGGCCGCGACCGCGAGCAACCACGCCCTCCCGGTGGTCGCGCGCGGCGACCTGCACCTCGCCCCCGGCGCCGAACGGGCCGGACGGCGGGTCCTGGCCCTCGCCGGCCTCGGGATCGACGACGTCGCCGTCATCGACCTCTACAGCTGCTTCCCCGCCGCGGTGGAGGTGTACGCCGCCGCCCTCGGCCTCGCTCTCGACGATCCCCGCGGCCTGACCGTCACCGGCGGGATGGCCTTCTTCGGCGGCCCCCTCAACAGCTACGTGCTCCACGCGCTGGCCACGATGGTGCCGGCGCTGCGGCGCGATCCCGGCGCCGTCGGGCTGTCGAGCTCGGTCAGCGGGTTCCTGGTGAAGCAAGGGTTCTCGCTCTGGTCGGCCTCGCCTCCGCCGGCCCCGACCACGGGCGCCGGCGGGCCCTTCGCCCACGACGACGTCTCGACCGAGGTCGCCGACCTGATCGACGCCGCCGAGGGCGCCCGCGTCATCGACGCCGACCACAACGGCCCGGCCACCGTCGCCTCCTGGACCGTGGTCCACGCTGGCGGCGAGCCCCAGCGCGCCGTCGCCGTGCTCGACACGCCGTCCGACACCCGCACGATCGCCACCACCGACGATCCCGCCGCAGTGGCGGCCATGCTCGAGGGCGACTGGATCGGGGCGGCGGTGGCCACGGCGCCGGACGACCCGGCCCGGCTCGTCCTCGGCTGATCCCGCACTACGATCGGCCCGTCCGACGCGTGGGGCCCCGGGGCGGCGCACCAAGCCACCGAGGTCCCGCCATGCCCCTCGTCGCCGAGCGACCGTCCCTCACCGATCGGGTGGTCGCCGCGCCCCGTCAGGTCCGCACCGTCGTCGCCGTCTACCGCCGCACGCCGGCCCGCCTGCGCCGCCCCGAGCCGGCGCTGCGGCTGGGGGTCGCCGCCACCGGCGCCTGGTTCGGCGCCCTGTTCGCCCTGCTGGCCGTGGCGACGTCGCGGGCGGCCACCGTCGACCGGGTGATCACCGTCGCCTTCGCCGCCGCCGCTCTCCTCGGCCCGACCGGCGTGGCCCTGTTCCTCACCCGGCGGCCCCGACCGGGCCTCTCCGCCCTCGGCGCCATGCTCGTCCTCGGCCAGGCCGGCGCCGTGCTGGCCGTGCTGCGGCACGGGTGACGCCCTCCCCCGCCGCGGCGAGGTCCGGGGCGGGATCAGCGGGTCGTCGCCGGACCGCGGGTCGTCGCCGGACCGCGGGTCGGGTGGAGCCGGGCGTGCACGAAGGCGACGACGCGGCGCTCGATGTCGGCCCGGATGTCCGGCACCATCATCAGGCCGTGCCCCGCCCCCTTGTACTCGTGCGCGGTGACGTCGGTGCCCACCTTCCGGAGGGCGGCGGCGAGGCGGCGGGTCTGCCCCACGTCGACCGCCCCGTCGGTGTCGCCGTGCAGCAGGAGCGCAGGAGGCGTCTTGTCCTTGATCTGGGCCACCACGTCGACCTCGCCGGCCTTGATGCCGAGCGAGGAGCTGGGCTCGACCAGCCCGGACACGTCGATCCAGGGCTCCTTGGCCCCTTGGACGGCCCGGAGCGCCACGACGCCGCCGCCCCGGCTGTAGCCGTAGACGGCGACCGGGATGCGCGGGTCCTCGTCGAGGCGGCGGGCCGTCTCGACGATGGCGTCCACCGCAGTGACGGCGTCGTTCTGCACGCCCACGAACTCGGGCCCGTCGGGGCAGGCGATGGCAGGGTCGTCGGGTCCCGAGCGCTCGCCGGCGTCGAACCAGCACCCGAAGGCCACATCGAGGCCCTTGGTCGCCAGCTCCCGGGCGACGTCGACGTAGGTGGTGCTGAGCCCGTCGGAGCCGGGGATCAGCACCAGCAACTCCCGTCCGGCAGCGGGGGGCGTGGCCGCCCGCACCAGGCCCACCAGCACCTGGCGGGTTGTGGCCGTCGGGGCGCGGGCCCACCGCACGTCGTCCCCGGTGACCGGCTCGGGGTTCCCGTCGAGCCGCACGAACCGGTCGGTGGGCTGCCGGCACGCCGAGCCGGCCGCCACCAGCGCCGCGACGACCAGGGCGGCGACGAGCCGGGCCGAGCCGCGGGACCGGGCCGGTCGCGGCCGGACGGGCGTCACCGTCCGCGGCTCGCGTCCCGGGCGGCCTGCCAGCGACCGAGCATCTCACCGAACCGGGCCGGGTTGTAGACGTCCTCCTCCCGCGACCAGAGGCCGTTGCCGGCGTAGTCGAGGAGCGTGACGTTGCCCTCCTGGTGGATGCTCCCGTCGCCCGGGTCCTCCATCCGGTTCCACACCCAGCAGATCACCCGGTCCCGCTCCTCGTCGATCACCCACCACTCCACCGGGAACTCGGGCATCCACGACCCCGGCGGGGTGCTCATGGTCTCGGTGATCCACGCCCGGATGGCCTCGCGCCCACGGAACTCGCCGTAGTGGTGCTCCACGTACACGGCGTCCTCGGTGAACTGCTCGGACCACCGCGCCCAGTCGCCGGTGCGCCCGGCTTCCTCGGCCCGGGCCATGTAGTCGGCGAAGGCGGCGGCGATCTCGTCACGGGGGAAGCGGGCCATGCCCGACCGTACCCCGGGACGGGGGGCGGCTCGCGTCGTACCATGCCGCCATGAGCACCCGACCGAGCCGTGCCTTCGACGCCGACAACCACTACTACGAGGCCGAGGACGCGTTCATCCGCCACGTCGAGCCGAAGATGCGCAACCGGTGCATGCGGTGGGCCGAGATCGACGGCAAGAAGCGCCTGTTGGTGGGGGGCAAGATCAACCGCTTCATCCCGAACCCCACCTTCGACCCCTGCGCCAAGCCCGGCGCCCTCATCGACTACTTCCGGGGCAAGACCTCCATCTCGAACCTGCACTCGGCCTTCGGTGAGCTCGACCCCATCAGCCCCGCCTACCGCGACCCGGCCGCCCGCCTCGCCGTGATGGACGAGCAGGGCCTCGACGGCACGTTCCTCTTCCCCACCCTCGGCGTGGGCATGGAGAGCGCCCTGGCCCACGACCGCCCGGCGATGCTCACCGCCTTCCGGGCCTTCAACCGGTGGCTCCTCGACGACTGGACCTACGACTACCAGGGCCGCATCTTCGCCACCCCGCACCTCACCCTGGCCGACGTCGACTGGGCCGTCGAGGAGCTCGAGTTCGTGCTCGCCCACGGCGCCCGGGCCATCAACATGCGGCCCGGCCCCATCAGCGACCCCAACGGCAACCGCTCCTTCGGGCACCCCAGCCACGATCCCTTCTGGGCCCGGGTGAACGAGGCCGGGATCACGGTGGCCTTCCACGCCGGCGACGCCGGCTACGGCTTCATGCTCGAGCAGTGGGGCGTGAACCCCGAGTTCCAGGCCTTCCGCATCCCGGCGCTGTTCCAGCTCCTCACCATGTCGCCGATCAGCGACACGGTGGCCTCCTTCATCGCCGACGGCGTGTTCCACCGCTTCCCCCGACTTCGCCTCGCCACCATCGAGAACGGGGCCGACTGGGTGCACCCTCTCATGGGCAAGCTCAAGAAGGTCTGGCAGATGCGGGGGCCGATGTTCCCCGAGGACCCGCGCGACACCTTCCGCCGTCACGTGTGGGTGGCGCCGTTCTACGAGGACGACCTGGAGGGCCTGAAGTCGATGATCGGCATCGACCGCATCGTCTTCGGCAGCGACTACCCCCACGCCGAGGGCCTCTCCGACCCCCTGTCCTACGTCGAGGACCTCACCGCCGCCGGCTACAGCGCCGACGACATCGACAAGGTCATGTACGCCAACGCCGCCGCGCTGGCCCGACCGCTGGCCTGACCGCCGACCTGCTCATCGGCCTGGTCACCGGCCCTCAGGGCTGGAGGCCGATCGCGCCCGCGTCGGTGAGCCTCGCCCGCAGCTCGGCGACATCGACGGCGGCGACATCGGCCGGCTCGTCCCCCCGCCCGGCGGCCGCCCGCACGGCCAGCGCCGCCGCCTCCCCGGCCGCCTCCCCCATCGCCATGCACGGCGCCATCACCCGGCACGACGCCAGGGCGTCGTGGTCGGCCGAGATGCAGCGCCCGGCCACGAGCAGGTTCGGCGGGCCGCCCGCGGCCGGCACGAGGGCGCCGTAGGGGATCTGGTAGCTGGCCCCGTCGGGCAGGAACTCGTACTCGGTCGACCGGCCGCGCACGTGGTACTCCTGCGGCCACGCCGCCGCCGCCACGGCATCGGGCCACCGCCGTGCCGCGACCACGTCGGCCCCGGCCAGGGTGACCCGGCCGGCGATGTGCCGGGTCTCGCGCACACCCTGCTGCGTGGCGGTGTCGGCCAGGAAGGCGTCGGCGAAGCCGGGCACGTGCTCCCGGAGGAAGGCGGTGGCCTCCTCGGCCCGGCGGCGGCCCTCGAGCTCGCCCCAGGTGAGGTCGAACAGGTCGGTGGCGTCGAGCGGCGCCCCGTCGCGGGCGAGCCGCACCATCGCCCCGATCACCTCGCCGGGTCGGAAGGTGGGGATCACGGCGCCCCCGTCGCGCGAGAGGTGGGCCCCGTGCGCGGCGATCTCCTCGCCGAGGCGGGCGAGGCCCGCAGCCATGGCGGCGTCGACGTCGACGTGCTGGAGCACGAACTGCATCGAGCCGAACTGGCGCGACCCGGGCCCACCGGTCACCGTGGCCACCCCGGCGGCGACCGCCACGTCGGCGTCGCCGGTGGCGTCGATCACCACCTTGGCGCACACCGCCTTGGGCCCCTGCTTCGAGGCCACGATCACCCCGGTGACGGCCCCGCTGTCGGGATCGACCACGACGTCGCTGACCAGTGCGTGCAGCAGCAGGGCGATGCGGTCGCGTCCGTCGGCCTCGGTCACCAGGTGGTCGGCCAGCCGCTTGGCCGCCCACGGCACGTAGAGCAGCACCGCCGTGTCCTTGAACGGGTAGGGCCCGAGCGCGGCCCCCCGATCGGCCAGCGCATCGGCGAAGCGCCGGGCCAGGCCACCGGTGACGAGGTCGAAGGCGCCCGGCGCGGTGCGCACGTAGAGGCCGCACATGGTCCCCACCGACGCCACCGTGAAGTTGCCGCCCAGGAACCCGTAGCGCTCGAGCAGCGCCACCCGGGCGCCAGCGCGGGCCGCGGCCAGCGCCGCCCCGAGGCCGGCCGGACCGGCCCCGCACACCACGACGTCGACGTCGAGGATCACCTCGGCCTCCCGGGCAGCGACGGTCAGGGTCCGCATCCGCCGAGTATTGCCCAGGCCGGGCCCTTCAGTGCCCGGCGGCGCCGCCGATGAGTAAGCCCATGAAGGAACTCGTCTACGCCCGCATGCTCCTCCCCCAGATCGAACGCACGCCCGACAAGGTCGGCTTCGTCGACGGTGACCGGCGCTTCACCTACGCCGAGCACCTCGACCGGGTCCAGCGCCTCACCGGCGCCCTGCGCGGCCTCGGCATCGGGCCGCAGGACCGCTTCGCCGTGTTCTCGCTCAACAGCCAGGCCTACATGGAGCTCTGGCACGCCGCCTTCCTCGGCGCCGGGGTGATCAACCCGCTGAACCTCCGCCTCGCGGCCAAGGAGCTGACCTACATCCTCCAGGACTCGGGCACCAAGGTGGTGTTCACCGACTTCCTCTTCGGCGGGCTCATCGACCAGATCCGCGACGAGGCCGGCATCGAGCACGTGATCCTCATCGGGCCGGGCGACATCCGCCACGAGGCCGAGTACGAAGACCTGCTCGCCGCCGCGACGCCGGTGATGCCCGACGAGCCGGAGGAGACCGACCCCGCGGTGCTCATGTACACCGGGGGCACCACGGGTCTGCCCAAGGGCGTGCTGCTCGAGCACCGGGCCGAGATGCTGAACCTCTACCACGTGGCCATGCGGTGGGGCCTCGACGAGCACATGGTCAACCTCAACCAGGTCCCGATGTTCCACGCCGCGGCGATGGGCGGCGTGCTCGGCGTCCCCGCCGTCGGCGGCCTGTCCACCTACGTGCCGCTGTTCGACCCGGCCAAGGTGCTCGATGCCGTGGCCACCCACCACGTGAACTTCACGGTGATGGTGCCCACGATGATCGGGCTCACGCTGAACCACCCCGACTTCGCCCCCGAGAAGCTGGCCAGCCTCGAGACCCTCACCTACGGCGCGTCGCCCATGCCCACGGCGCTGCTCACCCGCCTGCTCGACCTGTACCCCGACCTGAAGGTGTACCAGGGCTACGGCATGACCGAGGCCTCGGCCATCCTCACCGTGCTCGGCCCCGAGGAGCACCGCAAGGGCGGCGACCTGCTCAAGTCGGCCGGGCGGGCCGCCCCGGGGGTCATGCTCAGCATCCAGGACCCCGACGGCAACATCCTGCCCAAGGGCACGATCGGTGAGGTGTGCGCCCGGGCCGGCAACTTCATGCGCGAGTACTGGAACAAGCCCGAGGCCACGGCCGAGGCGTTCCGCGGCGGCTGGTACCACTCGGGCGACGCCGGCTACCTCGACGACGAGGGCTACCTCTTCCTCGTCGACCGGGTGAAGGACATGATCGTCACCGGCGGCGAGAACGTGTACTCGGTGGAGGTCGAGAACGCCATCGCCACCCATCCGGCGGTGGCCCAGGTCGCCGTGATCGGCATCCCGCACGAGGTGTGGGGCGAGGCCGTGCACGCCATCGTGGTGCTCCACGACGGGGCCGAGGCCACCGAGGACGACATCATCGAGCACGCCCGGCTGGCCATCGCCGGCTACAAGCTCCCCAAGTCGGTCGAGTTCCGGGCCGAGCCCCTCCCCCTGTCGGGCGCGATGAAGGTGCTGAAGAAGGACCTTCGTGCCCCCTACTGGGAGGAGCACGGCCGAGGCATCGGCTGAGATCGACCGCGCTCAGGTCAGCGCGTCGAAGACGGCCAGCCCGGCCGCCCCCGGGGGTACGAACGCGTCGGCCCCCAGGCCGAGGGCCGCTTCCTCGCCGGCCACCGCCCCGCCGCCCACGAGCACCGGCACCGTCGCCACCGCCCGGACCGCCTCGATGGCCGCCTGGACCTGGGCCTCGTTTCCCGGGGTCGAGGCCCCGATGCCGACGGCCACCAAGCGATCGGCCTCGGCCGCGGCCTCGGCGAAGGACACCGCCGGGACGTCGGCCCCCAGATCCACGACATCGAAGCCGAGGCTGCGGACGAGGTCGGCCATCAGGGCCACCGGGAGGCTGTGGGTGTCGGAGGCGGGCGCCCCGAGCACGATGGTGCCCCGCGCCCGTCCGCGACGCCGGAGGCGGGGGCCGAAGCGTCCGATCAGACGCTGCACCGTGACCGACGCCCGGTGCTCCTCGGCCACCGTCACCGTGCCCGTGGCCCATCCCTCCCCCACGGCCTGCATGGCCGGGATGAGGAGCTCCAGGTACACCTGGACCGGCTCGAGCCCGGCCGACAGCGCCATCTCGATCACGGCCCAGGCCCCGGCCTCGTCGCCGGCCATGAGCCTCGCCGTGAGCCGACCGGCGTAGTCGACGCGACGACCGCCCCGACCCCGGGGGACGGCCGGGGCGGCGCGCAACGCTTCGACGTCGGCGGTGCGGACCCGCCACTCGGCCCCGGCCTTGGTGGCCGGGAGCTGTCCGGTGCGCACGTACTTGTACGCGGTCATGTAGTGCACACCGAGGAGGTCGGCGGCGTCGCGCAACGACAGGTCGGCCGGGCTCACCGGGCCAGCACCTTGCGGCGCAGGATGGCCTGGATCCGGCCGCGGTTGTAGCGCTGGATGGCGATGAACGGCGCGTTGGCGACCACTGCGTAGGCCACCATCACCGCCCCGAGGTCGGGCGGGTTCCACAGGAGGAAGGCCGGGCCGGCGAGCAGCAGCGACCAGTGGACCCGTTCGGCCCGGCGGGTCTCGGCCGCGAACCGCTCGAGGGCGGGCCGGCTCCGGCCGGGCAGGGCCCGCTTGGACAGCCCGCCACGGAAGAAGGCGCCGGCCTCGGGCAGGCGGTCCTTCCAGGCCTTGATCCGGAACCGGTCCTGGTAGATCGCACCGCCCCGCTCCCACGACCGGAGGGTGGTCAGCCAGGTGTCGTCGGCGAGGCGCTCCAGCGGGAGCCGGTGGTGGTGGTAGCCGGTGCCGAGACCGAGGACGGTCCACGCCACGATGTCGGCCACGAGGGCGGGGCCGGGGTCGAGGGCCATGTCAGCACCGCTCCGCCACGGTCACGGCTCCCCGCGTCACCGGGATGTGGCGTCCCCGCCACTGCACCTCGTGGCGGAGGGAGGTGAGGATGACCGACCGCACGAACACGAACAGGAACCAGGCCAGCAGCAGGGGGAAGGCCAGCAGCGCGAACACCGGGAACGAACCGATCTGGCGGCTCATGCGCGCCACCTGGACGAGCCACAGCGCCAGCACGACGGCGCCGACCCACCCGCCGGTGAGCCCTTGCCACGAGGCCACGATGCCGCCGGCGATCCAGGTGGCGGCGAGGACCGACCGCAGCGGGTCGGACCGGCGGGCGCCGGTGGCGATGTTCTTCGTCCAGCCCTCGAGCAGCGAGCGCATCCCCTGGGGGTACATCCGGTAGGTGAGGAGCGGTCGGCCGCCGAGCACCGACACCGTCAGCCCGTGGGCCGTGGCCTGGTCGGCCAGCGCCAGGTCCTCCACCACCTGTCCCGCCACCGAGGCGTGCCCACCGAAGGCGTCGTAATCACGCCGACGCAGGACGATGCAGGGACCAAAGGCGCCCCGCACCCGGCGGGCCCCCGGCGTGGCCGCGCCCACCCCCATCAGCGCCACGATGCCGAACACGAGCGAGAACCACTCGTAGGGTCGCCGCACCGTGTGCCAGGGGGCGACCGACAGCAGGCCGCCGCGACGGGCCTGCTCGGACACCACCGCCGCCATGGCGTCGGGCGCCAGCCTCACGTCGGCGTCGAGGAACACCAACACGGGGGCGTCGGTGGCGTCGGCGCCCTGTTGGCAGGCCCAGGTCTTGCCCACCCAGCCCGGGGGCAGCGACCGCGAGGGCACCACGCGGGCCCCGGCGGCGGCGGCCACGTCGGCGGTGCCGTCGCTGGAGTGGTCGTCGACCACCACGATCTCGGCCGGCGCCACGGTCTGGTGCTGGAGCTGCGCGAGCAGCGGGCCGAGGTTGTGGGCCTCGTCGCGGGCCGGGATCACCACCGCGTAGGCCGGGAGATCCGCCTCCGTCGGCGCCGGGGGCCGACGGAGCCCGGGCAGGCGCCACAGCAGCACCCATCCGGCCAACCATCCGACGATCAACATCCAGGCGTCCACGGCCCTCACTTTAGCACTAAATCATCGGAACGTCACGCGCGTTCGTAGGCGTCGAGGTCCGGGGCCGCCATCTCGGCCCGGAAGCGGTCGAAGGTGAAGGGCCACACCGCCGGGATCCCCCGGTCGTCGAGGTACCAGCTCTGGCAGCCGGTGACCCAGACGGTGTGCCTCGCCGCCTCCTCCCGCTCGGCTTCGAAGACGGCGAGCACGTCGGCCCGGGCGCTGATCTCCCGGCACGCCCCCGAGCGCAGCTGGTCGACCAGCTGGAGGATGTAGCCGAACTGCAGCTCGGCCACCTCGATCAGCGAGAAGTTGCCGACCGGGCCGTTCGGGCCGTTGAGCATGAACAGGTTGGGGAAGTCCGGGATGCTGATCGAGAGATAGGCCTCGGGCCGCGGCGTCCAGGCCGTCTCGAGGGTGACCCCGCCCCGGCCGATGATCTGCATGGGCCGCATGAAGGCGTCGGCACGGAAGCCCGTGGCCAGCACGAGCACGTCGAGCTCGTGGAGGGTGCCGTCGGCCGTGCGCACGCCCCCGGGTTCGACGGCGACGATCGGATCGGTGACGAGCGAGGCGTTGGGCTGCTGGATCGCCTCGTAGAAGTCGGGGGAGACGATGAGCCGCTTGCAGGCCGCCCGGTAGGTCGGACGGAGCCGCTCCCGCAGCTCCGGGTCCTTCACGTTGTTCTCGAGGTTGGCCAGGCATGCGGCCTGGATGCCCTGGACCTGGGGCGAGTCGGCATCCACGATGGCGTTGGCGAACCCCTCGGCGAAGAGCTGGCTCAGCCCTTTGTGCAGCGCCTCGAGCTTCTCGGGATGGGCCCGGTAGTCGGCCCGGGTTGGCTCGTCGTAGGCCGGGTTGGGCTGCTGCAGCACCCACTGGGGGGTGCGCTGGAAGAGGTCGAGGTGCCCGACCTCGCCCACGATGGCCGACACGATCTGCACCGCCGTCGAGCCGGTGCCGATGATCCCCACCCGCCGGCCGGCCAGGGGGACGGCGTGGTCCCACCGGGCGCTGTGGAAGCAGGCGCCGGCGAAGGTGTCGATCCCCTCGATGTCGGGGTAGCGGGGGACGCGCAGCACCCCCGTGGCGGCGATCACGACATCGGCCTCGTCGTGGTGTCCGGCGGCGGTGTCGAGGTGCCACCGGCCGTCGGCCCAGGCCAGCGATGTGACGTCCTCCGAGAACCGGATGAGCGGGGCCAGGTCGTACTTCTCGACGACGTGCTCGAAGTAGGCCTGGATCTCGGCCCCCGGCGAGAACTGGTGACTCCAGTCGGGGTTGAGCTCGAAGGAGTAGCTGTAGAGGTGCGAGGGCACGTCGCAGCTCAGGCCCGGGTAGGTGTTCTCCCGCCACGTGCCACCGATGCGATCGGCCTTCTCGTAGATCGTCACGTCGGTGCAGCCGGCCTCGCGCAGCTTGATGGCGCTGAGCAGCCCCGCCATCCCGGCGCCGACGACGGCGAAGCGCAGCGGTCGGTCGTGCTCGGTCATGTCGTTCCCCCTGTGATCGGAGCGGAGCGTAGGCCGGTCCGATCGCCCACCCTAGGGCCGAAGGTCACGGCAGGAGGCAGACTGCATCCGTGCACATCGAGGGTGCGGTCGACCCCGCCTTCGCCGCCGTGGGCGACGCCTTCCGCGACAACTTCGCGACCAGGGGCGAGGTCGGCGCGGCGGTGTGCGTCGTGGTGGGCGGCACGACGGTGGTCGACCTCTGGGGCGGCTGGGCCGACGCGGCGGCCACCCGGCCGTGGGGGCCCGACACGCTCGTCAACGCCTTCTCGGTGGGCAAGGGCTTCCTCGCCGTGCTGGCGGCCCAGGCCGCCGGCCGCGGCCGGCTCGACCTCGATGCGCCGGTGGGCCGGGCCTGGCCCGAGTTCGAGGCCGCCGGCAAGGCGGCGATCACCGCCCGCCAGCTCCTGTCCCACCAGGCCGGCCTGCCCGCCCTGCGTGCGCCCGTCCCGGCCGCCGAGCTCTACGACTGGGCGGCCATGACCGGCCGACTGGCGGCCGAGGCCCCGTGGTGGGAGCCGGGCACGGCCCACGGCTACCACGTCAACACCTATGGCCTGCTCGTGGGCGAGCTGCTGCGTCGGGTCACCGGGCGGCGTCCCGGCGACCTGCTGCGGACGGAGCTGGCCGGGCCGCTCGGGGCCGACGTCCACCTCGGCCTGGCCCCCGAGCACGACGCCCGCACGGCCGAGTTCCTGTGGCCCGGCGATCCCCCCGGCCGGCCCGACCCGGAGGTCACCGGCGTCGACCTCATGCGATTCAACACCTACTTCAACCCGCCCACCGTCTCGGGCGCCGGAGTGGTCAACAGCCGGTCCTGGCGGGCGGCGGAGCTGCCCTCGACCAACACCCACGCCAGCGCCCGCGGGGTGGCCCGCATCTACGCCGCCCTGGCCGCCGGCGGCGCGCTCGACGGCGTGCGGGTGGTCGACCCGGACGCCCTCGCCGCGGCCACCGCCGAGCAGGTGCACGGCCCCGACCTGGTCCTCGAGCGGGTGACCCGCTTCGGGCTCGGGTTCCAGCTCACCCAGGGCGAGCGCCCCCTCGGGCCCGCCGAGAGCGGCTTCGGCCACTTCGGCGCCGGCGGGTCCGTGGGCTTCTGCCATCCAGACACCGGGGTGGCGATGGGGTACGTGATGAACCAGCTCGGGCCCCGGTGGCAGAACCCCCGCAACCGGGCCCTGATCGACGCCGTCTTCGCCTCGCTCTGATCGCCTCCGTACGATGCGTCCATGGACGATCCGCCCACGGAAGACCCGTCCGTGGACGGCACGCCGATGGACCCGCCCGACGACCTCAGCACCTGCTTCGCCTGCGGACCGGCCAACGAGCACGGCCTGCACCTCCGCTTCGTGCAGACGGGTGCGCACCGGGCCGAGTGCCGGTGGGAGGCCCCCGGCTGGACCGGCGGCGCCCCCGGGGTGATCCACGGGGGGCTGCAGGCCACCCTGCTCGACGAGACCATGGGCTACGCACTGCGCACCGTCCTCGGACCCGAGCCGAACATGGCCACCGTGGAGCTGGCCCTCCGCTACCGTCGACCCACCCCGACCGGCCGACCCCTGCTGGTCCAGGCCGAGATCGTCGAGATCGACCTCCCCTACTTCCACGTCGACGGGCGCATCGTCCTGGCCGACGCGCCCGACGAGCCGCTGACCACCGCCACGGCACGGTGGAAGGCCCTGTCGTGATCGAGGCCTTCTTCATCAGCTTCTGGGTGATCTTCGTCGCCGAGCTGGGCGACAAGAGCCAGCTGATGGCGCTCGCCTTCGCCACCCGCTACAAGCCGGTCCCGATCCTCATCGGCATCACCGTCGCCACCGCGCTCGTGCACGCCGTGTCCGTCGGCGTCGGGGCGGTGATCGGCGCCCAGCTCCCCACCCGCCCCATCGCCGTCCTCGGCGGCCTCGCCTTCCTCGGGTTCGCGGCGTGGACGTGGCGGGGCGACACCCTCGACGAGGACGACGAGGCGCGCGTCGAGCGCACGGGCCACTCCGCCATCGTGGCCGCCAGCGCCGCCTTCTTCCTGTCCGAGTTGGGTGACAAGACCATGCTGGCCACGATCACCCTGGCCACCCGTGAGGGCCCGGTCGGCACGTGGGCCGGCTCCACGGTCGGCATGGTGGCGGCCGACGCCCTCGCCATCCTCGTCGGCGCCCGCCTCGGATCCCGCCTCCCGGAGCGGGCCATCCGCATCGGCGCCACGCTGGCCTTCGTGGTCTTCGGCCTGCTCCTCCTCGCCGAGGCGGCGCGGGGCTGACGGCGGGCGCCGCCGCGCCTATCGTCGAACCCATGGCCGACACCCCGCCCTTCGAGCTGCGTGGCATCAACCACCTCGCCCTGTGCTGCCGTGACATGGCCCGCACCGTCGACTTCTACCAGAACGTCCTCGGCATGCCGCTCGTCAAGACCGTCGAGCTCCCCATCGGCATGGGGCAGCACTTCTTCTTCGACTGCGGGGGCGGCAACCTCCTGGCCTTCTTCTGGTTCCCCGAGCGGCCCGACGACGCGCCGGGCGTGGCCGCCCCCGTGGACCTGCCCTACAAGGGCGACGCCACCAGCGCCGTCGGCTCGATGAACCACGTCGCCTTCCACGTCCCGGAGGAGCAGCTCGAGGCCTACCGCCAGAAGCTCGTCGACCGGGGCGTGCGCTGCACCGAGGTCGTCATGCACGACGACAGCGAGTGGGGCTTCGCCGAGGCGATGCACCCCGACGTGTTCGTGAAGTCGATCTACTTCCAGGACCCCGACGGGATCCTCCTCGAGTTCGCGGCGCTCACCAAGGTCTTCGGCGAGGCCGACGTGGCCCACACCCCGGCGACGGCCGCCGCCGCGCCGACCACGCCCGCCGTGTGACGGCGGGCACATCCCGTATGGTCGCCATACGGCCGATCCCCTAGCCTGGCGGGCGACGCCCGGACTGAGCGCAAAAGGGGGAACGTGACCAGTCCCGCACCCGGCGCGATCGGCGGACCCGCCGCGCCGCTCCTGAAGCCCAGCAGCCCCATCGTGCTGGCGGCCGTGGCCGCCGCCGCCGGGGCGATCCACCTCGCCCTGGCCCCGTCGCGAGGCGCGGCCAGCGCCGGCGTCGCGTGGGGCTACTCCCTGGCCGGCTGGGCCCAGCTCTTCGTCGCCCTGGCCGTCCTCGTCGCCCCCCGCCGACCCCAGCTCCTCGCCGGGATCGCCCTCAACGCCGCCATCGCCCTCCAGTGGATCGCCGCCCGCACCGGCGGCGGCCCCGAGACCGTGGCCACCCTCCTCGCCACGGGGTTCGTCGCCGGCGCACTGGCCCGGCTCCCCGAGCGTCGGGTGGTGCTCGGCCTCCCCGTCTCGGTCTCGGCCGTGGCGGCCGCCGCCGTCCTCGGCGCGTCGACCGTGGCCATCGCCGTGCCCGGAACCGGCGAGCGCCCCACCGGCGGTGAGCTCGCCACCGGCGCCGGCCCTATCGCCGCCCCCCCGGCCACGACGGCACCTCCCCGCTCCAGCACGACCGTGCACGGCGACCACGGCGACCACGGCTCGCCCATGGACCACGGCACCGACCACGGCGCCACCCACGCCGGGGACCACACCATGGACCACGGCGCGGCGACCGATGGCCACGGCACCGCCGACCACACCATGGACCACGGCGGCGACCACGGCGCCGGCCACGCCGCGGCCGGCGACCACGGTGCGATGGACCACACCGGGGGCGCCATGGACCACGGCCACGGCACGGCCGGGCACGCCGCTGGGCCCACGGCCGGGCACGACCACGGCGCCACTGGGACCGGTCACCCGATGGACCACTCGGCCGGCGCCGGCCACCCCGCCGACCACTCGGCCGACCACGGGCACGGCGGGGCCACGCCCACGGTCGACCCCGCGGCGACACCCATCGTGTGGGGCGACGACACCCGGTGCGACAAGGGCTTCAACATCCGCGGCTACTGGCGCGACGCGATGCTGGCCGGCGTCGACATCGTGCACGGCCCCACCGACGCCGACCTCAACGCCCCCCACACGATGAGCGAGGTCGACACGGCGAGGCTCGTCCAGAACCTCGCCACCGTTCCCGACAGCGACTACTACGCCTGGCTCCAGCGCGCCGGTGGGCACGACCACGCCCACACGTCAGCCGCCACCGGCGACCTCCTCGCCAGCGGCCCCGACCACCACAGCGGCCCGCAGGCGTGGAAGGCCATCACCGATCCCGCCACCTGCCAGCTCCTGGCCGACCAGCTGGCCACCGCCCGAGCCGTGGCCATGCGCTACCCCCGCGCCAAGGACGCCGAGAAGGCGGGCTACAAGCAGGCCACCCCCTACGTGATGGGGATCGGGGCCCACTGGGTGAAGGACGAGCTCATCGATGAGACGTTCGACATCACCCAACCCGAGATGATCCTCTACGACGGCAACGACGAGAACGCCAACGTCATCGGGCTGTCCTACGAGATGCACTGGAAGCACGACACCGAGCCGACGGTCGGGTTCGCCGGCCGCAACGACCACTACCACCGCCACATGACGCTGTGCTTCAAGGACAACGTCACCATCGGCGACTCCACCATGACCGAGGAGCAGTGCAAGGCCATGGGGGGCACGATCCTCGACGGCCGCTACCTCTGGATGAGCCACGCCTGGGTGGTGCCCGGCTGCGAGAGCCCGTGGGGGGTGTTCAGCGGCATCAACCCGGTCCTCGACATCGCCCAGGGCAACGAATCGGGCCGCGCTCCCGGCTGCTCCGCCAGCTTCGCCCACCACGGCACGCGGTGGATGTACTCGCTCCCCGGCGCACCGCCGGTGGGCCACGTGCTCAGCGCGACGGCGGCAGCGGTGGTGCTGCGCCGGCGGCGCGGGCTCGCCACTGCAGTGCGGTGAGCTGCAGCGGACCGAACCAGCCGCTGACATCGATCACGTAGTCGACCGACGGCGCCACGGACCAGAGGTCGGCGGCGCCAGAGGCGGGGTCGATGGCGATGAGATCCCGGTTGGGGACGACCTCGGCGGCGACGTAGTTGAGGGTCGAGGCCACCGGCGTGGGGCCACCCGGCCACACGGTGGTGTGCCCCGCCGCCGTGGGGTGCACGACGGTGACGTTGGCGTCGACGGCGGAGACGGCCGTGGCCGAGGCGGGCAGGGCGCCGCGACCGGGGAACACGGCCACGGTCGGCGCCGCGTTGGCCACCGGACCCTGCACGCCCCCGGTCCCGTCGCGCGTGTCGAAGACGCGCTCGGGGGAGAGCGGGAAGTACGCCGCACCGCCCGTCGCCGCGCCGAGCGGCGTGTACCAGCCCACGAGATCGATCACGAGGTCGGTGCTGGCCGAGTTGTTGAACACATCGACCGCGCCGGCCGCGCCAACGGCCACCGCGGTGAGGTTGGCCCGGACCCGCCCGGTGGCGGGGTTGGCGTTGGAGGCCCGCGGGCGGGGCTGGCCCGACGGCCACAACGTGACGAACGAGTCGTGGGTGGTGTTCACCGACGTGACGTTGAGGACGGCGGCGGTGGCGCCGGCCGGCACCCCGGGCAGCGGCAGCGTGTACGACGCCGCCGCGCCGAAGGGCCCCTGCTTCCCGCCGGTGCCGTCCCGGGTGTCGAGGACGCGGCTCGGCCCTCCGGGGACGTACAGCGCGCCGGTCCCCGATCCGGGCTGGTCGTACCAGCCGACGACATCGGCCACCAGGTGCACCGACCCCGAGTTGTTGTACAGCGACACCGAGGCCCCGGGGCCGACGCGGGACGTGACCATGGCCGGGGCGGCCCCCAGGGCCGGGCTGGGGTTGAGGTTGGAGGTGAGGGGACGGCTCTGCCCGCCGGGCCACACGGTCACGAACGAGTCGGTCGTGGCGCCGGTGGCGGTGACGTTGAGCATCACGGCCGACGCCCCGGCCAGCGCAGGGACGGTGGCCGCCAGCGCCACGGTGAACGAACCGCCGGGACCGAGCGCTCCCGACCGCCCGCCCGTGCCGTCGCGGGTGTCGATCACCCGGACCGGGGCCAACGGGTGGAACCGAGCCCCAGCCGGCGCCGGCACCACCGGCGCGCTCCACGCCGTCGGGTCGCCGACCCCGGCGACGTTCAGGGCCGACACCCGGAACGACACCGGCACGCCGTTCTGGAGCCCGCCGATGTTCACCGTGGGCGCGCTGGTGGTGACGGTGCGCCCGTCCGACACCTCGACCCGGTAGCCCGTGATGCCTTCGGGGGCGGGGAGGGGATTCCACCACGCCGTCGCCGTGCCGTTGCCGGCGACGGCGTCGAGCCCGGTCGGCGTGTCGGGGACGAGGCACTGACGGGCCGTGGCCAGGCCGAGGTTGATGCGGGCGTCGATGCCGGCGTGGGTGAGGTGCTGGTCGTCGTAGCGCAGCCCCGGGGCCACGGCGGTGAGCAGGTTCCAATCGGCGAGGTGCACGCCCGGTCGGGTGGCCGCCGCCTGCCGGAACACCTCGTTCATCTGGTGGTGCAAGGAGGCGACGAGCGGGTCGGACACCTGCTCGGGCAGGTTGATGATCACCCGGCACGGCACCGCGTCGGTGCGGTCGAGGAACTCGCCGAAGGCGGCCACGGCACCCGGCAGGCGGGCAGCGTCGTAATGGAAGAAGTAGGACAGGTCGTTGGAGCCGATGCCGTCGATCAGGACGTCCGGGCGCACCGACACGGCGTCGTCGAGCCGTCCCGAGTCGATCACGGAGCGGTACTGCTCGCCACAGTGGGCCGAGTACACCCACCGGAAGGCGGTGTCGCCCATCGCGGGCAGGCGGGTCTGCACCTGCACCGAATCGCCGACCACGGCCAGCACCGGGGCCCCGGCCACGCCGTTGTCGCGCAGGCCGCGATCCACGTCCGTGCGGCAGGCGTCGAAGAGCTCCTGGAACAGCTCGTCGGTGGTCAGCACCACGTCGCCCACATACGTGCGGGTCCACGGCAGCGGGTTCGGCGGCGGGGCGGCGACGGCGACGCCGCCGGTACCGGGCGAGGCCAACACCAACGCGACCACGGCCCCGACCGCGACCCGACGACCCCTGGTCCACCACCCACCTCCGTCCCTCATCGGCTCACCCTCCGGACCGCCGCCGGACCGGGAAGCGGACGTCGAGCGAGTCCGGCGCCTGCAGACCGGTGACGGGGCCGGCACCCTCCACCGCCGGGGGACCGAACCGGGCGACCAGCGCCGCCAGTGCCTCCTGGAGCTCCATGCGGGCGAGACCGGCGCCGACGCAGAAGTGCGGGCCCCACCCGAAGGTCACGTGGGTGGCGGCGCCGGCCCGGTCCGGGTCGAAGCGATGGGGATCGGGGTACTGGTCCGGATCGTGGTTGGCGGCGACGAACGACACCATCAGCCCGGTGCCGGCGTCGAGGTGGAGATCGGCGCGGTCGTAGACCTCCTCGGCCCGCCGCGTGAGCCCCGGCACGATCGGGCGGTGGCGAAGGCCCTCCTCCACCACGGCGGCCACGAGGGCGGGCTCGGCCGCCATGCGCTCCCACAGCTCCGGGTGGTCCGCCAGCTCGAGGACGAGGGCGGTGAGCTGGCGGCGGGTGGTCTCGGCCCCGGCGAAGACGAACCCCGAGATGAGGGCGACCACCTCCGTGTCGTCGAGCCGCTCCCCCTCGACCTCCGCCTCGAGGAGGCGGGTGACCAGGTCGTCGGCGGGCTCGGTCCGGCGAGCGGCGATGAGCGCGTCGCCGTAGGCCCGCAGCTCGGCCGCCACCGCTTCGATGTCGGCCACCTGCTCGGGCGCCAGCACCGGGAGGAAGGCGGGGGCCACCCGGCTGGCCCAGCCGGCCAGGCGGTCGCGGTCCTCCACCGGGAGGCCGAAGAGCACGGCGAACACCTCGGGCGGGAGCGGTCCGGCGATGTCGGCCACGATCTCGCAGCGCCCGCCCCGGTCGGCGACGGCGTCGGCCAACCGGGCCGCGACCTCGGCCGCGACGGGGCGCAGCCGCTCCACGCTGCGGGGCGTGAAGGCGACCGACAGCAGGGCCCGGAAGCGGCGGTGGTCATCGCCGTGACGCCGGAACAGCGGCGTGAACTGGTGGGCCGTGCGCTCCGACAGCCCGTTGGCCCGCATCTCGTCCACGAAGGAGCGGGGCGAGAGGCGCCGGTCGGCGAGGACGTCGCGGACGGCCTCGTAGGACAGCACGATCGGCATCGGCCGGAGGCGGGCGTCGATGCCGTCGGCGTACCAGTGCGCCGCCTGGCAGCGGGCCATCTCCGCGTCGGCGTCGGCAAGGTAGGCCATGGGGTCGAGCTGGGCCGGTCCGTCCACGGGCACCTCCGGCGCCGACGATAGCGCCGCGGTTCGACACGGTGGTCGCTGGCACCCGAGACTGGCGGGGATGGACTTCGCGACGATGATGACCCTCGAACAGCACGGGCCCGACACCTGGGTCGGGGTCGGGCCGCGCTATCCGTGGGGCGGCCTCTACGGCGGCCAGATCGTGGCCCAGGCCCTGCGGGCCGCCGCCCACACCGTGGACCCGGCCTTCGCGGTGCAGTCGCTCCACGCCTACTTCATCCGGCTCGGCGACGCCGACGAGCCCATCCGGTTCGAGGTCGACCGGCTGCGCAATGGCCGGACCTTCGTCACCCGCCGGGTGGTGGCCCGCCAGGCCGTGGGCGCCATCCTCAACCTCGACGCGTCCTTCCAGGTGCCCGAGGCCGGGCCCGAGGTGCAGACCGCGGTGATGGGCGATGTCCCGTCACCCGACGAGCTCGCCCCGGGCAGCTGGAGTCCGGTGTTCGACCGGCGCACCGTCGACGTCGGCGGCCGGGCGGGCCGGTCGACGGCGTGGTTCCAGATGGCCGTCCCGATCGGCGACGACCCGATCGTCCAGGCCTGCGCGCTGGCCTACCTCTCCGACGACCTGCCCACCGACGCCGTGGCCGCCCTCCACCCCGCTCGGGTGCCCGGCAGCGACGAGTACCCCTTCTTCAGTGCCAGCCTCGACCACGCCATCTGGTTCCACCGCCCGGTGCAGGCCGACGCCTGGCACCTGCAGGCCTTCTCCTGTCACGGTCTGCTCAGCTCCCGGGGCCTGGCCGTGGGCGAGGTGTTCACCCCCGCGGGGGACCACATCGCCACGGTCACCCAGGAGGTGCTCCTCCGTTCCCGCCGCGACCTGGCCGGGAGCTGATGGTCGAGCCCCACATCGACCGGGCCGTCGAGTTCGAGCGGATCGACCTCGGCGAGGGCTCGTGGGTCGACGTGGCCCGGGGCTGGGTCGTGGGGGCCGACGAGGTGGGTGACCAGCTGCGCTCGACGGTGGCGTGGGAGACGAGCCAGTTGTTCCGCTACGACCACGCCGTGGAGGAGCGACGGCTGGGCTCCGGTTGGGCGCCCGGCCGCCCGCTGCCCCACCCCGTGCTGGGCGAGGCCACCCGCCTCCTCCAGCACCGGTACGGCGTGACCTTCGACGGCTTCGCCATGCTCCTCTACCGCGACGGCGGCGACGGGCAGGCCTTCCACCGTGACACCGACATGCGCTGGCTCGATGACACGCTCATCGCCGTCCTGACCTTCGGGGCGACCCGGCCCTGGCTCCTCCGGCCCCACGCCGAGCGCCACTCCGACGCCCCGGACAAAGGGGCCAGCCACGACCTGGCCCCCGCCGCCGGCGACCTGTTGGTGATGGGCGGCCGCTGCCAGGCCGACTGGCAACACTCGGTCCCCTACCTGCCCGGCACGGCGGTGGCGCCCCGGGTGTCGATCCAGTGGCGATTCGCCCGCCGGGCCGGCCGCCCCTTCGTCGGCGGCTCCTACCGGGCGCCCCTCACCTACGGCCAGGGCCGGAACCGGGCCCGCTGACCCCACCCTCGTTCTCCCGTGGGTGGGGAATGTTCGCGAACGCGCACCA
>JAKOVR010000186.1 GCA_029782025.1 Actinomycetes bacterium | reverse complement strand
CGAATTGTTCGCGAATGCGAACAATTCGCACCCACAGGGAACACGGCCCACGGCGAACACGGGACTCGGGACCATCGGGACCGGCCCGGGACTGCGATGTCGGATTTCCGCCAGACAGGGGGCGGGGGGCGTGGGAAGCTGGGCCCGTGCACGAGGACTTCGACCGCTGCCACCGGGCCGTGCAGTCCCGTGATCCCCGCTTCGACGGGTGGTTCGTCACCGCGGTCCTGAGCACCGGCATCTACTGCCGGCCGAGCTGCCCGGCCCGCACCCCCAAGGCGGCCAACCTGCGCTTCTTCGCCACGGCGGCGGCGGCGCAGCACGCCGGGTTCCGGGCCTGCAAGCGGTGCCGGCCCGACGCCAGCCCCGGGTCGCCCGAGTGGAGCACCCGGGCCGACACCGCGGCCCGGGCCATGCGTCTGGTGGCCGACGGGGTGGTCGACCGGGAAGGGGTGGCCGGGCTGGCCCACCGCCTCGGCTACAGCAGCCGCCATGTCGAGCGCCTCCTCCTGGCCGAGGTCGGCGCCGGGCCCTTGGCGCTGGCCCGGGCCCAGCGGGCCCAGACGGCGCGGATCCTGATCGAGACCACCGAGCTGGCGATGGCCGACATCGCCTTCGCCGCCGGCTTCGCCAGCATCCGCCAGTTCAACGACACCGTGCGCTCCGTCTTCGACCGCACCCCCACGGCCCTGCGCGCCGCCCGTTCGGCCGTCGACGCCCGTCCCGGCCCGATCGGCCCGACGACCACCGGCGACCCGATGGGCCCGATGGGCTCGGCGGGTCCGGCCGTCGGCGCCACCACCCTGGTGCTACGCCTGGCCGTGCGCACCCCCTTCACCCCGGGATCGGCCCTCGCCCACCTGGCCGCCACCGCCGTGCCGGGGGTGGAGGTGGTCGACGCGACGGGGTACCGGCGGGCCCTCGCCCCGGTCCACGGCCCCGCCCTCGTGGCCCTCACGCCGGGCCCGGACCACGTCGTGGCCCGGCTGTCGCTGCACGACCTGCGCGATCTGCCGAGCGCCATCGCCCGGAGCCGGCGCCTCCTCGACCTCGACGCCGACCCGACCGCGGTGGCCGACGCGCTGGCGACCGACCGGCGCCTCCGGGCCGCGGTCCGGGCCGAACCGGGCCTGCGCCTCCCCCGCACCATGGACGAGGCCGAGCTGGCGCTGCGGGTCGTGCTGGGCCAACAGGTCTCGACCGCGGCGGCCCGCACCCACGCCGCCCGTCTCGTCCGCACGCTCGGCTCGGCGGTGGCCGACGGCAGCGGGGACGGCGGGGCGGGCATCGACAGCGGGGCGAGCCTCGGGCCGACCCACCGCTTCCCCGCGCCGGACGTGATCGCCGCCGCCGACCCCTCGACGCTCGGTCTGCCCGCCGGTCGAGGTCGCGTGCTCGTGGCCCTCGCCACCGCCCTGGCCGACGGCAGGGTCGATCTCAGCCCCGGCGCCGACTGGCTGCGGGCCCGGGCCGAGCTGGCCGCCATCCCCGGCATCGGTCCCTGGTCGATCGAGATGATCGCCCTGCGCGGCCTCGGCGACCCCGACGCCTTCCCGGCCACCGACCTCGGCGTGCGGCGAGGGGCGGCGGCGCTCGGCCTCCCCGGGAGCGGGCCCGGGGAGCAAGGACTGGCGACCGAGGCCCACCGGTGGCGACCCTGGCGGTCCTACGCCGCCGCCCACCTCTGGGCCGCTGATCCCGACGGGCCCGGCCGAGCGCCCTCCGCCCGCCCGTCCCACCGGCGGACGTCGACCAACGGGCGCCGGCCCTCGAACGGAGCACCACGATGACCACCACCACGCCCAGCACGCCCAGCACGCCCACCACGTCCAGCACGCCCAGCACGACGCCGGCCACGACGGCGCCCGCGGCACCGAGGACGCCCAAGCGCTACCGCACCGTCGACAGCCCGGTCGGGCCGCTGACCCTGGCCGGCGTCGACGGCGTCCTCACCGACCTGCGGATGGACGGGCAGGCCCATCCCCCTGACGGCCACGATGGCTGGGTGCGCGACGACACCGCGTTCCCCGAGGCCGTGGCCCAGCTCGCCGCCTACTTCGCCGGTCGGGTCACCGAGTTCGACGTCCCGATCCGGCTCGAGGGCACCGACTTCCAGCGGGAGGTGTGGGCGGCGCTGCGCACCATCCCCTATGGCGAGACGTGGTCCTACGCCCGGCTGGCCGAGGCGGTGGGGCGGCCCGGCGCGGCGCGGGCCGTGGGCGCTGCCAACAGCCGCAACCCGATCGGGATCATCGTGCCGTGCCACCGGGTCATCGGTGCATCGGGGGCGCTGACCGGCTACGCCGGTGGCCTCGACCGCAAGCGCCTCCTCCTCGACCTCGAGCGGGGC
>JAKOVR010000172.1 GCA_029782025.1 Actinomycetes bacterium | reverse complement strand
GGCGAATCGCTCCGCCTGGTCCACGTGGTCACCCACCGCGCCAGGCCCGACGAGGCCCAGCCGCTGGGCCCGGACCAGCCAGGCTTCCAGGGGCGGGCGCCAGGATGCCGCGTCCGCCGTCACGGGCCCGGGAGCGTTCAGTCGCCCGAGTCGGGCAGGATGACGACCCGCCGGTTCGGGTCCACACCCTCGGACGTGGTCCGCACGCCCTCGAGGTCGTTCACGGTGTCGTGCACGATCTTGCGGTCGGCGCTCCCCATCGGCTCGAGCACCTTGGACATCCCCGAGGCCCGGACCTCGTCGGCCACGCTCTTGACGAACCGCTCCAACGCCTCCTTCCGGCGCTCCCGGTACCCGGCCACGTCGATGCGGAGGCGGGCGTGACGGTCGTCCGGGAAGTCCCGCTGCAGCACCGCCCGACCGAGGTCGGAGATGGCCTGGAGCGTGGCGCCCCGGGGCCCGATGAGCAGCCCGAGGTCGTTGCCGACCACGTTCACGCTGATCTCGTCGTCATCGGCGGCCGTCTCGAGCTGGGCGTCGAGGTCGAAGGCCTCCACCAGCCCCTCGACGAAGGCGACGATCGTGTCCTGCTGCGCTGGCATGTTGGTGATCTCCTCGGGGATGGCCCGCTCTCGACGCGGTCGGGGCGGACGGGGGTTCTCGGCCGCCGGCGGGCGCGACGACGACGGGGCGGCGGGGGCATCGGACGCGCTCGCGGCGTCGACATGAGCGTCCGCCGGGGTGTCGGCGGGGGCATCGGCATCGCTGGCGGCGGGCCCACGGCGGGCGGGCCGGCCTTCGCCGCCGCCGTTCTTGGGCTTCTTCCGGCGATCGCGCCGCTCCACCTTGGGGCGGGGGGCGGTGGGCCGGACCCGGGCCCGGATCTCGGCCTCGGCGCGGAGCTTCCCGAACAGCCCGACCTTGGGTTCCTGGAGCACCTCGAACTCGGCATCGGCCTCGTCGATCCCGAGCTCGTCGAGCGCGGCTTCCTTGGCTTCTTCGATGGTGCGTCCCTTAGTGACGACCCACTCCACGGCTCACCTCTTCTTCGGCTTGCGGGCGCGGGGTTGACCCGGTGCACCACCGGGACCACCG
>JAKOVR010000165.1 GCA_029782025.1 Actinomycetes bacterium | reverse complement strand
CCCACTACAGCGGTGGCGTGGGTGAGGACGTCGATGTCGTCCTCCCGGGTGTGGGCGCGGACCTCGACGCGCCCGCGTGCGCCGACCAGGTGGGTGCGGGTCGGGGGGTCGGTGGCCGGACGCGGCGCCCGGCACGGCAGCACACCGGGCCGGACGGTGGCCATCTGGATCTCGGACCGGCACCCGATGGCGGCGAGCATGGCGCCGCCGAAGGCCGGCTTCCAGGCCACGAGGCGCCCCTCGGCCCCGTCAGGCCCGCGCCCCACCTCGAGCCCGCGCCCCACCTCGAGCCCGACGGCGTCGCCGGTGAGCCCGGCCCCGGTCAGCGCCGCCGCCCGACTCGCCACCTCCCGCCCCCAGGACGTGCTGGTGACGAGGACGGCCCAGGGCCGCGCCGAACGGATCCACGCCCCGACGACCGGGGCGACGTCGTCGGCCACCATCGAACCCTCGAGGAGCTCGATCCGGTCGGCGCCCCACGACGACAGCGTGGCGCGACCGTCGTGGCCGGGCCCGAGGTACACGACGGCCCCGCCGAGATCGGCGGCGAGGACCGCGGCCGCCCCGAGCAGTTCCCGGGCGGCGCGGGCGCGGTCGGGCTCGCCGATGACGGCGACGACCGGCGCGTCGTCGGGGAGGGCGCGGGAAGGGGGCACCGCCGCACCGGTGCCGGGGTCGTCCGCCGCTCCCGCCGTGCTGGCGCCGAGGGCGCCCCGGGCCAGGAGCAGCTCGACGGCCCGGGCCACCTGGTCCGCCACCGGCCCGTCGAGGACCACCCCGGTGCGGGCGGTGGGGGCGGTCCGCACCTCCCCCACCTCGGTGGGCGAGCCGGCGGCCCCCCACGGGCCGGGTCCGAGCTCGTCCGCGGTGACCCGGCGGATCGACCGGGGGTCGACCGCGGCCCACACGGCGCGGTCCTTGATCTTGCACGGGTCGATGAGGCGCTCGGCCGCGCTCAGGACGGCGGGGAGGGTCACGGTGGCGTCCTCCCACACGTCGACGAGCTCGCAGCCGGCCTCGGCCCGCCCGGGCGCGCCACCCGACGGCGGGTGCACGGCGAGGACCTTCACCCCGGTGAGGAACGGCCGGTCGAGGAGCTGGGCCAGCTGGGGCGGGACCTGGCCGGTGTCGGCGTCGACGCTGTTGCGGCCGCCGAGCACGAGGTCGAACGGGGCGCCGGCCTCGGCCTCGAGCAGATCGATGGCAGCGGCGAGGGCGCGGGCGGTGGCGAGGGTGTCGGAGCCGGCGAACGCCGGGTCGGTGATGTGGACCCCGGCGATGGGCACGTCGTGGGGGAACTCGGGTGAGAGTCCGCGCCCGAAGGCGATCGCTTCGCGCAACACGTCCTCGGCCGACGGCGGGCCGAGCGTGACGACGGTGACCGACCCGCCGTGGGCCTCGACCAGGGCGACGGCCTCGGCCACCGCCCGCCGGCAATAGGCCCCGAGCTCGAGAGGCAGGCCGTCGCGCACGAGCCGGCCGTCGACCCCGAGGGTCATGGCCTCGAACGCCGGGGTCTGCTTCACCAGGGCCGCGACGCGGAGCGGATGCGGCGGTGCCACCTCGACCATCGACCCATTTCACCCGACCTGTGACGGCCGTGTCAGATTCTGCGAGGATGCGGGCGCCCGGCCGGGGGACGCGCCGGGCCCCATCGCGAGCACCGAGGAGCCGCCGTGAGCGACGACCGCCTGACGATCTACGCCACCGCCCCCCTGCGCGGCCCCGGCCTCGACCGCCTGCGGGCGCTCGGCGAGGTGATCGAGGACCCGTGGATCGCTGGCACCACCATGCGGCTGTTCAACGAGGCCCAGCTGGCGGCCAAGGTCGACGAGCTCGGGGCCGACGTGGTGATCTGCGAGGCCGACAACTGCAAGGGCGAGCTGTTCGACCGGCCGCTGCGGGCCGTCGCCTCGACGAGGGGCGACCCCAGCAACGTCGACGTGGCCGGGGCCACCGCCGCCGGCATCCCGGTCCTGCACGCCCCGGGCCGCAACGCCGACGGCGTGGCCGAGCTCACCGTGGCCCTCCTCCTCGCCGTCACCCGCGGCATCGTGCCCGCCGACGCCGACGTGCGGTCGGGCCAGGTGTTCAAGGACGGCACCATCCCCTACCAGCGCTTCCGGGCCTGGCAGGTCGCGGGGCAGACCGTCGGCATCGTCGGGCTCGGGGCGGTCGGGCGGGCCGCGGCCTGGCGGTTCGAGGGCCTCGGCATGCGGGTGATCGCCAGCGACCCGTTCAACCCCGACGCCACATGGGCGCTCGACGACCTCCTGGCCGAGGCCGACGTGGTGTCGATGCACGCGCCGCCGCTCCCGTCCACGCTGGGGATGATCGGCGAGGCGCAGTTCGCGGCGATGAAGCCCGGCGCCGTCTACCTCAACTCGGCCCGCGCCGCCCTCCACGACCTCGACGCGTTGACGGCGGCGCTGGCGTCGGGCCACCTCGCCGCGGCCGGCCTCGACCACTTCGAGGGGGAGATGCTGCCCGTCGACCATCCCCTGTGCGCCATGCCCAACGTGGTGCTGACCCCGCACATCGGTGGGGCCACCTACGACACCGAAGCCAACCACACGGCGATGATCGCCGAGGATCTCGAACGACTGCTGCGGGGCGAGCGACCGCTGCGCTGCGCCAACCCGGAGGTGCTGCCATGAGCGCGACCGCCAAGCGACCCAAGGAGTCCACGCCCGACGAGGTGAAGGCCGAGGTGCTGCGGGTGGCCCGTGCCATCCACGCCGCCGGCCTGGTGGTGGGCACCGCCGGCAACGTGTCGTCGCGGATGCCCGACCCGGACCTCGTGTGCATGACCCCGTCGTCGATGCCGTACGACACGATGACCGTCGACGACCTGGTGGTGGTCACCTTCGACGGCGAGCAGCTCGAGGGCAACGGCAAGCCGACCACGGAGAAGGCGCTGCACCTCGAGTGCTACAAGCGCTACCCCGAGGTGGGCGGCGTGATCCACTCCCACGCTCCGTACGCCTCGATGTTCGCCCTCGTGCACCAGCCCATCCCCGCCCTCATCGAGGAGGTCGTGATCTACCTCGGTGGCGACGTCCCGATCTGCGAGTACACGACGACCGGCACCGACGCCCTCGGGGTGGAGGTGGCCTCGAAGCTGGGCGACCGGTCGGCCGCGCTCGTCGCCAACCACGGGATCGTGTGCGTGGGGAAGTCGGTCGACGATGCGCTGCACGCATCGCTGGTGACCGAGCGCACGGCGATGATCGTCTGGGGGGCCCGCCAGCTCGGCTCGCCCGTCGCCATCCCCGACAAGGTCAACACCGACTTCGGCAACGTCTACACGTTCGTGCGCGAACAGATGTGGCAGGCCTGAGCACCCCGGGCGCCGGTCGGCCGGTTGACCGTGCCGCCTCCCGTGGGTGCGAATTGTTCGCGAACGCGAACAATTCGCA
>JAKOVR010000159.1 GCA_029782025.1 Actinomycetes bacterium | reverse complement strand
CGACGTCCCCGGCGGCACGATGCTGCTGTTCGGCATCGCCTCGGCCAACCGCGACCCCGCGGTGCACGACCGGCCCGACACCTTCGACATCGAGCGGCGACCCAGCCGCGTGCTCACCTTCGGGTTCGGCAGCCACCACTGCCCCGGCTCCCACCTGGCCAAGGCCCAGATCGCGGTGGCCGTCCGCCACCTGCTCGACCGGCTCCCCGACCTCACGCTGGTCGACCCCGTCGCCGCCGCCCCGACCGGCACGGTGATGCGCGGCCCCCGCACCCTCCCCGTGCGCTGGACGGCCTGACCGTCTGGCCGGGGCGCTGCGCCGTCCAGAACCACCGCAACGACGGCGACGACGCCCCCGGCCGCGCCGGCTGACCGGGACCCCTCCCACCGGCAGGTCCGCCCCGTAGGATCGGCCGGGTCCGTGGCGAGGGCGACGGTCGTGAGGGAGGCGGGACGCACGATGGACGAGGCTCGCTACCGCAACGCCGAACGCGCCATGTGGGACGAGGTCGGCGTCGAGCCCCGAGAGCGGTTCGTCACCCTCCCCCGCACGGGCACCTCGCTGCGGGTGCAGGAGACCGGCGACGGTCCGCCGGTGGTGTTCGTCCACGGCGCGTCGAACAGCGGCACGAGCTGGTCGGGCCTCGCCGCCGCGATCCCCGACTGCCGGTGCCTGCTCATCGACCGTCCGGGGTGCGGCCTGAGCGAACCCCACGGGCGGCGCTTCGAGAGCGTGGCCGACCTCGCCGCGTTCGCCGGCGACCTCGTGGTCGACGTCCTCGACGCGCTCGAGCTCGACCGGGCCTTCCTGGTCGGCACGTCCTTCGGCGGCAACGTGGTGCTCCACGCCACCGCCGCCCACCCCGACCGGGTGACGGCGCTGGCCTGCCTCGGCTGGTCGGTGGGGGCACCGATCGAGCACACCCCGCTGTCGATGCGGCTGGCCTCGATCCGAGGCCTCGGCCCCCTGATGGCCCGCCTCCCCGCCAGCCGGGCCACGGTCACGGCGCTCCTGAAGCAGGTGGGGCTCCGCGACGCCATCGCCGACGGGAAGGTGTCCGACACCTTCATCGAGGCCTACCGCGCCCTGCTGAACCACACCGACACGATGACCAACGAGCTGACGCAGGGGCCGCGCCTGATCACCCCGCTCCGCGGGTTGCGGGACCACGCCCTCATCGCCGACGCCGTGCTGGCCAACATCCGCGTGCCCACCCTGTTCCTGTGGGGGTCCGACGATCCGATGGGCGGCGAGGCCGTGGCCCGACCGTTCGCGGCCAGGGTCCCCGGGGCCACGTTGCAGATGGTCCGGGGCGGCCATGCCGTGTGGGTCGACGATCCGGTGGGCATCGCCGCCGCCCTCCGCTCCTTCTTCTCCGGCTGACGGCCCGAGTGTCCGCCCGCCCCGCCCGACCGCCCGCCATTATTTAGTGCTAAACTGCCAGCATGCCCCGCCGCCTCCTCGTCGCCGTCGCCACCGCGATCGTCATCGTCGCCCTCGCGGCCGGCACGGCCTACGCCCACGACCCCATCTTCATCAGCGAGTCGACGCCGCCGGAGGCGAGCCCGCTGATCGAGGACGGCACGATCTCCTTCGCCACCTACGGCCGGATCGACCGCCCCGGCGGGTCGGCCTCGGTCCGGGTCCGCCTCAAGGCCGGCGAGCGCCTCGGCCTCGACCTGCTCGTGCCCGACCGCGAACCCGAGCGGTCCGAGCGCGACTTCACCCATCTCTCGGTGAAGGCGACCAACCCCGACGGCACCACGTCGTCGTTCCAGGCCGGCGCGGCGCAGGAGCGCTTCGACGAGCCGTTCTCCAAGACCAGCTACCTCCGCCTGCTCCGTGAGGGGGTGATCTCCACCGGCGGCGTGCACGTCGTCACCGTCACCTCCACCCGGCCGACCCGCTTCACCCTCGCCACGGGCGTGACCGAGCAGTTCGGCTCTGCCGTGTCCGACTACGAGCGGCGCCCGCTCTCGGACCTCGCCACCTGGTACTCGACACCCCCGCCGCCCGCGCCGGCCGGCACCACGTCCGGCACCACGACGGGCACGGCGATGGCCGGCAGTGGCAGCGCCGCCGCACCGGCCGGCACGACGCCGGCAGCCGTCACGCCCGCACCCTCGACACCCACAGCACCGGGCTCGGAATCGGGGTCGGCGCCCTGGCCCTTGATCGCCGCCGCGGGGCTCATCGCCGCGGCGATCGGTGTCACCGCGGCGATGGCCGTCCGCGCCCGCCGGGCCCGGCCCGCAGTCACCGTCTGAGCCGTTCCGGTACGGTGAGCCGATCGCCGCGCCGTCACCCACCCCGTCGTTCCGCCGTGACCTGAACATGGGCACCACATGGCTCCTGCCCGAGTGGAGCACCGGCCCCACGGGCGACGAGCAGGCCGTGCTCGAAGCGGCCAAGGCCGCCGGCTACCAGGGCATCCAAGGAGCCAACCCGCGACGGTGCCGCGACCTCGGTCTCGTGCCCACGACCTTCGCCATCCACCCCCACCCCGGCGGTCTGGCCGGGCAGGCCTCGTTCTGGGCCGAGCAGGGCTTCGCCTGCTGCACCGTCCTCCTCGGCACCGGCATGGAGGACGACGACGGCGCGGCCCGGCTGGTGGACGAGGTGCTGACCGCCAGCGCGGAGGCCGGCATCCCGCTCTACGTCGAGACCCACCGGGCCACCGTCACCCAGGACATGTGGCGCACGGTCCGCCTCGTCGAGCGCTTCCCCGAGCTGCGGTTCAACGGCGACTTCTCCCACTGGTACACGGGCCAGGAGATGACCTTCGGCGACTTCGACGCCAAGCTCGAGCACCTCGCCCCGGTGCTCGACCGGGTCCGCTACCTCCACGGTCGCATCGGCACCTCGGGATGCATCCAGATCGACGTCGGCGACGGCGACCCCACCGCCGTCCCGTCGGTCGCCCACTTCCGCGCCCTGTGGACCCGCGCCCTGGCCGGCGCCATCGCCGGTGCCGCCGACGACCCCGTGCCGCCGCCCGACCTGCAGATCGGGTTCGCCCCCGAGCTCCTGCCGGCCGAGATCGGGTACGCCCTCCTGGTGCCGGGCCCCGACGGGACCCGCCGAGAAGAGGGTGACCGCTGGGCCCAGGCCGTGGTGCTCACCGACATCGCCGCCGACTGCTTCGCCGCTGCGGCCGCCAGCCCATTGGGTGCGTAAGGGCGCGCATAGCGCACCCTTACGCACCCAACGGTCGGTCCCAGACGAGGAAGGGGGCGAGCAGGTCGGCCACCGCGCCGGCGGCGACGAGGTCGTCGATGTCGACGGAGCCGACGCCGGGGACCGAGGCCGAACGCAAGGCCCGAGCCGACCGCTCGGCATCCTCGCCGAACAGCGACCGTATCTGGGTGGCCATCCGCGTGAGCATCGGCACCGGCGCCCGGCTCAGGTCCTCGGCGATGACCGACGGCCCCCACGCCCGGATGAGGCGGTAGGCATCGTAGATGTCGCCGGCGGCCTTGTCCCGGGCCCGGTCGGGCGACGTGGCGGCCTGGGCCTTCATCGCCACCAGGGCGCCGGCCACCGCCACCGGGATGGCGACCGAGGCGACCACCTCCTCGCCCCGCACCACGAAGATCCGGGTGGGCACCGCCGTCTCGAGGGCGTACCGGTTGACGAGGGCGAGCTGCACGGCCCGGCGCTCCTGCTCGTCGCCGACGGCGTCGACCATGGCCGTCAGGGAGGTGAGCGGATCGGCGGCGTCGAGCAGGTCCAGCTGGAGCCCTCGCTCGGGGAAGAGGACGCCGTTGGACGTACGCACCGCGCCAGCGGCGACGAGGAGCCCGATGGCGTCCTCCCGCGACTCGGTCACCTCGTCGAAGTCGGTGGTGGCCCGGTGGGCCTCGTAGAGCCGCACCATCACGGCCAGGCCGCCGACCAGTGCGGCGCGCGGCAGGTCGACGGGGAGCTCGCACAGCGATTGGACCGACGCGGCCACCACGCCCCGCGCGTCGTCGGCGATGGCCACCGAGGCCGACCCGAAGCGAGGCCGGGGCGGCCACGCCTCGGACGGGCGCGCCGGCGCGACGCCGGCGCCGGCACCGCCGCCGCCGCCGCCGTCACCAGACACGGGTCACCCCGAGCGCCGGATCGGGATCCCACGCCTCGACCACCTCACGGCCGCGGCTGCGATCGACGGCGAGATCGAGCGCCACCATCACCGGGTGGGCCAACGGCCACGGACCGCCGTCGGGGTCGGCGAAGCGGAACCGGCGGTCGACCACGAGCGGGGTGGGGGCCACCGCCACCGTGGCCACCCGGCGCCCATACTCGGGGGCCATCTCGCAGCGGTTGAGCAGCCACGAGAGCACCTTCTGGTCGGGCACGTAGAGGTCGGGGGGGTAGTCGGGCGGGGCGGCGACCGGGGCGCCGAGCGCGGACGCGGCGCGGGTGTCCCCCACCACCCACCGCTTCGACGCCAGCTCCGGCGCGGCGGCGAGCTGGTCGAGGGGCGGGATGGTGGCCAGGGCATGACGGCGCGGTCGCCAGTGGTCGACCAGCGCCCAGAACAGCTCGGGCACGAGCGGCGTGCGATCGCGGCGCAAGAGCGCCTGGGCCGACAGCGCCTGCAGCAGGTTCGACACCTGGCCGGCCGACACCCCGAGCTCGCGGGAGATCCCTCGGGGCGAGGCCGGCTCCCCCGGATGCATCAACAGCCACAGCGCCAGCTGGCGGCCCGTGGGCGAGAACGGGTCGCGCACCCGGGTGGCCTCGGGGGCGGCGGTGGGGGCGACGGCGGCGTCGAGACGCAGGCCCGGGCACCACAACCGCAGATGCCCGCGCCGACGGTCGAACCAGCCCCACCCCCGGTCGCGCAACACCTCCCGGGTGTGCTCGGCGAGACGGTCGGCGAACAACAGCCCGGACCCGTCGGGCACCTCGGGCAGGTCACGAGCGGCGGCCGGGCGGAGGTCGGCCCGGGTGAGCACGTCGAGCTCGATCCGCCGGCCGTCGGCCTCCACGGCGAGACGCCCCTGGTTGTCGCGGAGCCCGGCGGGCTCGACGGTGGCGGTCAGTCCGAGCTGCGCGAACGCGGCCGCCAACTCATCGGCCAAGTCGTTTAACGTTCGCTGATCCACGAACACCAACGGTACTCCACAGATCGCCACCATGGAACCCCCAACCAGCCCGTTTCCCGTTCGCTGCACGGCGAACAGGTGACGACGGGGTGGTCGGGACATCCGTCACGACCACGACCGCCGGGAAGCCTCAGCTTCGGGGCGGTCGGGCCGATGGAATGACCATGAGGAGGCAGGCCTCCGCGGGAGGGAGACCCGCGGCACCACGGCGCCGACGGGTCGCGCTCGTTGCGCTGTGCGTCGTGGCCGCGGCCTCGGCGTGCTCGTCGACGACCACCACGCCCACGGCGTCGGCGCCGGCATCGGCCGCCCCCAAGGCCGGCGGGCGGCTCGTGGTCGCCGTGCCGATGCGCGAACCCGAGACGATCCTCCGCCTCGCCCTGGAGCCGCTCACCACCTTCGCCGCCGACGGCTCGGTCGTCCCGTACCTGGCCGAGTCGGTCACGCCGAACACCACCTTCGACCGCTGGACCATCCGCGTCCGCCCCGGCATCAAGTTCCACAACGGCGAAGCCCTCGATGCCGCCGCGGTGAAGGCCAACCTCGACACCTACTCGATCTCCCCGACCTTCGGCACCGACCCGTTCAAGCCGGTCAAGGCCACGAAGGTGGTCGACGACCGCACCGTGGAGGTGGAGCTGGCCAAGCCGTGGGCGTCCTTCCCCGCCCACCTCACGGCCGAGCAGTCCGACGGCACGGGGCTCATCGCCGCCCCGGCCACGCTCACGAAGATGGGGCCGCTGTTCCTGGCCAACCCCACCGTCGAGGGCCTCTTCGGCACCGGCCCCTTCATCGTGCAGCGCGCCGA
>JAKOVR010000139.1 GCA_029782025.1 Actinomycetes bacterium | reverse complement strand
GCTGTCCAACGCGGGGTCGATGGACGGGTTCGTGGCGGTGTTCGATCCGTTGGACGGGTCGGGACAGGCGGCGGAGTTGCACGCGGTGGGGTCGGCGGCGGCGGAGTTGTTCTACGGGGTGGCGGCGGGGTCGTCGGGGTGGGCGACGGTCGGGTACACCCAGGGTGTGCCGACCTTCGACGGGGCGGCGTTGATCGATGGGCCGGCCGGCCCGGCGTTGACCGCGATCGGGGTCACCCACCCCGCGGGCGGGGCGACCAGCGGGGTGGTGGTGGCCACCAGCACCGTCGGGGTCCTCGGGTTCGGGGTCGCGCCGTCACCGGGGGGATGGCTCTGGACCGGCGCCTACGTCAACGACACCGATCTGGCCCCCAACCATCCCGGCGGCAACCAGTCCACCGCCGGGATCAACCAGATCACCGCCACCCGCACCCTCTGACCCGACCCGCCGGGGGAGCGACCCGCTCTGCCCTCTCCTAGGCTGGCGCCATGGCAACGGCTTCCCTCGACGAGCTCTCGGACTTCGAGCGCTCGACCTTCACCCACGACGGCAAGACCCGCGACGTGTTCCGGCTCGGCGAGGGTCCGGCCGTGATCGTGATGGCCGAGATGCCCGGCATCACCCCGAAGGTCGCCGACTTCGCCCGACGGGTGGCGGCCGAGGGCCTCACGGCCACGCTGCCCCACCTGTTCGGCGAACCCGGCCGACCGGGGATGAAGGGGAGCCGGCCCGACGTGGGCTACACCCTGAAGTCGATCGGGCCGGCGTGCGTGGCCAAGGAGTTCGCTGCCTTCGCCACCGGGCGCACCGCGCCGGTGATCGACTGGCTGCGCGCCCTTTCGAAGAGCGAGTGGGAGCGCTGCGGCGGCCCCGGCGTCGGGGCGGTGGGAATGTGCTGGACCGGTGGCTTCGCCCTCGGGATGATGGTCGACGACCATCTGCTGGCGCCCGTCCTGAGCCAGCCGTCGCTGCCGATCGCGCTGAAGGGGAAGAAGGCCAAGGCCGACCTGCACCTGTCGCCCGAGGACGTGGCCAAGGTCAAAGTGCGCGCCGCCGCCGGCCAGTGCGTCCTCGGTCTCCGCTTCACCGGCGACCGCCTCGCCCCGGGCGAGCGGTTCGAGACCCTCCGCCGGGAGCTGGGCGACAACTTCATCGGGGTGGAGATCGACTCGTCCCCGGGCAACCCGTGGGGCTACCGGAAGGTGGCCCACAGCGTGCTGACCGAGGACCTGCTCCTCGACGAGGGCGCCCCCACGGCCGACGCCTTGGCCCAGGTGCTGGCCTTCTTCCGCGACCGCCTCCGTCCCGACGCCGCGGCCTGACGGCGCTGCCGGACAGGGCTTCGCCGGTGCAGTTTCCAGGACCGGCGAGGTCGCTGGTGCAGGAACCCGGCGTCGGGCCGAGGAACTGCACCGGCGATGTGACGGGGCCGAGGAACTGCACCGGCGACCGCGGTGGCGGCGTCCGCCGTCGGCCCGGAGGCGGGGGTCCGAGGATGTCGTAGCCGCTGGGTAGGGTGGGCGGGTCATGCCCGATTCCGCAGTTCCCTTCCCCGGCATGGTGCCCGAGGATGCCGTCCTCCGTCCCCCGGATCCCGAGGCCGACGCCGGCGATCTCGATCCCGACGCCTACGACATCCCCGACGACCTCGACGGCGGGGGCCCCGATCAGCTCCTGTCGGGCCTGAACCCGGCCCAGCTCGAGGCCGTCACTCACACCGGCGGCCCGTTGCTCGTGGTCGCCGGCGCCGGCTCGGGCAAGACCAGGGTGCTCACGCGCCGGATCGCCTACCTCGTGCAGCGGGAAGGGATCTCGCCCTTCGAGATCCTCGCCATCACCTTCACCAACCGCGCCGCCGACGAGATGAAGCACCGCGTCGGGTCGCTGGTCGGCCCCGTGGCCAAGCGGATGTGGGTCTCGACCTTCCACTCCGCCTGTGTGCGCATCTTGCGCCGCGACGGCTCGGCGCTCGGCTATCCCTCCAGCTTCACCATCTACGACCAGGCCGACGCCGTCCGGCTCGCCGGGTACGTCGTGCGCGACCAGGGCCTCGACCCCAAGCGGTTCCCGCCCAAGTCGGTGCACGCCACGATCTCGGCGGCCAAGAACAACGGGCAGTCCGTCGAGCAGTTCGCCGACGAGGCCCGCGACATCTTCCGGCGCAAGATCGCCGAGGTCTACCGCGAGTACCAGGCCCGCCTCCGCAAGGCCGGGGCCATGGACTTCGACGATCTGCTCTCGGTCACCGTCGAGCTGATGAAGACCCACCCGGAGGTGCTGGCGCACTACCAGCAGCGGTTCCAGCACGTGCTGGTCGACGAGTACCAGGACACGAACCCGGTGCAGAACGAGCTCGTGCTCCTCCTCGGCGCCGAGCACCGCAACGTGTGCGTCGTCGGCGACGGCGACCAGTCGGTCTACCGGTTCCGGGGCGCCGACCTGCGCAACATCCTGCAGTTCGAGGAGTCGTTCCCCGACGCCACCATCGTCGTCCTCGATCAGAACTACCGCTCGTCCCAGACCATCCTCGACGCCGCCAACGCCGTCATCGCCAACAACCTCGCCCGCAAGCCCAAGGAGCTGTGGACCGACGCGGGGGAGGGCGAGGCCATCGTCCGCTACGAGGCCGACGACGAGACCGACGAGGCCCAGTGGGTGGCCCGCCAGCTCGCCAACCTCCACGACCACCACGGCATCGCCTGGGGCGACATGGCCGTCTTCTACCGCACCAACGCCCAGAGCCGCGTGGTGGAGGAGCAGCTCATGCGGTCGGGTGTCACCTACAAGGTGATCGGCGGCACCCGCTTCTACGACCGCAAGGAGGTCAAGGACGCCCTCGCCTACCTGAAGGCCGTCGTCAACCCGGCCGACGAGGTCAGCATCAAGCGGGTGATCAACCAGCCCCGCCGCGGCATCGGCGATTCGTCGATCGCCCGCCTCGACACCTACGCCGCCGCCCACGGCACCACGTTCAGCCACGCGCTGCGTCGGGCCGACGACGCCGGGGTCACCGGCAAGGCGCTGCGGGGCATCGAGCAGTTCCTGACCCTCATCGACGGGGTGGCCGACTACGTGCAGGACGGCCCCGCCCTCGTGCTCGAGGAGCTGCTCAAGCGGAGCGGCTACGTGCGCGAGCTCGAGGCGGAGCACTCGGTGGAGTCCGAGGGCCGCCTGGAGAACCTGGCGGAGCTCGTGGGGGCGGCGCAGGAGTTCGAGAGCGTCGACGAGTTCCTCGAACAGGTCAGCCTCGTGGCCGACACCGACGACCTTGCCGAGGCCGACTCGCAGGTGGTCCTCATGACCCTGCACTCGGCCAAGGGCCTCGAGTTCCCCGTGGTGTTCATCGTGGGGATGGAGGACGGGGTCTTCCCGCACCAGCGCTCGCTGGGGGAGCCCGACGAGCTCGAGGAGGAGCGCCGGCTGGCCTACGTCGGCATCACCCGGGCCATGTCGCGGCTCCACCTCTCCCACGCCTGGGCCCGCACCCTCTACGGCGGCACCCAGTACAACCCGCCGAGCCGGTTCCTGAAGGAGATCCCCGACACCCTCGTCACCGAGATCAAGGGGACACGGCGGGGCTCGCGCCAGGAGGGCTACGGCGGCGGTGGTGGCAGCTACGGCGGCGGTGGCAGCTACGGCCGGGGCGGCTACGGAGGCGGTGGCTACGGCGGCGGGGGTCGTGACCGCCCGCGTGAGGCCCGTCGAGGCCCGGCCGTGGGCAGCTTCGACCCCGACGACGACGAGCACACGTTCTCCGGGGCGGCGGCGCACCGTGAGCGGGTGGTCGACGCCGCCCTCGCCCCGAAGCCCCCGGAACAGAGCGGCGCCCACCTGTTGGGCCTGGCCCAGGGCGACGCCGTGCGCCACCCCACCTTCGGCGACGGGATGATCGTGCGCATCGAGGGATCCGGCGACAAGGCCGTGGCCCACGTGGCCTTCCCGGGCAAGGGCACCAAGCAGCTGCTCCTGTCCTGGGCCCCCCTCACCCCTATCGACGACTGATCCCGTGGGTGCGAATTGTTCGCGAACGCGAACATTTCGCACCCACGGGAATCGGTACCGGGTGTACGTCGAAACCGGCGTCGGGCGGCTCGGGCGTGGTGGGGTGCCACCGGGGCACCCGCCGCACCACACGGGGGTCGTCATGCGTTCGTCGAGGTTCTTGCTCCTGCTCGCTCCGGTCGTCGCCGTGGCCACCCTCGCCATCACGGCCACCGCCTGCGTGGTTCCGCCGCCGCCCCCGACGGGGCCCCCGGCCGGCACCGTCGGCTACCTCGGCTGTTCCAACACCTGGATGACCGTCGACGGTTACCACCGCGGCCACGGCGCCGGCCGGGTCTGGCGCACGCTGCCGTTCGGCGGTGGCAGCATCGACCAGTGGGTCGAGGGGAGCCACTACTGGGCGGACTTCGACGCCGAGCTCGCCGCCCACCCCGTGAGCGCCGTCTGGTGGCACGTCTGCATGCGCCCCATCTCGGGCCAGGCCGACGTGGAGCGGGTGCTGTCGGAGCTCCGGCGCCGGATCGGCCCGTCGGTGCCGGTCTACGCCACCAAGATGGCGACCTACTCGGACCCCTCGATGTGCACCATGGCGGCCGTGTCCCAGTCAGCGACCATCGTCGACGACCTGGTCACCCGCGACCTGGTCGAACCCGGCCCGATGCTGCACGAGATCACGCCGGCCACCACCACCGACGGCTGCCACCCCACCACCGCCCTGGCCGACCTCGACGGCGACAACCTGGCCGCCTTCTTCCCGTGATCGTGCCGCCGGTGTTCCCGCTGGCCGGCGGGCTGCGGTTGGCATCGTGGGGTCGAGACCAGTAGACCTTCCCGTGAGGGCAACGGCGGAGGTCGACGGCCGATGGTCAACCCACTGCGAACGCTGCGACGGGCGGAGCTGGTCTTCCGGCGCGACGAGACGCTGGGCACGGTGCTCCACAGCCTGGCCGCCATCCACGGCGACCGCCGGCTGGTGGAGGAGGCCGACGGCGGTCTGCGGATCACCTACCGGCAGGGCGCCAAGCGGGTGGGGCGCTGGGCCGGGGGGATCGCCGCCCGGGTCGAGCCCGGCGACCGCGTCGTCATCGCCACCCCCAACGGCTACGAGCAGTTCCTCCTCTGCCTCGCCGCTGCCCGGGCCGGGGCCATCCCCGTGCCGATCAACGAGCAGATGCGGCCCGACGAGATCGCCCACGTCATCCAGGACTCCGGTGCCGCCCTGGTGATCCACCATCCGAGCGACGTCGACGGGGCCGAGCCGCTCTCGGTGGCCGCCTCGGCCGACCCCAAGGACATCGCCGCGTTGTTCTACACGTCGGGCACCACCGGCAAGCCCAAGGGGGTCGAGCTCACCCACCAGGCCCTGGTCGGCCAGGTCGTGGCGGGGGTGATCTGGCCGGCGGAGCTGCGCCGCGACGAAGCCGTCTTCAGCCTCCCCGTGGCCCACATCATGGGGTTCGCGGTGCTGATGGTCCTGGCCTGCACCGGCATCCCGGCCTACGTGCTCCCCAAGTTCCGCCCCAACGAGGTCCTCGACGCCATCGAGAGCCGGCGGGCCTCGGTGTTCATCGGGGTGCCGGCCATGTACCGGATGATGGTCGAGGCCGGCGCGGTCGACCGCGACCTCACCTCGATCCGGGTGTGGGGCTCCGGCGCCGACGTCATGCCCACCGAGCTGGCCCACCAGTTCAAGAAGATGGGGGCCACGGCCACCCTGCCCGTGGTCGGCCCGGTGGGCGAGGCGCTCTTCGCCGAGGGCTACGGCATGGTCGAGCTCGGCGGGGGGGTGGCCGCCAAGCTCAGCCCGCCCATGCTCGACCTCGGCCTCGGCGAGTCGGTGGGCCTGCAGCTCCCCGGCTACAGCCTCAAGGTGGTCGACGACGACGGCAACGAGGTGGGCAGCGGCTCGGTCGGTGAGCTCTGGGTCAAGGGCCCCGGCGTGACCAAGGGCTACTGGAACGCGCCGGAGGCCACGTCGCAGGCGATCACCGGCGACGGGTGGCTCCGCACCGGCGACCTCGCCCGCAAGGGTCCCTTCGGCACCGTCCTGTTCGTGGGCCGCCAGAAGGACGTGATCAAGCACGGCGGCTACTCGGTGTACGCCAACGAGGTGCAGGAGGCGCTCGAGGAGCACCCGTCCGTCCTCGAGGCGGCCGTCATCGGCCTGCCCGACCAGCGGGTGGGCGAGGTGCCCGCCGCGGTGGTGCGCCTGGCCGAGGGCGCCAGCCTCGACACGCTCGACCTGCCGGCGTGGGCAGCGAACCGCCTGGCCGACTACAAGGTGCCCCAGCGCTTCGTCGCCGTCGACGACCTCCCCCGCACCGGCACCAAGAAGGTCCAGAAGCAAGAGCTCCTGGACCTCTTCGACCTGGCTTGAGCCCTTGGGTGCGTAAGGGTGCGCTATGCGCGCCCTTACGCACCCAAGGACTCAGCGGGCCGGCGTCGTTCCCGGCGTCGTGCCCGGAGGGGTGCCGGTCGAGCGGCGCTTGTCGACGCTGAGGTCGATGACCACCTGCTCCTTGTCGTCGATGGTCACGGGGTAGGAGGCCAGCCCGGTGCCGTCGGCCGGGATGGTGCGCCCCGGTGTGCACGGGTCGTCGAACCGCTTCTGCTCCCGGTTCCACTGGAGGGTGCAGGCCCGGGCCGTGCCCGGGAACCGGGCGTCGAAGGCCACCCATCCGGCCAGCGGATCGGTGCCCTGGTGCTGCAGGTAGATGTCGCGCTCGCCGCCGGCGACATCGGAGAACAGCAGTGGTCCGCCGCTGTCGATGGCGGCGGCCCGGTCCTTGGCCGGCCCCGCGGCGAAGCTGAGCGACGAGGCCGGCAGCTGCACCTTGCCGCTCTCGTTGAGCGACGGCAGGGCGAGGACGAAGAGCACCACGCCGAGCACGGCGACGATGGCGAAGCTGATCGCCACCAGCACCAGTGTGCGCGGGTTGACCTTCGTCTCGCTCACGGGCACGGCGCGGATACTACGGTCTGGCCCGTGAAGCGCACCTATCGGGTCCTGGTGGCCAAACCCGGCCTCGACGGTCACGACCGCGGGGTCAAGATCATCGCCCGGGCCTTGCGCGATGGCGGCTTCGAGGTCATCTACACGGGGCTGTTCCAGACCCCGGAGCAGGTGGCCGAGTCGGCCCTCCAGGAGGACGTCGACGCCGTCGGGCTGTCCGTCCTGTCGGGCGCCCACATGACCCTCTTCCCCCGGGTCGTCGAGGAGCTCGCCCGGCGTGGCCTCGACGACGTCCTGGTCTTCGGCGGGGGCATCGTGCCCGACGACGACATCGCCGAGCTCGAGGGCAACCGCGGCGTCGCCCGCATCTTCACGCCCGGTGCCCCGCTCGACGAGATCTGTTCCTGGCTCGAGACCACGCTCGACGCCGGCGAGCCCTGACCGATCCCGTCCGCCGCGACCTGAGTTCGAGCCGGCGCGCCCACTAGCGTCTCGGGCCGTGACGACCTCCACGACCCGATTCCTCCTGTCCGCCGGCGCCTGCGCGGCTCTCCTCGGCGGTGCGGTGGCCTGCACCAGCGCGAGCGACGAGCCGAGCGTGGCCTTCACCGTGCCGGGCAAGGGCCCGAGCTGCTCGCCGGCCAAGGTCACCAACCCGAGCACCGACCAGAAGCCCTCGGTCACCAAGGGCGAGGGCGAGCCCCCGGCCGAGCTGGTGAAGGATGACCTCAAGGTCGGCGACGGCGAGGAGGCCAAGACGGGCGACAAGGTGCAGATGGAGTACGTCGGCGTGCTCTTCGCCGACGGCTCCGAGTTCGACTCGTCGTGGAGCCGCGGCGCCGAGCCCTTCACCGTTCCTGCGCTGGGCGGGGGCAGCGTGATCAAGGGCTGGGACGAGGGCATCCCCGGCATGAAGGTGGGCGGACGCCGCAAGCTGGTGATCCCGGCGGCCAAGGCCTACGGCGCCGCCGGCTCGCCCCCGAAGATCCCGGCCAATGCCACGCTGATCTTCGTCGTCGACCTGCTCCAGGTCTGCCACCCGTCGGCCGCCGTCACCACCTTGCCCACGGTCCCCGGGTCCACGCCCGGGTCCACGCCGGGCACGGCGGCCGGATCCACCGGCACCACGCCGGGGACGGCGGCGAAGGCCTGACCCGTCGGGGTGGCTGCGCCCCGCCCGGCGTCGCCGTTGCCCCGATGGTGGCCTTGCCCGGCCGGTAGCGCGAGGCCCTGGTCCCATGGACGCCGCCGACCTCCACGCCGCCCACGAGCGGGCCCGTCGGGCCGTCGCCCTCCTCGACACCGCCGCCGCGCTGGTCGAGCAGGCCCGCCGGGGCCTGCTCGCTGCCGCCGACGCCCGCCGCAACGTCGACACGTGGCGCCGCCTCGACGCCCTCCCGCTGTCGGCCCTCAAGGAGACAGCCGGCGGCAAGCTGCGGGTGTCCTCCTTCGAGGCCGCCGGCATCGGCTCGGTCGGGGCGCTGCTGCGCTTCGGCGAGCGTCAGCTCGATGACGGCGTGCCGGGCGTGGGGCCCAAGACGGCACACGACGCGGTGGAGGCGGCCACCCGCTTGTACTGGGGGGTGGCCCGGCAGGCCCGCGCCCTCCCGGAGGTGGGGACGCCCGACGCCGCCGCCCCGCCGGCCGTCGCCCTCCTCGACGCCGCCCGCCGCTTCGAGCGCGCCGACCGCCGTCTCGGGCCCGGGGTTGCCTACGCCCCGCAGATCCGTCCTCGGCTGGCCCAGGCGATCGACGTGCTCGGGCAGGCGCCCGGGCGCCTCGGGTGGGTGTTCCGGGGGGCGGCGTCGCGGGAGCAGCTCGAGGCCGCCGCCCTCGACGTGGCCCGGGTGCTCGACGATACGGCCGTGGCCGGGTTCCTCACCGACCTCGCCGGTGCCGTCACCGAGGTGCGGACGTTCCGGCCGGTGGCACCCGCCGAGGTGCTGGCCGACTTCGCGGCTCGACCCGCCGACTTCGCCGCCGTCCTCGACCGGGCCGGCACGGCGGCCGGCACCGCGGCCACGGTCGAGCGGATCCGGGGCGGGCTGAGCGGCGCCATCGCCGAACGGGTGGAGGGCATCACCCTCGACCTCACCGGGCTCGACGTCTCGCTGCGGGGCTACCAGGAGTTCGGGGTCAAGTACCTCGTCGCGCAGCGTCGGGTCATCCTCGGCGACGAGATGGGCCTGGGCAAGACGCTGCAGGCCATCGGCGCGCTGTGCCACGTGCGGGCGGCCGAGGCCGGCACCCACTTCCTCGTGGTGGCCCCGGCCAGCGTGCTGCCCAACTGGGAGCGGGAGCTGCAGCAGCGCAGCGATCTCCCCACCATCGTCTGCCACGGCGACGACCGGGCCGACGAGCTGGCGACCTGGCACCGGCAGGGCGGCGTCGCCGTCACCTCCTACGACACCCTCCGCCTGCTCGGCCCACCGGCGCCCGACGGTCCGGTCCCCCACGTGGTGGTGGTCGACGAGGCCCACTACGTGAAGAACCCGGCGGCAGCACGCAGCCAGGTGGTGGCGGCCTGGCTCGGCGTGTCGCCCCGCACGGTGCTGATGAGCGGGACGCCGATGGAGAACCGGGTCGACGAGTTCCTGCACCTCGTGCGGCTGGCCCAACCACCCGTGGCCGAGGCGCTCGGGCGGCCCGACAACCACGCGGCGCTCGTGGGTGCCGGCCCGGAGGGGTTCCGGGAGCAGGTGGCGCCGGTGTACCTGCGCCGCAACCAGGAGGACGTGCTCACCGAGCTGCCGGAGCTGATCGAGGTGGACGAGTGGCTCGACCTCACCCCCGCGGACGCCGCCGCCTACCGGGACGCGGTGGTGGCGGGAGAGATGATGGCGATGCGCCAGGCCGCCACCCTCGGCACGGCCAGCCCGGCCGACCCGTCGGCCAAGGTACGCCGCCTCACCGAACTGCTCGAGCAGTACGCAGCGGAGGAGCGCAAGGTCCTCGTGTTCTCCTTCTTCCGTCATGTGATCGACGCCGTGGTCTACGTGGCCCGGCCCTTCCACACCGACGGGGCGGTGGTGCCGGTCATCACCGGCGACGTGGCACCGGCACAGCGCCAGGAGCGCATCGACGAGTTCCAGGCCCGCCCCGGGTTCGGGGTGCTCGCCGCCCAGATCGACGCCGGCGGCGTGGGCCTCAACCTGCAGGCGGCGTCGGTGGTGGTGCTGATGGAGCCGCAGTGGAAGCCGGGCACCGAGGCCCAGGCCATCGCCCGCGCCCACCGCATGGGCCAGACACGACGGGTGGTGGTGCACCGCCTCCTCGCCCGCCGGGCGGTGGACGAGACGATGGTGGCGCTGCTGGCCGAGAAGAAGAAGCTGTTCGACCAGTTGGTGCGGGAGTCGGCCGTGGCCGCCGCCTCGGACGACGCCGTGGACCCGACCGTCCTCTTGGCCGACGAATCGGCGGCGGGCCAGTCGCTCCAGACCCAGGTGCTCGAGGCCGAGCGGGCCCGGCTCGGCCTCACCCCGGCCGCCCCGTCGGTCGCTACGCCGGCCGCCCCGTCGGCCTGACCGCCCGCCCCGCCGGCCGCTCCGCCGGCCGCCCCGTCGGCCTGACCGCCCGCTGCCCCCTCCCTCGTCTGGATGCAGATCGTGACACCTGTGCCCCGATCTGCATCCAGACGGCGGGGCGCGTTGCCGTGGCGCCCGATGCGTGGTCCACTGGAGTGGACGGCGGTCGATGCAGGAGTCGCCCATGCCCTCGAAGCGCAGCAGAGCTCGGCCCGGGTCGACCGCAATCGCCGCCGTCGTCGGCGCCGCGCTCGCCCTCGCGGCGGCCTGTGTCGCTCCCACGACCCCGCCCCCGGCGACGACCACGACCACCTCGTCGGCCCAACACGTCCCCAACTTCCGGCACGTCTTCTTCCTGCTGCTCGAGAACGAGAGCTTCGACGCCGCCTTCGGTCCCACCGGGGCCCAGAACGCCCCGTACCTCAACAGCCTCGCCACCCACTGGGGCTTCGCGCCGAACACCTACGGCGAGGCCCACCTCAGCCTGCCCAACTACCTGTCGCTCACCAGCGGGCAGCGACCCAACTACAACACCGAGCTCGACTGTCCCAAGTACGACTGTGTCTACGCCGACACGGTGCCGAGCATCGCCGACCAGGTCGAGGCATCGGGACGCACCTGGAAGCTCTACGCCGACGGTATGGCGACACCGTGCTTGCACGGTCCCGAGGGTCAGCCCGACACCTACCAGCGGGTGGTGAGCCCGGCCGGGGTGTACTCGGACCTGCTGAACCCCTTCGTGTACTACGGCGCCGTCACCCACGACCAGGCTCGATGCGACGCCCACGACGTGCCCTACCCCGTGCTCCACGACGACCTCGCCGCCAACCACCTGCCCGACTACGGCTACATCGCCCCGGACCTGTGCCACAGCGGGCACGACGCGTCGTGCGGGCTCGCGGCCGCCGATGCCTGGCTCTCCCAGGAGGTGCCGGCGATCATCACCAATTCGGACTTCGCCGACGGTGGGGTGCTGGTCATCACCTTCGACGAGGCCGACACCTCCGACACCAGCGGCTGCTGTGGTGATTCGCAGGGCGGCCACATCGGCGCCATCGTGATCGCCCCGTCCTGGGGCCAGCCGGCCGGCTTCCAGGACCTGACGCCCTACAACCACTACTCGATGTTGCGCACCGTGGAAGACGCCTGGGGCTTCCCCCACCTCGGCGGCGCGGCCGACGCCGGCGTGACCAACATGGCGCCGTTCTTCACCAGCGTGGAGCACGCCCCGACCACGTGACACGTGGTCCCGCCCCTTCGTCTGGATGCAGATCGTGACCCATGCGTCCCGATCTGCATCCAGACGGGGATGTCATCGGACGAGCGGCGGTCCGGGCGTCTTGTCGGCGGGCAGCGAGCCCCCGAGGGCCTGGGCCACGTCGTCGAACACCCACGGCCCGCTGGTCGGTACATCCGACGCGTCGGGGGTGTCGCGCGGGTCGCCCTCGACCACCCCGGCACCGGTGTCCTGGATCATGTAGACGCCGACGATGTCGTTCTTCTTGTCGATCCAGGGGCGGAACCCGAAGGCGCCGTCGCTGGACAGCACGATGGCCTTGTTGTCGGCGTCGGCCCAGTCGAGCCATTCGCCGAGGCCGTAGGGGTTGAGCTCGGCGTTGCGGTAGGGAGGGCCGTTGTAGCGGCGGATCTTGCCCAGCTGGTTGGTCTGCATCTCGGCCACGGTCTCGGGGCGGAGGATCTGCTGGCCGCTCGGGGCTCGGCCGCCGTGGGCGATCATCTCGAGGAAGCGCCCGTAGTCGCCGAGGGTCGACGCCCCCGACCCGGCCGGGGTCGGATGCACCGGGTTGTCCGAGGCGACGAGGGCCAAGCCGCGGAACGTCGTGTGGTCCATCCCCAGGGGGGCGGCGATGCGGTTCTTGAACAGCTCGTTCCAGGACTGGCCGGTGACGGCCTCGGCCACGCCGGCGGCGACGTGCATGTGCTGCCCGCCGTAGCGGAAGGCCACGCCGGGTTCGGATTCCAGCGGGAGCGTGGCGATCTGGCGGTTGCAGTCCTGCAGCGTGACCGTCTGGTCCTTGTAGCAGGGGATGTCGTCGTCGCTCCGGATGCCGGACGTGAGCGAGAGCAGTTGGCGGAGCGTGATGGTGCCGAACTTCCCCTTGGCGAAGTCGAGGTAGGTCGAGATCGGGGCGTCGAGCGACACCTTGCCCTCGTCGACCAGCGTCATGATCGTGGCGGCGGTGAGCCACTTGCTGGCCGACGCGATGGGCACCACCGTGTCGAGGTCGTAGGCCATCCACGCCTCCTGCTCCACCAGCTTGCCGTGCTGCATCACCAGCAGCGACACGCCGGGCAACCCGACCTTGGCCATGCGGGCGGTCATCTTCTTCTCGAAGCCGTCGAGGGCGGGGTTGTCGACCACCTCGTGGGTGATGGCCGACGGGTAGCCGCCGGTCGTGGAGCTGCTCCCGGGCGTGCCGCCCGTCGCCCCCGCTCGCGTCGTGGAGGGAGACGAGGAGGCCACCGGGCTGGTCGAGGCCGTGGCGCCGGTGCCGCCGGCGCCTCCGCCTCCGGCCCCGGCCCCGCCGGCGTCGTCGGCCCGCTTCGCGCTGCCGCACCCGGCGACCACCGTGACGACCGCCGTGACGGCCACGGCGGCCGTCACGATCCGCCGGTTCCTGCTCGTCGTGTGTCGGCCCACGCCTCCCACCTCCTGATCGGGTCGCCGCACCTTCGTCGGCGGGTGTGAGGAGCGTAGAGGCAGGCTGTGATCGAACGATGATGGGCCCTCCCTGCCACCGGCGGTTCGTCGCCGCCGGGTACCGTCGCCCCGTGACCACGGGTGACGACGGGCAGCCCTCTCCGCGGTCGGGTCCGGCCACCGAACGGGTCCGACGCATGGCCAATCCCTGGCGGGAGGGCCTGGGCGACCGGCCCGAGCTCCGCGATGAACGCTACGCCCCGGCCTACGTCGCCCTGGCCGTGGCCATCGGGCTGCAGTTCACCCTCCCGCGGGAGTTCGGCCCCGGGGGGCACCGGGTCCTGGTCTTCCTCGAGCTCGTGCTGCTCCTCGCTCTCGCGCTCGGCCGCTACCTGAGTCCCACGCGCTACGAGGCCGCCACCCTCGTCCGGCTCCGGCAGCTCACGATCATCGTCATCGCGTTGGCGACCTTCGCCAACATGGTGTCGCTCGTGCTCCTGATCGACGAGCTCGTCGGGGGAACCGACCTCGACGGGCGTTCGCTGATCCTCTCCGCCGTGTCGATCTGGTCCACCAACGTGGTGGTCTTCGCCCTCTGGTATTGGGAGTTCGACGGCGGCGGCCCGATCCCTCGCCACCTCGACCCCCTCGGCTTCCGTGACTTCGTCTTCCCGCAGATGGAGCTCGACCCACCCCGGAAGGACGACGAGTGGACGCCCCACTTCGTCGACTACCTGTACCTGTCGTTCACCAACTCGACCGCGTTCAGCCCCACCGACACGCTGCCGCTCACCGTCCCGGCCAAGCTGCTGATGATGGTGCAGTCGCTCGGCGCGCTCCTCACGGTGGCCCTCGTGGCCGCTCGGGCCGTCAACATCCTGCGCTGATAGGGCCGGATCCGGCCGGATCCCGGGCTGGATCCACGTGGCGTCGCCCGGCCGTTGGCCCACTTGTCTGGAACTTGGCTAGGGTCTCCGCCCGTGGATCTCATGGAATACCAAGGCAAGCAGTTCTTCGCCTCGTTCGGGATTCCGGTGTCCCCCGGTCGGGCCGTGCAGACGGTCGACGACGCGGTGGCAGCGGCCGACGAGCTCGGCTACCCGGTGGTGGTGAAGGCCCAGGTGCACGTCGGCGGGCGCGGCAAGGCGGGTGGCGTGAAGCTCGCCACCAACACCGCCGAAGCCCGTGAGCACGCCGAGTTCATCCTCGGCCTCGACATCAAGGGCCACATCGTCCGCACGCTGTGGATCGAGAAGGCCTCCGACATCGCCGAGGAGTACTACGCCTCGTTCACCCTCGACCGCAGCGCCAAGAAGCACCTCGGGATGCTGAGCGCCCAGGGCGGGGTCGAGATCGAATCCGTGGCCGAGACCGACCCCGACGCCATCGCCAAGATCTGGATCGACCCCGTCGACGGGCTCACCGACGAGGCGGCCCGGGCGTGGGTCACCGCGGCGAAGCTCAACCCGCTGGCCACCGACGGCGCCGTGTCGATCCTCACCAAGCTCTACCGGGCCTACGTCGACGGCGACGCCGATCTCACCGAGATCAACCCGCTCATCCTCAAGGCCCCGGCCGAGAGCGGCGAGGTCCACGCTCTCGACGCCAAGGTCACGCTCGACAACAACGCCCAGTTCCGCCACGAGTGGGACGAGTACGAGGCCACCCAGGTGCGCGACGACCGCGAGCAGGCGGCCCACGACGCCGACCTCCAGTACGTCGGTCTCGAGGGCTACGTCGGCATCATCGCCAACGGCGCCGGCCTGGCCATGAGCACCCTCGACGTCGTCAACCAGGTCGGCGGCGAGGCCGCCAACTTCCTGGACGTGGGCGGCGGCGCCGACGCCAAGAAGTTCGTGAGCGCCCTCACCATCATCGACAACGATCCCCGCGTGAAGTCGATCTTCATCAACATCTTCGGCGGGATCACCCGGGGCGAAGAGGTGGCCAACGGCATCATCACCGCCCTCGGTCAGATCGACATCAAGAGCCCCATCGTGATCCGGCTCGACGGCACCAACGCCGACGAGGGCCGGGCCATCCTCGAACCGCATCTCGGCGACAAGCTCCAGATGCAGCCCACCATGCTCGACGCCGCCCGCACGGCCGTCGAGCTCGCCGGAGGTACGGTCAAGTGAGCATCTTCGTCGACGAGAACACCAAGGTCGTCTACCAGGGCCTCACCGGCTCCCAGGGCCGCTACTACGGCCTGCTCAACCGGGAGTACGGCACCCAGGTCGTGGCCGGGACCAACCCGAAGAAGGCCGGCACCGACGTCGAGGGCATCCCGGTGTTCGCCTCGGTGGCCGACGCCGTGGCCGAGACCGGTGCCAACGCCTCGTGCATCTTCATCCCGGCGCCCGGCGTGAAGGACGCGGTGATGGAGGCGGCCGAAGGCGGCGTCGAGTTCATCGTGTGCATCACCGAGGGCGTGCCGGCCCAGGACGAAGCCTGGTTCTTCAACAAGCTCAAGCGCGACTTCCCGAACGTGCAGCTGCTCGGCCCCAACTGCCCCGGCATCATCAGCCCCGGCAAGTGCAACATCGGGATCACCGCCGGCCACATCGCCAAGGCCGGCGGTCCCGTCGGCATCGTCAGCCGCTCCGGCACCCTCACCTACCAGGCCCTCCACGAGCTCAAGCTCCAGGACATCGGCGTCACCACCTGCGTCGGCATCGGTGGCGACCCCGTCCCGGGCACCAGCTTCATCGACTGCCTCGAGCGCTTCGAGGCCGACCCCGACACCAAGGCCGTGATGATGATCGGTGAGATCGGCGGGTCGGCCGAGGAGGAGGCGGCGGAGTTCATCGCCACGAAGATGACCAAGCCGGTCGCCAGCTACATCGCCGGCGTCACCGCCCCGGCGGGCAAGAAGATGGGCCACGCCGGCGCCATCGTCTCCGGCGGTAAGGGCACGGCCCAGGGGAAGATGGACGCCCTGCGCGCCGCCGGCGTGCAGGTGGGCCACAACCCCACCGAGGCCGGCGACCTGATGGTCCAGATCGTGCGCGAGCACGGCTGGGCCTGACCCCCACCTCCCGATCTGGTGCTGTTTGACGGGCAATGGCGCGGCCGAGCGTCACCAGATCCCACAACCACGTAACCTCGCCGAATGGCGTACGACATCGTGATCTCGGGTGGGACCATCGTCGACGGGACGGGGTCCCCGCCGGCGGTCGGCGACGTCGCCGTCGTCGGTGACACGATCGTGGCTGTCGGTTCGGCCGTCGATCCGGCGGAGGTGGGCAACGGCACCCGCACCATCGACGCCGACGGTGCCCTCGTCACGCCCGGCTTCGTCGACCTGCACACCCACCTCGACGCGCAGGTGGCCTGGGACCCCATCGCCAGCAGCTCGTGCTACCACGGCGTCACGTCGATCGTGCTCGGCAACTGCGGCGTCACCTTCGCGCCGGTGAAGCCCAAGGACCACCGCTACCTCGCCGAGATGATGGAGTCGGTCGAGGACATCCCGGCGGCGTCGATCATGAAGGGCGTCCCCTTCGCGTGGGAGACCTACGGCGAGTTCCTCCGCTGGCTCGACGGCCTTCCGAAGGGCGTCAACATGGGGGGCATGGTCGGCCATTGCGCCGTCCGCTACTACGCCATGGGCGATCGGTCCCTCGACGCCGATGCCGCGCCGTCCGACGAGGAGCTGGCCACGATGGTCGGCCTGGTCGACGAGGCCATGGCCGGCGGTGCCCTCGGGTTCTCCACCTCCCGCACCGGGCGCCACACCGCGCCGGACGGCCGGCACGTTCCGGGCACCTGGGCCGAGGAGCGGGAGCTGGTGGCCTTGGCCGAGGTGCTGGGCCGGCACGGCAAGGGCATGTTCGGCGGGGCGCCACGGTTCGACGGCGACGGCCCGGGCAAGGAGCGCGCCCGTTCCGAGGTTGCCCTCATGGCGGCCATGTCGAAGGCGTCGGGTCGCCCGCTCACCTTCAACCTCACCAACACCTTCGCCGACCCCGAGCTGTGGCGTCAGACCCTGGCCTTCGTGGAGGACGCCAACGCCGCCGGGGCGAAGATCCGCCCGCAGACCACCACGCGGGGCATCGGAGTGATCTTCTCGCTGGCCCACAAGACGCCGTTCGACAACCACGGCCGTTGGCAGGAGCTGGCCGGCCAACCCGTCGAGGCCAAGCTCGCCGCGTTCGCCGATCCGGACACGCGGGCGGCCCTCGTGGCCGACGGTGCCCCGGCCGCGGGCGGCGCCGAGGGCTTCCGGCAGTTCTTCGTGCTGCTGCCCGACCGGGGCGCCCGCTACGACTGCGATCCGGCCGACAGCCTCACCGCCCACGCCGAGCGACGGGGCGTGACGCCGGTCGAGGCCTACATCGACCTCTCCCTCGAGACCGCCGGGGCCATGGTGCTGAACTGGCCCGTCCTCAACCAGGACTTCGGCGTCATCGCCGAGATGCTGTCGGAGCCGCTGATCATCATGGGGCTGGCCGACGCCGGCGCCCACGTCGGCCAGATCCTCGACGCCAGCCAGCCCACCTTCTTCCTCAGCTACTGGGTGCGGGAGCGGGGGTTGGTCCCGATCGAGGAGGGCGTGCGCCGTCTCACGTCCGAGACGGCCGAGTTCGCCGGGCTGTCCGACCGCGGCGTCCTCCGGGCCGGGACCAAGGCCGACATCAACATCATCGACTGGGACGGCCTCGCCCTTCCGCTCCCCACCTTCGAGCACGACTTCCCGGCCCGGGCCGGCCGATTCGTGCAGAAGGCCGCCGGCTACGCCGCCACGCTCGTCAACGGCAAGGTGTTCATGTCGGAGGGCCACCACACCGGCGCCATGCCCGGCGAGCTCCTCGTCCCGTCCTGACCTTGGTCCTTGGGTGCGTAAGGGCGCGCATAGCGCACCCTCACGCACCCAAAGGGTGCTGCGGCCGGGGAACGGGCCGGCGCGGGCCGCGGCGCCCGGCGGCGGGTCGGTCTAGAAGGACTAGATGCCGAGCTTGGCGGCGTCGAGGGCGGCGAGGGCGGCGGGTGACCCGTCGATCGACACCTGCGCGGCCGCACGGCGGCCGACCAGGTACAGCTGCACCTCGCCCGGCCGACCGGTGATGGTGACGACGTCCTCGCCGGGCCCGGCGGCCCGGGCGTGGATCACGTCGCCGTGGTCGTCCACCAGATCGACCCCTGCGCCCTTCACCCCGCGCACGGCGAGCTTGGCCCCGCGCTCGAGCGCCTTCCAGAGCGCGGCCTCGAGGTCGGCGATCCCGTCCGCCGGGCGTGGGGTGTGGTCGCCGGCCCCGCGGCGGACGTCCTCGACGTGGATGAAGTACTCGACGAAGTTGGTCAGGCCCTCGACCGGCTTCCACCACGGCGGCGCGCCCTTGCGGATACGGGACACCAGCTGCTCGAAGCCGCGGCGCTGCATCGTCTTGGCGATGGCCTTGTCGTGCAGACCGGCGAGCGGCGCCACCACGATCCCGGCGGCGGCGACGGGGTTCCACTCCCGCACCACGAGGTGGGCGGCGAGGTGGTAGTTGGTCCACCCCTCGCACAGCGTCGGGTGGTCGGGGCCGAGCTCGGTGAACAGGTCGCAGATCTGGGCGCGCTCGGCCAGGGCAAGGGCCTTGGTCATGGGGCCACGCTAGCGGTGGGGTGTCGGCCGGGCGCGAGTCGGGCGACGGTCGGTCCGATACCTGTCACAGGCCCGCCGTACCGTGGGTCGTAGCGATGGACGACACGGAGGTCACCATGGCCGTGCGGGATGAGGCCGAGGGCACCCACGTCCACCTCTATGTGCTCCTCGACCGGTCCGGGTCGATGAACGCCATGCGGGACGACGTGATCGGCGGGTTCAACGGGTTCGTGGAGGACCAGCGCACCGTCGCTGTGGGCCACTACGTCCTCACCCTCGTGCTCTTCGATACCACCGACCGGCACCGTGTCGTGTTCGACGCCGTGCCGATCCACGAGGTGCCGGCCCTCACCCGGGACCTCTACGTCCCCCGCGGCGGCACCCCGCTGTTCGATGCCACGTGGGCGCTTCTGCACCGGGCCTCGGAACGGGCGGCCGCCCGCCGAGCCGGTGGCGCACCGCCCGAGCAGGTGATCGTCGCCATCTTCACCGATGGCGAGGAGAACGACTCCAAGCACATCACCGGCCCGCGGCTGCGGGAGGGCATCGGCCGCTGCGAGCGGGCGGGCTGGTCGTTCCTGCACCTGTCCGCCGCCCCCGACGCCTACCGCGACCCCAAGGCGATGGGGCTCCACGACCGCGCCGTCCACCGCTTCGCCGCCGACGGTGCCGGTGCCCGATCGGCGTTCGACACGCTGAGCTTCCGCACCACCCAGATGATCGACGGTCACGACCTCCACTCGCTGTTGGCCGAGGCCCGGGCCCTCGGGACCTTCGATCCACCGGCGCCGCGGGCGCCCTCGCCACCCCCGCCGCCGGTCCCGGCGGGGCGGCGCCGGCGGCGCCGGCGTTCCTGATGCCGGGCCGCCGGCCGGCGCCCCGCAGGAGGGGACGCCGCCCGGCCGGGGCGCAGAGGGGCCCCTGATAGCCTCGCCGCCGATGCGCATCGCAGTGCTGGCCTCGGGTAGCGGCACGATCCTCGACAGCTTCCTCGATGCCGGCGTGCCCGTCGCCCTGGTGGTCGTCGACCGTCCCTGCGGCGCCACCGAGGTGGCCGCCCGCCACGGCGTTCCCTCGGCGCTGGTCGAGCGCACCGACTTCTCCGCTGGCTTCGACCGCGATGCCTACTCGGCCCGGCTGGTCGAGGTCCTCCGAGAGCACGGCATCGAGCTCGTGGTCATGGCCGGCTTCATGACCATCCTCAGCGGGCCCGTCTTCGCCGCCTTCGAGGGCCACGTCCTCAACACCCATCCGGCGCTCTTGCCGAGCTTCAAGGGGGCCCACGCCGTGCGCGACGCCCTCGCCTACGGGGTGAAGGTCACCGGGTGCACCGTGCACGTGGCCACGCCCGCCGTCGACGACGGGCCGATCCTGGCCCAGGAGGCGGTCGTGGTGGCACCCGACGACACCGAGGACTCGCTCCACGAGCGCATCAAGATCGTGGAGCGCCGGCTCTACGTCGACACTGTGAAATCGATCCTGGAAAGGGGATCCGTGCTGTGAAGGCCCTGCTGTCCGTGTACGACAAGACCGGCATCGCCGAGTTCGCCGCTGCGCTCCACGAGCTCGGAGTCGAGCTGCTCTCGAGCGGGGGCACGGCCAACGCCATCGCCGCCGCCGGCATCCCGGTCACCGATGTCGCCGACCTCACCGGCGTGGCCGCCATCCTCGGTCACCGGGTCGTCACCCTGCATCCGAAGGTGCACGGCGGGATCCTCGCCGACCGCACCAACCCCGAGCACCTGGCCGACATGGAGACCCACGGCATCGAGGGCATCGACCTGGTGGTGGTGAACCTCTACCCGTTCTCGTCCGATCCGAGCATCGAGCTGATCGACATCGGGGGGCCGGCGATGGTGCGGGCGGCGGCCAAGAACCACGCCTTCGTCGGTGTGGTCGTCGATCCCGCCGACTACGACCTCGTCCTGGCCGACATCAAGGCCACCGGATCGCTCGGCGACGCCACCCGTCGAACGCTCGCCCGCAAGGCCTTCGCCACCACGGCGGCCTACGACGCCCAGATCGTGCAGTGGCTCGACGGCGACGACCCGCTGCCGCCCACCGTCCACCTGGCCCTCGAGCGGGTCCAGTCGTTGCGCTACGGGGAGAACCCGCACCAGGCCGGTGCCCGCTACCGCGAGGTCAACAGCCACAGCTGGTGGGACGACGTCGTGCAGCACGGCGGGATGGAGCTGAGCTACCTCAACCTCTACGACGCCGCGGCGGCGTGGAAGCTGGCCCACGACCTCGGCGACCGGCCCTGCGTCGCCATCATCAAGCACGCCAACCCGTGCGGCGTGGCCGTGAGCGACTCGCTGGCCGACGCCTACGCCAAGGCGTTCGCCTGCGACGAGCGGTCCGCCTTCGGCGGGATCGTGGCCCTCAACCGGGTGGTCGACCTCGACACCGTCGAGTCGATGGTGGCCGCGGCCCAGGCCGATGTGGTGATCGCGCCGGGCTACGAGGCCGGTGTCATCGAGGCCCTCCAGGCCAAGCGCAAGAACACCCGGCTGCTCGAGGCGCCGCCACCGGCGCAGGACCGGCTCGACCTCCGCCAGATCAACGGCGGCTGGCTGGTCCAGGAGCCCCACCACTTCGCCTCCGGGCGGGCCGACTGGCGCGTGGTCACCAAGCGCCAGCCCTCCGAGGCGGAGTGGCTCGACGCCGAGCTGGCCTTCCGGGTGTGCGGCCACGTGAAGTCCAACTCGATCGTGCTGGTGAAGGACGGCGTGGCGTGGGGCATCGGCGCCGGTCAGCAGAACCGGGTCGAGAGCGGCGAGATCGCGGCCAAGAAGGCGGCCGGTCGGGCCGAGGGCGGGGCGTGTGCCAGCGACGCCTTCTACCCCTTCGCCGACGGGATCGAGGCCGCGGCGTCGGCCGGCGTGGCCGTGATCGTGCAACCGGGCGGGGCGATGCGCGACGAGGACAACATCGCCAAGGCCGACGAGCTCGGCGTCGCCATGATCTTCACCGGCGAGCGCCACTTCCTGCACTGATCGCTTGGGTGCGTAAGGGTGCGCTATGCGCGCCCTTACGCACCCAAGGATCGTGCGTCAGCCCAGGGCCTTCTGGGCCAACTTGAGGTTGTAGTCGCAGTTGGACTGGCTGAAGTCCTCGCTCGAGCCGGCGGCGGTGACCGTCGTGTACACGATGGTGTTGCCCTTGCGGACGAGGAGACCGGACGCATCGAAGAAGTTGGCCTTGGTGCAGAAGGCCTCGTCGCCCAGGCTGACGTCCTTGAAGTAATAGGGGTCGCCGGAGAGACCGCCGGGCACGCTGATCGTGGGGATCGTCAACGTGTCGCCGTTGGGCAGTGTGATGGGCTCGGTGGTGCTGGTCGTGGGGGTGGGGTTGGTGCCGGCTTTGGCCTTGTCGAGCTCGGCCTTGAAGAACGCGGCGGCGTCGGGCTTGTCGATCTTGAGCACCGACCCCAGCACTGGCTGCCCGCCCGTGCCCGTCCCGGTCCGCGAGATCACGCACGACTTCTCGTTGGGCAGGATCCGCTCGTCGAGGTTGAATCCCGTCGGGATGAGGGCCGAGCCCTGCTGGAACATCGTGACCTCGCTGCCGAACACCTCCTTGGCGTCCTTGTCGGAGATGGACGAGCAGTTCAGCGCGTCGTTCACCGCCCGGCCGACCACGAAGAACACGGCGACGATCGAGCCGATGATGAGGACGGCGACGATCAGGGCGGCCCACAGGCAGCCGTTGCCCTTCTTCTTCTGCGGGGCCATCGGCTGCACGGCCATCGGCGCCTGGTACATGGGCTGCTGGTAGCCGCCCATCGGGGCCCCCATGGGCTGCTGGTACCCGCCCGCAGGCGGGGCAGGCGGGGCAGGCGGAGCCGGCGGAGGAGCGGCGGGCGGCGGGGCGGCGTTCTGGGGCGGGTAGTACTTGCCGTCGGATGCCAGCCACCAGCCGGGGCCCTGCGGGGTGTCGCTCATGTCGTCTCCTGACGTGTGACGCCCGACAGGTTACGACCATGCCGGTAGGGTGGCCGGGATGACTGCTCAGATCCTCGACGGTGAGGCCGTCGCCGCATCCATCAAGGCCGGCCTGCACGATCGCATCGACGCCCTGGCCCACCGGGGCGTCACCCCGGGCCTCGGCACGGTCCTCGTCGGCGACGACGGCCCGTCCGCCAACTACGTCAGCATGAAGCACCGCGACTGCGAGGCCCTCGGCATCGCCAGCCACCACGTGCACCTGCCGGCGACGGCCACCCAGGCCGATGTCGATGCCGTGGTCGACGAGTTCAACGCCAACCCGGCCATCGATGCCTACCTCATGCAGTACCCGTTCCCCGGCCACCTCGACTACGAGGCCGCCCTCCTCCGCGTCGATCCGGCCAAGGACGTCGATGGGCTCCACCCGGTCAACCTCGGCCGTCTCGTCCAGGGCATCCCGGCCGCCCTGCCGTGCACCCCGGCCGGCATCGTGGAGCTCCTCCGCTACTACGCCATCCCCACCGCCGGCCGGCACGTGGTCATCGTGGGGCGTGGGCTCACCATCGGCCGGCCGCTGGCCAACCTGCTCACCCTGAAGCGGGACGGGCTCAACGCCGCCGTCACGGTCGTCCACACCGGGGTGCCCGACATCGGTGCCTTCACCCGGCAGGCCGACATCCTCGTGGCCGCGGCCGGGTCGCCCGGGCTCATCACGGCCGACATGGTGCGGCCCGGCGCCGCCGTGGTCGCCGCCGGGGTGAGCTTCGAGGGCAAGAAGCTGCTCTCGGATGTCGACGACGGCGTGGCCGAGGTGGCGGGCTGGCTGTCGCCCCGCATCGGCGGCGTCGGCCCCATGACCCGCGCCATGCTGCTCGTGAACACGGTGGAGGCGGCCGAGCGCGCCGCCGCCGGATGACCTCGTTCGTCGCCGCCACCGCGGTCAACCCCGACCCCCACTACCCGGGCGGCTTCCGGGCCGCCATCCCCGACGGGTGGAGCTCCCCGTTCGGCCTCCACGGCGGGGTGTTCGCCGCCACCGTGGCCCGGGCCACCGCCCTCGCCCACGGCGTCGACGGGCTGACCCTGCGGTCGATCTCGGCCCGCTACCTCGACCGCCCGACCTCGAGCGAGCTGCTGATCGACACCGAGGTGCTCCGCACCGGCGGCATCAGCGCCTTCGTCGAGGCCTCGGCCCGGGCCGACGGCCAGGACCGGCGCTGCCTCCGGCTCGGTGCGCTCTTCACCCGGCCCAAGCCCGGCGACGGGTACCTCGACGCCGCGCCGCCCGATGTGCCGCCCGTGGACGCCTGCCGCACCGAGCCCCTGTTCCCCGGCTACGACCCGTTGCCCGGCACCACCGGCGTCCCCCCGGGCCAACCGCCACTGTTCGACCAGCTCGAGATCCGGCCCGCCCTGGGCGTCCTGCCGTGGCAGGAAGGCTGGACCCCGGACCAGCCGGCGCGGTACGTGCGGTGGGGTCGGTTCGTGGAGCGCCCGGAGCTGGCCGACGGCGGCATCGACCCGCTGTGCATGCTCGTCTACGCCGACCTGCCCGCCCCGGCGTTGTGGGTCCGGCTCCGACCGGGCGACCCGTTCCACACGATGGTCAGCCTGGAGCTGAGCTTCCACGTGCTGGAGCGCCCCACCGAGGAGTGGCTCTGCTGCGAGTCGCGGGCTCGGTGGATGGGCGACGGCTACATCCTCACCGAGACCGACATCTGGTCGGCCGGCCGGTTGTGCGCGGTGTCGAGCCAGATGATGCTCATCCGTGTCATGGGCTGAGGCCGGTGCCACCACTAGCCTGACGCCCCTATGACGAAGATCGTCGACCTCCTCACCCACGGGCGGACCTTCTCCTTCGAGTTCTTCCCGCCGAAGTCCGACGACGCGGCCCGGGAGCTCGAGAAGGCCATCGCCGAGCTGGAGCCGTTGCGCCCCTCGTTCGTCTCGGTCACCTACGGGGCCGGCGGGTCCACCCGCGACCGCACCCGCGACATCGTCATCAACATCCAGCAGAACCTGGGCATCACCTCGATGGCCCACCTCACCTGCATCGCCCACACCCGCGAGCAGCTCTCCAGCCTGCTGGAGGAGTACCGCGCCGCCGGCATCGAGAACATCCTCGCCCTCGCCGGCGACCCGCCCACCGATGGCGGCGACTACCCCCACGAGCTCACCTACGCCTCGGAGCTGATCGAGCTGATCAGGGAGGTGGGCGACTTCTCGATCGGCGTGGCCGCCCACCCGGAGCTGCACCCCCGGTCCAACGGCGACCGCGCCGCCGACCGCCGCTACCTGGCCGAGAAGCTGGCCATGGCCGACTTCGGCGTCACGCAGTTCTTCTTCGAGGCCGGCCACTACCTGCGCATGGTGGAGGAGCTGGCCGACCTCGGCTGCACCACGCCGGTGCTGCCCGGCATCATGCCCGTCACCAACGCCGGGCAGATCAAACGCTTCGCCGAGCTGGCCGGGGCCGAGTTCCCCGGGTGGCTGGCCGAACGCATCTCGGCGGTGGCCGACGACCCGGCCGAGGTCCGCAAGATCGGCGTCGAGGTGGCCACCGACCTGTGCCGCGAGCTGCTCGACACCGGCGTCCCCGGCCTGCACTTCTACACGCTGAACCGCTCCACCGCGACCCGCGAGATCTACGCCAACCTCGGCCTCGCCCCCTGACCCGCCCCTCCTCTGTGGGTGCGAATTGTTCGCGTTCGCGAACAATTCGCACCCACGGAGAAGGCGCTTCCACTACGGCAGGGCGGACTCGATGAGGACGCCCAGGAGGAACGACGTCGCGTTGGCGGCGATCGCTGCGGTCATCGCCGCCGACCACAGATCGCCGGCGCCCGGCCGCCGTCCGAGGCCCCATGCCATCATCGCCCCCTCGGCGAACCACGCCGCCGTCTCGGCCAGCACCACGGCGGCGAGGTGGCTCCCGGTCACCGCCCGCAGGCCCGGGACCAGCACGAACCAGAGCAGGGGGTGGGTCACGACGTTCACCGCCGCCCCGCCGGCCAGGGCCCAGCGGATCGGGGTCCCGGCCCGGGCCCGGAGGACGGCGGCGTACACCGGGAGCTCGGCGGCCAGGGTCACGGTGGCGGCGACGGGGTAGGTGAGGCCGGCCACGTCCGCATCCTGCCTGCTGACGGGGGTCGCGTCTCGCGGGAGCGGGAGCGGGAGCGGGAGCGGGAGCGAGAGCGGGGGCGGCCGGGGACGGTCCCGCTTGTCCAACCTGATCAATCCTTGACCGGAACCTGAACCGGATTTCGTCAACTTCCGAGGATCCCCGGCCGATGGGGAGGGGACGGTCTCCAGGCCAGGCGGGCCAGGTGAAAGGGAGAACCATGACTGTTGACGGCAACGTCCGAGCGAGGCGCGGGCTCCGATTGGGCGTGACTGCGGTGCTGGCCGCGTCCCTCCTCGCCGGTGCGTGCAAGAAGAGCGACGACGGCGGATCGGCCACCGGCCCCACCACCACGGTGGCGACCCGGCCCCACACCAAGGGCCCCGCCGACGGCGCCAAGGCCAAGGACGGCGGCAAGCTCGTCATGGCCATCGAGAACGACGCCGAAGGTCTCGATCCCACCCGGTACGCCTTCGCCGCGTCGGGCCACTTCATCGCCTCCGCCGTCTTCGATGCGCTCGCCACCCTCGACGACAACGGCAAGGCCGTCCCGTACCTCGCCTCGGACATCAAGGGCTCCGACGGCAACAAGACCTGGACCCTCACCATCCCCGACGGCATCACCTTCTCCGACGGTGACCCCCTCGACGCCGACGTGGTGCTGCAGAACTTCCAAGCGCACCAGAACTCGCTGATCACCAAGGCGGCGCTGGTCACCGTCGAGTCCATCGAGAAGACGTCCAAGAACACCGTCACCGTCAAGCTCACCAAGCCCTGGGCCGCCTTCCCGACCTTGATGATGAGCCAGGTCGGCTACGTGATCTCCCCGAAGATGCTGGCCAACCCCGACCTCAACCGCACCCCGATCGGGTCGGGTCCGTTCGTCTACGACTCCCGGGTCGACGGCGACGTGTGGAAGTTCAAGAAGAACCCGAAGTACCGCCAGCCCGGCAAGCCCCACCTCGACGCCATCGAGTTCCGCATCGTCCAGGACGAGACCAAGCGCGTGTCGATGCTGAGCAACGGCGAGGCCGACATGATCCACAGCTACAAGCCCGACCAGGTGCTGGCGCTGCGGGCCGGCGACTACAAGCTGGTCGACTACGCCGAGGGCGAGGAGGACTTCATCGTCGTCAACCACGCCCGGCCGCCGTTCGACAACCTCAACGCCCGCCTCGCCGTGGCCTACGCCACCAACACCGAGGGGTGGCGCAAGGAGGTCACCAAGGACATCGAGCAGCCGGCCAACAGCCCGTTCGCTCCGGGCCAGCTCGGCTACGAGGCCGACAACGGCTATCCGAAGTTCGACCTGGCCAAGGCCAAGGAGTACGTCCAGAAGTACGAGAAGGAGACGGGGAAGAAGCTGGAGTTCCAGTTCATCCTCATCGACAACCCCGAGGTGCTCAAGGACGGCCAGTACTTCCAGAAGGACTGGGAGTCGCTCGGCATGAAGGTCTCGATCCAGTCGTTCAAGCAGATCGGTCTCGTCGCCCAGACGGCACTCGGCAACTTCGACCTGGCCATCTTCCGCAACTTCGGCTTCCGGGATCCCGATAGCGACGTGGTGTTCTGGCGAAGCACCAGCGCCGCCCCCATGGGCCAGGTGGCGCTGAACTTCCCCCGCTTCAAGAGCGACAAGGTCGACGCCGCCATCGACAAGGCCACGGCCGCCACCTCCGACAGCGAGCGGGACGCCGCCTACAAGGAGATCAGCCGCGAGTTCGCGGCCCAGATCCCCTACATCTGGATGGGCCGGCCCAACTGGGTGCTGGCGGCCACCACCCGGGTCAACGGCATCTACACCGCCGCCAACGGGTCCATCCAGACGCTCGGGGCCAAGACCTGGCTGGCCGATCTCTGGATCGCCTGA